>JAWVZQ010000256.1:0-2568 GCA_033722095.1 Wenzhouxiangellaceae bacterium | reverse complement strand
GGCAGCCCGACGGGCATCACGGCCTACATGTTCGACGCCGACTACTCGCTTGCTCTGAGGCTGACGTCGACCTACCACCTCTGGTTCCCGGCCTACGTGCTCTGGCTCTGCCGCCGCCAGGGCTACGACGACCGCGGCCCGTGGCTGCAATGCGGGATCGGCAGCGCGGCCATCGTCGGCGGCTGGTGGTTCGGCGACCCCGAGCGCAACCACAACTACACGCAGGCGCCGTTCGGCATCGAGCAGACCTGGATGCCCGACGCCGTCTACATCCCGTTGCTCTGTATCGCCACGGCGCTGGCGCTGTACTGGCCGGGCCACTTCATCGTCCGCGCGATCCTGCGGCGGCTCGGGGCGCCGAACGGGCGAGGGGTCTCGTAGCTCAGGGGCCGCGTCCCCTGGGTGAGCGGCCGGAGACCGCGAATGGAATTTCGAGGCCATTCGCTCGCCCTGCGGCTCGCTCACCCGGGGGTGTAACCCCGGGCTACGCAACCCTCGCCATCCTCGCAGCCGGCACAGACGACGTAGCCCAAGGGCCGCGCCCCTTGGGTGAGCCGAAGGCGAATGGGGGTCGGGCGGGGTCCGTCGGCGAAACAGCCTGTCTACATCTTTCCTTCGGAGAAGATCTCGTTCTCACCCCGGGGGACGTAGCCCCCGGGCTACTGTCGAATCTCTCAAGGAAGATTCCGGGTTTCTCTTCGCGCCTTCGCGTCTTCGCGCTCATCCTCTGAAGGGATTCGGCACCCCTGGAGGAATTCGGCACCCAGCGAGAATCAGTTTCCCCTTGCCGGGGGCTGGCCGTTGGACGGCATGGGCATCGGGCGGCCGATGGCGTGGCCCTGGGCGAAGTCGACGCCGATCTCGGCGAGCTTGTCGAGGACGGGGCGCGACTCGACGAACTCGGCGATGGTCTGCTTGCCCATCGACCTGGCGACCTGGTGCACGGAGCGCACGATGGCCTCGTGGGCCAGGTTCTCGTGCACGTCGCGCACGAACAGGCCGTCGATCTTCACGTACTGCACGGGCAGCGTCAGCAGGTAGCCGAACGACGAGAATCCGGAGCCGAAGTCGTCGAGCGCGAAGCGGCAACCGCGCTTGCGCATGCGGCGGATGAACGCGCGCGCATCGTCGAGGCTGGAGATCGCCTCGGTCTCCGTGATCTCGAAGCAGATGCGCTCGCCGGGCAGGCGCGTCGCCGCCATGAGTGCGTCGACTTCGTCGCGGAACGCGTCGCTGTGCAGCGAAACCGCGCTGAGGTTGACCGCGACGCTCTCGGCGACGTCGGCGCCGCCCCCGGCCTCGAGCCAGGCGATCACCTTGCGGAGCACCCAGAGGTCGATGCGCCGGATCAGTCCGTAACGCTCGGCGGCGGGCAGGAACTTCGCCGGTGGGACGAGTTCGCCGTCCGGCCGCGCCATCCGCACCAGCGCCTCGAAGCGCGTGGCCTCGGCATTCAGCGGTTCGCCCACGGGCACGATGGGCTGGAGCATGATGCGGAATCGCGATTCCTCGAGTGCTTCGCGCAGCGAGTCCAGCGAAGCGATCTGGTTGCGCTGCTGCATCAGTGCCGGGTCGTCGAGCTCGCCGACGTAGACCTTGTCGCGGCCCAGGTCCTTTGCGCAGTAGCAGGCCGCGTCGGCGGCCGAGACCAGCAGTTCGGGCGACAGTTGATCGATCGTCGCGCCCCTGCCTCCGAACGGCACCACGCCGATGCTGGCGCTGATCGAGAAGGATCGCCCCTGCCACTCGAAGCGGTACTCGTGGATGGCGGCGCGCAGCTTTTCGGCCAGGCCCAGCACCGAGTCGCGCGGACAGCCCTCGAGGAGCAGGCAGAACTCGTCGCCGCCGAGTCTCGACACCGTGTCGTTGGCCCGCACGCAGGCATGCATCAGCGGCCCCATCTGCCGCAGCAGCTCATCGCCGGCGTCGTGGCCGGCGCTGTCGTTGACGGTCTTGAACCGGTCCAGGTCGACGTAGATCAGCGCGCATTCGAGTTCGTCGCGCACGCTGCGGCGGACCGCACCCAGCAGCCGTTCTTCGAACGCGCGCCGGTTCAGCAGGCCGGTCACGGGGTCGTGACGCGCCTGGTAGGCGAGCTCATCGGCCAGCTGGCGCCGCTCGGTGATGTCCTCGACGATGGCGATGAAATGGCGCGGGCGGTTGCGGATGTCGGAAACCAGCGTGATCGTGAGGTTGGCCCAGACGGCGCGACCGTCGGTGCGCTCCATCCTGAGATCGGTCTTGGCCCGGAGCTCCCCCTCCTCGATGAGGCGACGTGCGTCCTCGCGGATCGGCGCGTCGTCGCCGGGAACGAACTCGTCGAGCCCAGCGCCCGTCAGCGCGTCCGGCGTCGTGCCGAGGAGATCGGCCAGCGCGTCGTTGACGGTCAGGCAGTTTCCGTCCAGGTCCAGGTGCGCGATGCCCACGCCGGCTTCCTCGAACGTGGCCCGGAACCGTGCCTCGGACTCGAATGCCCGCCCTGCGCTGCGCCGGAGTGCGAGGCTGCCGCCGACGAGGAGCAGGAGCGAAACCACGAGGAACGCGACGACGAACACCCCCGTCACCCAG
>JAWVZQ010000255.1:0-2634 GCA_033722095.1 Wenzhouxiangellaceae bacterium | reverse complement strand
TGCCAAGCGGCTGCGCGAGGCGTTCTTCTCGTCCGACTTCGAGGCCGAGTAGGCGCGAGGTTCAGGTCGGCGGCAGCGCGCCGCCGACCAGCATCGGCTCGGGTTCGAGCACCACGCCGAATCGCTCGGCCACGGAGCCGCGGATGGCGCCGGCCAGTGCCAGGAGTTCGCTGCCCGTACCGCCGCCGGGGTTGGTCACAACGAGCGCGTGGTGTTCGTGGACGCGAAGGCCGCCGTGGCGGCGTCCCCGCCAGCCGCACGCCTCGATCATCCAGCCGGCCGAGAGCTTCGCCCGGCCGTCGGCGAGATCCCAGTGCGGCAGGTCGGGGAATCGCTCGACGAGCGCGTCGGCCTCGCGTCGCGCGACCACGGGATTCTTGAAGAAGCTCCCGGCATTCGGGAGACGGGCCGGATCGGGCAGACGGTGGCGGCGGACGCGCATGACCGCCGCCGCGACGATGCGCGGATCGTCGATGGTCTCGTGGCCGCGCCGGCCGAGTTCGGCCGCCAGCGACGGGTAGTCGAGTACGGGTCGCGCGCGGCGCCGGAGTCGCATCCTGACCGAGAGGATGACGAAGCGTCCGGCATCGGCATCGCGGAATCGGCTCGATCGATAGCCGAGCGCGCACTGCTCGGTGGACAGCGAGGCGGTGCGTTCCTCGGTGCGGTCGAAGACCTCCACGGACTCGAGCACGTCGGACAGTTCCACGCCGTAGGCGCCGATGTTCTGCATCGGCGCCGCACCGACCGACCCCGGGATCAATGCGAGGTTCTCGAGCCCCCAGAGGCCGGCCTCCAGCGTTCGCAGGACCAGGGAATGCCAGTCCTCGCCGGCCTCGGCCGTGACCGTCACGACGTCGTCGCCGGCGTCCTCGAAACGCACGCCTCTGAGACGGTTCAGGACGATCCTGCCCGGGAAGTCGTCGACGAACACGGTGTTGCTGCCGCCGCCGAGCAGCAGCAGGGGGCCGTCGGCGTCCAGCAGGGCGGGAAGCGTCTCGGGCCGCTCGAGCACGGCAAGTTCGCGGGCGCGTGCGGGAAGGCCGAAGCTGCTCAGGGCCTGCAGCGGCGCGTCGCGTCGCAGAGCGCTCATTGCTTTCGGCTGCGCGCCATCGCTGCCATCGCGCGGACGCAGTCGCTCACGAGCGCCGGCCCGTGATAGATGAATCCGGTGTAGAGCTGGACGAGGTCGGCGCCGAGACGGCGCTTCTCGGCCGCGTCGGCGCCGCGCGTGATGCCGCCCAGGCCGATGATCGGGAAGTCGGGGCCCAGCGCCTGGCGCGCACGCTCGAGGACGTGGTCGGCGCGAGGCCGGATCGGAGCGCCACTGAGTCCGCCCGCCTCGTCGGCGTACGGGGTCCCGGCGACGGGTTCGTGGTCGATGCTCGTGTTGGTCGCGATGAGGCCGTCGACGCCGGAATCGGCGATGACGGCCAGCGAGCGGTCGAGCGCCTCGTCGTCCCAGTCCGGGGCGATCTTGACGAGCAACGGCCGACGCTGGCCCTGTTCGCGCTCGAGGCGAGCGCGGCAGTGGCGGATCTCGGAGAGCAGTTCCGAGAGCGGTCCGGTGTCCTGGAGTTCGCGCAGGTTGGCCGTGTTCGGCGAGGAGATGTTCACCGTGACGTAGTCGCAGTGGGCATGCACGCGTTCCAGGCAGTGTCGGTAGTCGCCGGGGGCTTCGGAGACCGGCGTCTCCTTCTGCTTGCCGATATTGGCGCCGACGGGGCCCTTGAAGCGACGTGCGCGAAGGCGTTCGACGAGGTGGTCGACGCCCTTGTTGTTGAAGCCGAGCCGATTGATCAGCGCCTCGTGCTCGGAAATCCGGAACATCCGCGGTTTCGGATTGCCGGGCTGCGGGGCCGGCGTGACCGTTCCGACCTCGATGAAGCCGAAACCCAGGCGGCCCATGGCGTCGATGTAGTCGCCGTTCTTGTCGAGGCCGGCGGCCAGGCCCACGGGGTTCGGAAAATCGAGGCCGAGGCAGTGGACGGGCAAGGACGGTGGAGGCGGACCCAGCAGCCGGCCCAGGCCCAGCGGTGCGGCGAGGCGCAGCGAGCACAGCGCGACTTCGTGCGCCGTCTCCGGGGGGAGCGCGAACAGGCCGCGGCGCAGCCAGCCGTACACCGATCAGCTACCGAACAGGAGCATGGCCAGCACGCCGATCAGGCCGGCGACGAGCGCGGCGGCCACGGCGACCAGCACGAATACGGCGAGCCCCGTGAGGGCGCCGGCGACGAGCAGGAATCCCAGCCAGACGGCGCCGGCCAGCACGATCAGCGCCAGCTGCAGCCAGCCGAGGATCAGGCCGGCGCGGGCCATGGTCGCGCCCGACTGGGAATGGCCTGTGCGGCGGATCTGGCCGAGCGCGGCGTGGCCGGCGACGACCGCCACCAGCGAACCGAGAATCGGGAACGCGGCCCAGGCCAGGATGCCGCAGATCAGGCTCAGCAGTGCCGCCGGGTTGGTGTCCTGTCGTTCGCTCATCGATGCCTCCGGGGGGGGCGGGCCGGGGGGGGCCCCGGCCCCGTCCGCGGTCAGGGATCGTACGTGGTGCCCGGCGCCAGCGGCAGTTAGGTCGGCTGGGTGGTGGGGTTGGTCGGGGGGCGGCTGGAGGCGCGCCCGGCGTCGGAGCCC
>JAWVZQ010000254.1:0-2684 GCA_033722095.1 Wenzhouxiangellaceae bacterium | reverse complement strand
TTCTCGGCGCGCGGCCGCGGCCGCGCTGTTTTCCGTTCTCATGGCCCTGGGCCTCGCGGCCTGCGGCGACACGACCGGCGAGGCCGAGGAACGCACCGCCGAGCCCGTCTCTGCCGATGCGGACTCGCCATCCAGCGCCGTGCCGACCGGCCCCGACGCCTCCGGTGACTCCGCCGGAGGTTCAGGGGATGACGCCGTCGCACAGGATCGGGTCGTTCCCGTGGTCACGACCGAATACGCGATCGAAATGCCGGATCGACTTGAAACGGGCTGGACGACGTTCGATTTCCACAATGCCGGCGACCAGGTCCATTTCGTGATCCTCTACCGGCTTGCCGAGGGCCACGACATCGAGGATCAGCGCGAGCACGTCGTCCCGGCCTTCGACGCGCTCATGGAAGGCCTGCGCAGCGGCGAAATGACGAAGGCCGACATCGGGCCGTTCCTCGTCGAGGAGATTCCCGAGTGGGGGCTGCAGATGACCTATGTCGGCGGCGCAGGCCTGCTGTCGCCGGGGAGAAGCACGCGTTCGACGTTCCTCGTCGACGAGCCCGGCACCTATCTGGCCGAGTGTTACGTCAAGGCGCCCGACGGAACGTGGCATACCTCGATGGGCATGCTCCACGAGGTCGAAGTCGTCGCATCGGAAAGCCGTGGATCGCCGCCCGAAGCCGATCACGATGTACGCGTGGGTTCGGACGGCGTGGAAGCACCGGAGCGGGTGGAGCCGGGACGCACGACGTTCCGCGTGACCATGCTCGAGGATCCGCAGTCCTTCATGCCCTACGACCTCAACCTGGCGCGCATCGATGACGAGACCGATCTCGACGAGCTGGTCTTCTGGATGGACTGGAGCAACGTGGGTGGACTGCGCGCTCCGGCGCCCGTGGAGTTCCTCGGCGGCGTCGAGCACATGAACGCCGTCTCCCACGGGACGATGACCGTCGATCTCGAGCCCGGTCGCTACCTGTGGATCTCCGAGATCGACGCGGCGCGCATGCACAAGGCCTTCGAGGTCGGCACGGCGGCCGGGCAGGAGGGCGGCGGATGATCCGCCTTGGGGCTTCCGGGCGGCGGGCCCGGCCGTGAGCAACCGATCGATCGGGCTCGACGACCGGGTCCTGGGTTTCCTGCGCGAAGTCTCGCTGCGCGAGACGCCGCTCCTGCGCGAACTGCGCGAACGCACGCTGGCGATGCCGGAAGCCAACATGCAGATCGCCCCGGAGCAGGGCCAGTTCATGGCGCTGCTGGCCCGCCTCATCGGCGCCCGGCACTATCTCGAGATCGGCACGTTCACGGGATACAGCGCGCTGGCCGTGGCCCAGGCGCTGCCGGAGTCCGGCCGCGCGATCTGCGTGGATCGCAGCGAGGAATGGACATCGATCGCGGAGACGTTCTGGATCCGCGCCGGCATCAACGACCGCATGGACCTGCGCATCGGGGAGGCTGCGGAAATCCTGCAGCGCCTGCTGTCGGAAGGTCGGTCCGGCGATTTCGACCTGGCGTTCATCGACGCCGACAAGGCCGGGACGATCGAGTACTACGAGCGCTGCCTGGAGCTGGTTCGGCGTGGTGGCCTGATCATGGTCGACAACACGCTCTGGGACGGCCGGGTCGCGGACCCCGACGCCGACGACGAGGACACCGAAGCGATGCGCGCATTCGATCGCCACGTGGCGACCGACGAACGCGTGGACCTTTCGCTCGTTCCGATCGGCGACGGACTGACTCTGCTCAGGAAGCGCGGCTGACGAACCGCGGCGCAGCCATCAGCAGGACCAGTGCGAGCAGCACCAGACCCCAGGGTCCGAGGACCGGGATCGAGAAGGGCGTGACGCCGCCGCGGAACAGGTCGGCGGGCAGTTCCGAGCCGGCTTCGCTGTTGCGCCGGACCACGTCGACGAGGCGCGTCGACTCGATCTCTTCGAGGACTTCGCCGCTGAAGATGTTGCGGTACCAGAACCGGTCGCCGTCGCGCAGCCGAACGAACTGCTCGACGAGGATGGCCTGCAGCAGGGGGCCCACCATGCGCCCGGGAGCACGATCCTCGGCCAGTCCGCCGATCCATGGGTCGATGTCATCGACGCTTCCGTACACGCCGGCCAGCGCGTCGGCGAGCGCGGGGTCGGTGGTGATGTCGGAGAACGACGAGGCCGGCGCGAGGCCGTAGGCCGCGCGGACCGCGTTGTAATCGGGGATTCCGTGATCGCGGGCGCGCTGGAGATTCAGGGCCCCGAGGTCGAAGCCGCCGGATCCCGGCGGGCCGAACAGGAAGTTGCGCAGGTCGTCGACGATCCACCGGTCCAGGCTCTGCATCGTGTGCATGGCAGCGCCGCGCATGAGTTCCGCGACCGCTCCGTCGCGCTCCATCTGTTCGGGGGCGAAGAATGCGTCACGCAGCGCCAGTGGACCATCCGGCACCGGTAGCAGCAGCCCGTTGAGGCGGGCAAGCTGCGGCGTCACCATGCTGTGACCGAGCCGGTAGGCCACCGTCGAGAAGACGTTGGCCAGCGTCGGGTCCACGCCGTCGTCGTAGCCGCTCCATTCGGGCAGTGCGTCGTCTCCGAGCAGCAGCGGCAGGAACTGTTCGTAGGTGATGACCTGCAGCATCGCGCCGACGCGCGCGCGAGCCTCCTCGTAGATCGCGTCGCCGCTCAGGCCGGGGGCCTCGGCGGCGATCCGGT
>JAWVZQ010000253.1:0-2802 GCA_033722095.1 Wenzhouxiangellaceae bacterium | reverse complement strand
GGTGATCGCCCAGGCCCGCGTCGAGGTCCGCCCCGGCGACGATGCCCCGGGGCTGGCCGCGCGTGTCCTCGAGCGGGAACACCGGCTTCTTCCTGCCGTTCTGGCACTATTGGCGCGGCTCGATGTCGGAGAGCGTGATGGATATCTTCCCGAACGCGCGCCGCTGGTACTGGACCGCGACCTGGACGATCACGGCCGCGTGGCTGACGGTCGCGGCGCAGGCATCTGACGGCGTCGATCCGGCAGCCGGCTCCCCGCTGTTCGAGTACGCGGCCCGCTACGAGGTCGAACGCAACGGCCGCCTCCTCGGCGAACTGGCCGTCCGGCTCGAGCGCCGCGACGACGGCCTCTGGCACTACGAGGCACGCTCCGAGAATCCCGCCTGGTTCGTCCGCCTGCTCGGGCTCGAGACGGTCGAGACGAGCTGGTTCGACTGGCGCGACGGGCGCGTGCTTCCGCTGACCTATCACCACGTTTCCGGCGAGCCGGGCAGCGACCGCTACTGGCAGCATCGCTACGACTGGGAAACGGGGCGCAGCGAAACGACCACGCATCGCGGTGCGCTGGACATCCCGATCGTCGAAGGCGTGCTCGATCCGATGACGCTGCGAGTCGCGGCCCAGGCCGCGCTGGCCGGGGGACTGCGCGAGGACCTGCAGTTCCTCGTCCTGGAGCGCGACGAGGTCGAGACCCAGGCCTACCGGTTCGAAGGCAGCGAGCAGCTCGTCGTCGACGGTCGTTGCCACGACACGCTGCGTTTCGAGCGATTCCGGCGCGAAGGCTCGAGCCGCAACTACACGGCCTGGCATTCGCGCCGGCTCGGCTGGGTTCCCGTGCGCATCCGCCATGACGACGACGGCGACGCGATCACGATGACGCTTTCGCAGTGGGAGTCCGACGCCGTGCCGATCGGATCGCGCAGGCCTTGCGGCGAAGGGGCCGGCAACGACTCCTGATCCGGAAAACTCCCGGGACTACAATGGGATGCAATCCCTCCCCGGAGAACCTCGATGAATCGATTCCCTCTGCTGGCGTTTGCCGCGGCCCTGTTGCTGGCCGGCGGCTGCGCGACGAATCCAGTGACGGGCGAACGCGAGCTGAGCCTCGTCGGCGAGGACTGGGAACGCTCGGTCGGTGAGCAGCAGTACGCCCCGCTTCGCCAGGCGCAGGGCGGTGATTTCCTGCTCGACCCGGGTCTCGTGGACTACGTGCAGGACGTCGGTCAACGCGTGGCGAGCGTGTCCGACCGGGAACTGCCCTACGAATTCGAGATCGTCAACGAGTCGGTGCCGAATGCCTGGGCACTGCCCGGCGGCAAGATCGCGATCAACCGCGGGCTGCTCATGGAAATGGACAGCGAGGCCGAACTGGCCGCGGTACTCGGGCACGAGGTCGTGCACGCGGCCGCCCGCCACGGGGCGCAGCAGGCTTCGCGCGGCATGCTGCTGCAGGGTGCCGTGCTGGCCGGCGGCATCGCGGCCGGCCAGGCCAGCGAGGACGGCCAGCTCGCGCAGGTCGCCTTGCTCGGCGGGATGGTGGGCGCGCAGCTCATCAACCAGTCGTATTCGCGCGAGGCCGAGCGCGAGGCGGATCGATACGGGATGATCTACATGGACCGCGCCGGCTACAACCCGCGCGGTGCCGTGGAACTGCAGGAGACCTTTCTCGAGCTCTCCGAGGGCCGGACGCCTTCGGGCTTCTCGGCCTGGCTCTCGTCGCATCCGCCGAGCCAGGAGCGCGTGGAGAACAACCGGGAACTGCTCGCCGAACTCGGCGACGAGGGAATCATCGCGCGCGAGCGGTACCAGGACAAGCTCTCACGCCTGCGCCGCGCCCAACCGGCCTACGAGGCCTATGACGAGGGTCGCAAGGCGTTTGCCGACAAGGACTTCGACACGGCGCTGGCGAAGGCCAACGAAGCCATCCGCCGCGATCCGGCCATCGCGCTGTCCTATTCACTCAAGGGCGACGTGCTCGCCGAGCGCGAACGGTACCGGGACGCCGAACGCGCGTATTCGCAGGCGCTGCAGCGCAACTCGGCCTGGTTCTACCACTACCTGAAGCGCGGCATGGTCCGCCACGAACTCGGGCGCCTCGATGGGGCCAGGACCGACCTCGAGGCCAGCAACGAGCGCATCCCGACGGCCGTCGCGCACTTCTATCTCGGCAACATCGCGCGCGAGCGCGGCAATCGCCAGGACGCCATCGAGCACTATCGCGTCGCCGCGCAGTCGCAGACCGAGATCGGACAGCGCGCTCGCGCGCAGCTGCAGCAAATGGGCGTGGCGGCGCAGTAGCAGGCGTCCCGCCGATTCCTTCAGAGGATGAGCGCGAAGACGCGAAGGCGCGAAGAGAAAATCCGGAAACCCGGGAACTCGGGGAACACGACCTGAACTCCGGCTTCGTGCCGAGTTCTCGAACGCCATTCGCTCGCCCTGCGACTCGCCCCCCCGGGGACGCGGCCCCGGAATACGCCCGAGACCGAACGTCCGGAGATGTTCCCGTTCCCATTCCAACGGGCGTAGCCGTTGGGTAACGGCGCACGATTGCCTGTCAAGGCACAGCTTTTCCGCGCGTTGGCGTCGCCGAGAAGCGGAGGACGGGCCGGAAAGAGGGACGCCACATGTCGGGCGGGTCCCAGGTGCGGTGATCGGTGGGTTTCGCGACCGAGCGGCCCGCAGGCGTAGTGGAACTACGTCGAGGAGCCGCGACCGAGCCGATTTCATGCTCAAGCCCCTGAGAGAGGACCTGAGCGGGTTCCAGGTGCGGCGCTGGGCCGGGTGGACCCCCCGGCCCCCCCCC
>JAWVZQ010000252.1:0-2811 GCA_033722095.1 Wenzhouxiangellaceae bacterium | reverse complement strand
GCCGCGCTGGAGCGGTCCGTGGAGTCCCAGCGCTTCGTGATCGAGGGCGTCAGCGACGCCGGCGAGCTGCTGGAGATGGCGATCGAGGAGGGCGACGAGGAGACGCTGGCCAGCGTCGAATCCGACCAGAAGACGCTCGAGAACCGGATCGCCGACCTCGAGTTCCAGCGCATGTTCTCCGGCGACATGGACGACCGTCCCTGCTTCATCGACATCCAGGCCGGCTCCGGCGGCACGGAGGCCCAGGACTGGGCGGAGATGCTGCTGCGCATGTACCTGCGCTGGGCCGAGAACCGCGGCTGGTCCACCGAACTCGTCGAAGTCTCGGCCGGCGACGTCGCCGGCGTCAAGAGCGCCACGGTGCGCGTCGAGGGCGACTACGCCTACGGCTGGTGCCGAACCGAGACCGGGGTCCACCGGCTCGTCCGCAAGAGCCCGTTCGATTCCGGCAACCGCCGCCACACGTCGTTCGCGTCGGTGTTCGTATCGCCCGAGGTCGACGACAACATCGAGATCGAGGTCGATCCCTCGGACCTGCGCATCGACGTCTACCGTGCCTCGGGCGCCGGTGGCCAGCACGTCAACCGGACCGAGTCGGCCGTGCGCATCACGCACGAGCCCACGGGCATCGTCGTGCAGTGCCAGACCGACCGGTCGCAGCACAAGAACAAGGATCGCGCGATGAGCCAGCTGCGCGCCAAGCTCTACGAGCTGGAGCTGCAGAAGCAGCGCGAGAAGGCCCAGGCCGCCGAGGAGGAGAAGGCCGACATCGGCTGGGGCAGCCAGATCCGCAACTACGTGCTCGACCAGTCGCGGATCAAGGACCTGCGCACCGGCGTCGAGCGTGCCGACACCCAGAAGGTGCTCGACGGCGACCTCGACGAATTCGTCGCCGCTTCGCTGAAGGCGGGGCTGGAGTGACGAGAGAAGTCCATTCATCCGCGGACCAACGAATTTGGGTTTGAATCCGATGACCGACCAGAACGACAGCAAGGAGCAAGTCGACGAGAACCGCCTCATCGCCGAGCGGCGGCAGAAGCTCGATGCGTTGCGCGAGGAAGGCCAGGCGTTCCCGAACGCCTTCCGGCCCACCCACCGGGCCGACGCGCTGCTGGCCGAATACGGCGACGCCGACGAATGGCCGCAGGAGAAGCTCGAGCAGGAGGGGGTCCGCGTGTCCGTGGCCGGGCGCATGATGTCGCGCCGGATCATGGGCAAGGCCGCATTCGTCCACGTCCGGGACGGATCGGGCGCGCAGATCCAGCTCTACCTGCGCCGCGACGACCTGCCCGAGGGCGTGTACCGGTCCTTCAAGCAGTGGGACGTCGGCGACATCGTCGGCGCCGAGGGCGTGCTCATGCGCACGAAGACCGGCGAGCTCAGCGTCCACGCCGATGCCCTGGAACTGCTCGTGAAGTCGCTGCGGCCGCTGCCCGAGAAGTGGCACGGCCTGACCGACCAGGAGACGCGCTACCGGCAACGCTACGTGGACCTCATCGCCAATCCCGAGGTCCGCGGAATCTTCGAGACGCGCTCGCGCATCGTGCGCGGCATCCGCGCCTTCCTCGACGAGCGCGGCTTCCTGGAAGTCGAAACGCCGATGATGCACCACCTGCCCGGCGGCGCTGCGGCGCGGCCGTTCAGGACCCATCACAACGCGCTGGACATCGACCTCTACCTGCGCGTGGCGCCCGAACTGCACCTCAAGCGACTCGTCGTCGGCGGCTTCGAGCGCGTCTACGAGATCAACCGCAACTTCCGCAACGAGGGGGTCTCGACGCGCCACAACCCCGAGTTCACGATGCTCGAGTTCTATCAGGCCTACGCCGACCACGAGGCGCTCATGGACCTGACCGAGGCCATGCTGCGCGACGTCGCCGCGGACGTCGTCGCCGGGACCGAGGTCGAATACCAGGGCTCGAAGATCGACTTCGGGCCGGCGTTCCGGCGCATGACCGTCGAGGAAGCCGTGCTGGCCCACAATCCCGAGTTCGATGCCGCCGAGCTGCGCGACGCCGATGCGCTGCGCGGCTACTGCGGGGAACTCGACATCCACGTCGAGGACGCCTGGGGCTGGGGCAAGCTGCTGCTCGAGATCTTCGAGAAGACCGTCGAGGAGAAACTCGAGCAGCCGACCTTCATCACGGGCTACCCGACCGAGGTCTCGCCGCTGTCGCGCCGCAACGACGACGATCCGGAGATCACGGACCGGTTCGAGCTCTTCGTGGCCGGCCGCGAGATCGCCAACGGCTTCTCCGAGCTCAACGATCCCGAGGACCAGGCCGAGCGCTTCCGCGCCCAGGTCGACGCCAGGGACGCCGGCGACGCGGAGGCCATGCACTACGACGCCGACTACATCCGCGCACTGGAATACGGCATGCCGCCGACGGCCGGCGAGGGCATCGGCATCGACCGCCTCGTCATGCTGTTCACCGACTCGGCGTCGATCCGCGAGGTGCTGCTGTTCCCGTACCTGCGGCCGGAGTGAGCGACGGGATATTTGCATCGGCGCCGGTGCCGGAGTAGGTTGATAGGCTCACCGACCCCCGGAGAGCCCCATGCGTCCGAATCGGTCGAATCGGTCGAATCGGTCTGAACTGTCCATCCACGCCGCGCTGCTCGCGGCCTCGATCTTCCTCCTTCTACCCCTCGCGGCGGGCGCCCAGACGCTCGTCTACGAGCGCGATTTCACCATTGTCGACGGTGCCGATAGCGTGCTGCGCATCGAGCTGTCCGCCGACGGCCGCGTCACCGTCCAGCGACCCGCGTTCATGACCCGGCCCGGGCACCACGAAGGCCAGGCCGACCCGG
>JAWVZQ010000251.1:0-2813 GCA_033722095.1 Wenzhouxiangellaceae bacterium | reverse complement strand
GGTCACGGCCGTCGAACTCCAACCGGATTTCCACGATGCTGCATCGCGCCTGACGCGACGCTGCGGTCTCGATGACCGCGTCCGGCACGTCCGGGCCGATTTCCTCGAGGCCGAATTCGAAGACCGACACGATGCGCTCGTCAGCTGGCTGACCTTCCTGCACATCGACGATCACGCGGCGCTGTTCCGGCGCTGCCGCGCGGCGCTCGTCGACGGCGGAGCACTGTTCGCCGAGGATTTCGTGGCCGACGCGCCCTTGACCGTGCGCGAGCGTCGCCTGCTGTCCGAGGAGGTCTACTGCCGCGCCCTGCCCGATCGCGACCGCTACCGCGAGCGGCTCGAGTCGGCCGGGTTCACCGACGTCGAGATGCACTCCATGACGGAGCCCTGGACGCGCTTCGTCGTGGCGCGGGAGCGGGCCTTCGCGGCCGACCGCGAGCGTTACCGGCGATTGCACGGGCGCGCCGCCGAAGAGCGCCTCGCGCGCTTCTACGGCGTCGTGAGGGAACTGTTCGAGGGCGGAAACCTCGGCGGCGCGCGCATCGTCGCCCGTGCCGCGCCGAACCCGGGAACCGCCGCATTGCGCTGAACGGAGCGCGTTTCAACCCGGGAAACCGGATTGCAACGACCGCCCGGGGTGGTCGAGGCGCTCCCTATGCGGTCCTGCGCGAGCGACGGCAGCGTTCGGAGCAATAGCGCACCTCGTCCCAGCAGTCCCTCCACTTGCGCCGCCATTCGAAGGGCCGGCGGCAGACCGGGCAGGTCTTGCGGTCGAGAGGCGAGCGGGACGATTGCCGGGGCGAACGCTTCATGTCTTCCGATCCTGCCGTGGGCACGCGACGGCAGGGTGAAGCCGTCGCGCCGCGGTCAGCGCGCCCGGGCCAGCACCGACTCCAGCGCGCTGGCACGCAGGGGATGGAAGAACAGGTAGCCCTGGAACGCGTCGCAACCATCCTCGCGCAGCAGCTCGAACTGGCGCTCGGTCTCCACGCCCTCGGCCACGACCGACATGCCGTGATTCTTGGCGATCGCGACCACGCTCTGGACCAGCTTGCGAGCGGCTTCGTCGCGCTCGAGATTGTCGACGAAGCTCTTGTCGATCTTGAGCTCGTCGATCGGCAGGCTGCGCAGCAGACTCAGCGAGGAAAAGCCGGTCCCGAAATCGTCGAGCGCGATGCCGATGTTCGACAGCCGCAACGATTCGAGTTCCTCGACGATCCAGTTCAGGTCCTCCATGAACAGGCTCTCGGTGATCTCGAGAACCAGGTGAACCCCGTCGAGGCGCGCGGTCTCGATCATCCCGATCATGCGGCGGGAGAATCCCGGCTTCAGCAGTTGGCGCACCGAGATGTTGATCGAAAGTCGCAGGGGTCGCTTCAGGGAAGCGCGCAGTTCCGCGGCGTCTCGCAGGCAGCGCTGCACGATGTGATCGCCGAGTTCCTCGATCATCCCCGAGGCCTCGGCCACGGCAATGAATCGCCTCGGCTTGACCGGGCCGAGTTCGGCGTCGTTCCAGCGCGCCAGCGCCTCGATGCCGATCACCCGGCGTTGCGCATCGACCTGCGGCTGGTAGACGACATCGATCTCCTCGCGGTCGATGGCGCCGCGCAGGCGCTGCTCGACGCGGATGTTCTCCAGGTACTTCCGGCCCATCGCCGGCTCGTAGAATCGGGCCGCATTGCGCTCGCGCTTGGCCGCATACATGGCGACGTCGGCCGACCGGAGCCCGTCGCTGAGCGAGGTTCCGGCTTCCGGCCATCGCGCGATGCCGATGCTGCAGCCCAGTTCGCAGGGAATCCCGTTGACGACGTAGGGCTCGGCCAGCCGCTCGATGAACTGCCCGGCACGCTCCATGAGTTCCTCGGCGCCGGTTTCGGGCGTGAGGACCACGAACTCGTCACCGCCGACGCGCGCCACGCGCTCTCCGGGTTCGAGCAGGTGGCGTAGCCTCGAACCGATCTGGCCCAGCACGCCGTCGCCCTGGGCATGTCCGAATCCGTCGTTGACGGTCTTGAAGTTGTCCATGTCGATGAACAGCAGCGCGAACCCGTCGCGATGGGCGTTGCGCATTTCCTCGAAGTCCTCTCCGAGGCGCTGACGGTTGGGCAGCCCCGTGAGCGTGTCGTGGTGCGCCTGGTGGACGAGGCGCTGCTTGGCGCGCCGCTCGGCGCGCGTGATGCCGCGCAGGACCGACCAGACCGCCAGCAGGAGGGCGACGAAGACCGCCAGATAGACGGCCGCGACGCGCGCGAACTCGATGAGCAACTGGTCGCGATGCGTCTGGGAGATGACCCAGTAGTCGTAGCGCGGTTCGAACAACGCCATGCCGACGTGCGGTCCGAGGGCATTGTTGACGCGATAGGGAACCGGCGTCGCGCTCGCCTTGATCCGTTCCCGTCCCATGCCCGTGCGCCGCTCCGCCGACTCGATGGCGTCGTCGTAGAAGGCGCGCGGAATCGAGCGCGTGAAGAGCCCGTCGGGACGCGGCATCTCCGCGGCCCAGTGAATCGGCACGAGATCGGCGTCGCGGACGATCTGGACATTGTTCCTCGGGCCCAGGAAGCTCTGGGGCTCGAAGAAGGAGCGGTCGCCCTCGAGTCGGAGCGCCGCGACCATGGTGCCCATCGGCCGACCGTCGCTGCCCTGGATCACTTCGCGGACCGGCAACACCCATTCATCGAGGCCGTCGAGCCACTTCGGGCGGTCGATGGAGAGGACCTCGTGGCCATTCGAGTCGACCCGCGCATTCCGGCTCGTCGCAGCGACGGCGCCGGCGAGCGGCTCGAGCAGGGGCGCCAGATCGGCGCCCGCCG
>JAWVZQ010000250.1:0-2862 GCA_033722095.1 Wenzhouxiangellaceae bacterium | reverse complement strand
GCCGGCGTGGTCGAACCGCTTTTTTATTGGTCGGAGGCTCGAATCCTTCCGGGCATACCAACGAAAAAGCCCCGCGGGAGGCGGGGCTTTCTCGTTGATATGGCGCGCCCGGAAGGATTCGAACCTCCGACCGCCTGGTTCGTAGCCAGGTACTCTATCCAGCTGAGCTACGGGCGCGTTGCAAGCCGCGTAGTATCGATTCGTTCCGGCGGATTGTCAACCCCTCGAAGCGGCGAATTCGTCCAGTCTCGGGTGGATCAGCCTGCGCCACAGCGGCGGAACAAGCGTGATCGGCAGAAGCGCCGAGTAGCCGAGCGGAAGCTGCGGGGCCTCGGGGTGGCTGCGCAGGGTCGTGTAGGGGCGCGTCGGGTTGGCATGGTGGTCGGAATGGCGCTGCAGCTGCAGGAGGATGCCGTTGCCCAGCCAGTAGTCGGCGTTCCAGGAATGCATCGGTGTCGGCGGCTCGTAGCGGCCGTTGTCGAGGCGGCGGCGCTCGAGCCCGTAGTGCTCGACGTAGTTGATGATCTCCAGCGTCGCCGCGGCGGCCAGGCCCTGGGCGAAGAAGCCGAGCAGGCCGAGCCAGCCGGCCATCATCCAGGCACACCCAGCGAAAACGATGACGACGATTTGCCATCGAATCAGTTCGTTTTCGAGGGAGATCGGAGATTTTCCGAACCGTTCGAGCCGCTTTGCCTCGAGCGTCCAGGCCTGCACCGTGTTCCTCCACAGCGCCCGCGGCACGAACCGGTAGACGGTGTCGCCGCGCTGGGCCGTCGATGGGTCGTGCTCGGTCGCGACCCAGACGTGGTGACCGCGCACGTGCTCGATCTTGAAGGTCGCGTAGTTGACGCTCGACAGCAGCAACCCGCCGACGGTCCGGTCGATGCGGCTGCGCCGGTGAATGAGCTCGTGGCCGACGTTGATGGCGAGGACGCCACCGACGTAACCCAGCGAGAGCAGCCAGAGCACGGCCGCCCACCACGGGAATTCGGGCAGGACGGCAAGTGAGCCGAACACGACGACCAGCTGCACGGGCAGGCAGAGCCAGGGGATGAAGCGGCGGTTCAACCAGTGGTCCTGGGCGGCGACCGGAGCCTCGCGATCCCGGCCGATCCACCAGTCCAGTACCGGCAGCGCGCCGTAGAGCCAGGCGATCGGCAGTGCGGACCAGGCGAAGCTGTCCGTGGCCTGGATCAGCGCCCACGACAGCGGCATCAGCGCCGGCACCGAGAACACGAGCCAGTAGCTCAGCGAGCGGAGACGCGCCCTGGCCGTCGGCGTTGTGCGGACGTTCTCGGACATGGCGACTCCGTGGAAACGGCCCGAAACCAGTATAGGCGCGGCCTCCCGGGCGGTCAAAGAAGAGGCCCGAACACTCCTGCGCGGAATTGACGCGGATCAAGCGCGGCAATTGATGCATCTGGAATACTCGATTCCGAGCCCGACCCGAGGAGATCATCGATGTCCGCTGCAAGCCCCGTCGCCCGGAAGATCGCCACCGCGCTCGCCGCAGCCCTGCTGGCGATGCCGGCATCGGCCGATGCCGGCGAGATCGACCTCGACGTCGGCGTGGACTTCCGTGCCCGCATCGAACTCGTCGAGGAGGAGGGCTTCGACGAGGACGCCGAGGCCGCAACGCTGCGCACGCGGCTGCACCTGGACGCACCGATCGGATCCCGCTGGCGTGGATTCCTGGAATTCTCGGACGTCCGCGAAATCGGGCTCGACGATTACAACGCCGGCGCGGGCGCGACGCCGGACCGCTCGCGGTTCCCCGTCGTCGCCGACCCCGAGGACACGCGCGTCAACCAGGCGTGGCTGCAGTTTTCGCCGGCCGACGGGCTGCGCCTGCGGGCCGGCCGCCAGCGCATCAAGCTCGACAACGATCGTTTCGTCGGCAACGTCGGCTGGCGCCAGAACGAGCAGACCTACGACGGCGCCACCGCGGAATGGAATTCGGGCCGGTGGAATCTGTTCTACGGCTGGGTCGGGCACGTCAACCGCATCTTCGCCTCCGACGTGCCCGCCGGCGACCACGACCACGACACGCACCTGCTCAACGCCTCGTTCGCGGTCGCCGAGGGCCACGTCCTGAGCGGCTACCTCTACCGCATCGAGGACGAGGATGCGCAGGCCCTGTCGAATCGCACCGCCGGCCTGCGCTACACGGGCGGCACCGGCGACTGGGCCTGGCTGCTCGAGGCGGCCCACCAGTCCGACACCGGCGGCAACCCCTTCGACTACGACGCCGTTTACGCGCACGCGCGCCTCGATCTGGCGCTGGCGCCGAGCTTCGAGCCGTTCGCCGGTTTCGAGCGCCTCGGCGACGACGATGGCGCGCGCGCCTTCCAGACCCCGCTTGCGACGCTGCACGCGTTCAACGGCTGGGCCGACCGCTTCCTCGCGACGCCGGCGCGCGGCCTCGACGATCTCTACGCCGGCTTTTCCGGCGGACGCGACCGGCTCGGCTGGACCGTGGCCGCGCACCGCTTCGCGACCGTCGACGGCAGCGACCTGCTCGGCCACGAACTCGATGCATCGCTTTCGATCCGCATCGACGACCACGTCTCGGTGCTGGTCAAGGCAGCGCACTTCGCCGACGACGACGCCGGCGTGGCCGGCGCGACCAAGTTCTGGATCATGCTCGCCGGCAACTGGTGAGCGACCCGAAGAAGATGCATCGCACTGACCCGATTGATAGGCTCAATGACCCACCCCCATCCGGGAGGAACAAGATGAAGACCCGCTCGAGATCGAAGACGATTCACGTGCTGCGCCAACTCGGCTGCGCCGCGCTGCTGGCCTCGGCCGGCGCCGCATGCGCGCAGGACGCCGAGGTCCATGCCGCCGAGACGGCCAAGG
>JAWVZQ010000249.1:0-2965 GCA_033722095.1 Wenzhouxiangellaceae bacterium | reverse complement strand
CGTGGCCGACGCCGAGCGCGAGTTCCCGCCCGGCCCGCTGCCGGCCGACGTCCGCGACCGGTCCATGGACGCCCACGCCGTCACGCTCGCGCTGACCGGCAGCGACGACCTGCTCGTGCTGCTCGACGAGGCGCGCCGGTTGCGTCGCGACCTGTTCCGGATTCCCGACATCGCGTCGGTGGACCTCGTCGCCGATCCCGGTGAGCAGCTGCTGATCACCATCGATCCGGCAACGGCGCGCGCCACGGGCATCGACGCCGAGAGCCTCGCCGAGCAGCTCGTTGCGCGGAACCGTACGCTGGCCGGCGGCACGCTGCAGGTCGCGGGGCGCAGCCTCGTGCTCGACCCCGTCACCGAGTTCTCGAGCATCGAGGCGCTGCGCGGCACGCCCATCCAGACGCGCACGGGCGAGATGATCCCGCTGGAGCAGGTCGCGAACGTCGAGCTGTCGCCGGCCGAGCCGGCCACGGAACGCATGTGGTCCGACGGCCGGCCGTCGGTGGGTCTCGGCATCGTCTTTCCGCCGAATCGCGTCGACGCCGTGGAGCTCGGCGAGCGCGTGCGCGCGCACGTCGAGTCGCTGCGCAACGATTACGCCCCGCTGACCATCGAAACGATGTTCTACCAGCCGCGCTGGGTCGAGCAGCGGCTGTCCGAACTCGGCCGGTCGCTGCTGATCGGCGTGATCATCGTCGCGCTCGTGCTGCTCGTCTCCATGGGCCTGCGCATGGGGCTGCTCGTGGCGAGCCTTCTGCCGCTCGTGACGTTCAGTGCGCTGGCGCTGTTCGCCATCGGCGGCGGCGTGCTGCACCAGATGGCCATCGCAGGCATGGTCATCGCGCTGGGCATGCTCGTCGACAACGCCATCGTCATGGTCGAGAACCTGCAGTGGCACCTCGACCGGGGACGATCCCGGCGCGAGGCGGGCGCGATCGCCGTGCGCGAACTCGCCGGGCCGCTGGCCGCGGCCACGGGCACCACGCTGGCCGCCTTCGCACCGTTGCTGCTTTCTTCGGGCGACACGGCCGATTTCACGCGCGGAATCCCCATCCTCGTCATGCTGACGCTGACGGTCAGCTACTTCTACGCCCTGCTGGTCACGCCGCTGCTCGGCACGGCCGTGCTGCGGCCGCGCCCGGAGCGCGAGGAGCCGCTCGTCGAGCGCGCGGGTGCTGCGCTGGCCCGGATCGGTCGCGGTCACCCGGTCGCCGTCCTGGCCGTCACGCTCGCGCTGCTGGCCGGAAGCCTCGTGCTTTCCCAGTGGCTGTCGCGCGACTTCTTCCCCTCGACGGACCGCAACCAGCTGCTCGTCGACATGCATTTCCCGGAAGGCACGCGGACCGACTTCTCGGCGCTGAAGGCGAACGGCCTGGCCACCGCCCTGCGCGAGCGCGACGAAGTCCGCGCCGTCCACGTCTACGCCGGCTTCAGCGGCCCGCGCTTCTTCTACAACCTGGCCCAGATTCCGGCCTCGCCGCATTTCGCGCGCATCGTCGTGGTCACCGAGGACGCCGCGGACATCGATGCGATCGTCGACGACCTTCGGCGCAGGGCGCCCGTCGACGTCCCGCAGGCCCAGGTCGTCGCCCATCGCCTCGGCCAGGGGCCGCCGATCAACGCACCGATCGAAATCCGCGTCTACGGCGATTCGCCGGCGGCGCTGCAGGAGGCCACCGATCGCCTCATGGCCGCGGTGCGCGCCACGCCCGGCGCCGAGGACGTCCGCCACAAGCTCGGCACGGGCATCCCGACGCTGGAATTCGTCATCGACGACGCCGAGGCCGCCCGCTACGGCGTCACGCGCGAACAGATCGGCCAACTGCTGGCCGACGTGACGCGCGGTCGCGACATCTCGACCTGGCGGCTGGGTCGCGAACCCGTGCCGATGCGGGTCCGCAGTCCCGAAGGCGAGCACTTCCCGGCCCACGCGCTGACCGGGCTGACGATTCCGACCGAGACCGGCAAGGTGCCGCTGGAGCAGTTCCTCGAGACGCGCGTGGCGTTCCAGCCGGCGATCATCGAGCACTTCGACCTGCGCCGCGTGACGAGCGTGCTGGCCGAGACCGCGAATGGGGTGACCTACAACGACGTGCTGGACCGGCTCCGGCCACGGCTGGACGGACTCGATCTTCCGGCCGGAGTCGAGATCGAGGTCGCCGGCGCGGCCGAGGAAGCGGGCTCGGCCAACACGGCGCTGTTCTCGGCACTGCCGATCGGCGTGCTGCTGCTGTTCGTGTTCCTGCTCTGGCAGTTCAATTCGTTCCGGCTCATGGGCATCGTGCTCGTCACCGTGCCCCTGGCCGTCATCGGCGTGATCCCGGGATTGATGCTGGCCGGCCAGCCGTTCGGCTTCACGGCCATGCTCGGCATCGTCGCGCTCGTCGGCATCGTGGTCAACAACGCGATCGTGCTCATCGACGTGGCCGAGCAGCACCGCAAGGACGGGCGCGACATCGACGAGGCCGTCGCGGCCGCGGTCCGGCGGCGCACGCGACCGATCCTGCTGACCACGGCAACCACGATCGTCGGACTGCTGCCGCTGACGATGACCGAGTCGACGCTGTGGCCGCCGATGGCCTGGGCCATCATCTCGGGTCTGGTCGCCTCGACCGCGCTGACGCTGCTCGTGATCCCGGTGCTCTACCGGCTGCTCATGGGGCTGCCTCGCCGCGAGTGGCCGACCGGATCCTGAGCTGGCCAGGCTTGGCGCGAATGCCGGATTCACGGTATCATTCGCGGTTCGGGGCGATTAGCTCAGCGGAAGAGCACTGTCTTCACACGGCAGGGGTCGCTGGTTCGAACCCAGCATCGCCCACCACCGAATTCTCGAACGGCCCGCGCCGCCCGGCGCGGGCCGTTTCGCATCCGAGAGCCGGACGCGCCGTTAGGATGCCCGCTGCGTCGACATCCCCGATCGACATCGCGAGGTTGGCTCCATGATTCGCTTCCCGTTTCCGCCCGTGCG
>JAWVZQ010000248.1:0-2978 GCA_033722095.1 Wenzhouxiangellaceae bacterium | reverse complement strand
GAGGACGAGCATCCCGGTATTCGAGTACAGCCAGTCGGTGCCCGGCTCGAAGGCCGGGGGCTGGTCGGCCGACAGCGCCAGGAAATCGTCGAGGCTGCGCAGGTCCTTGCGCGCAGTGCGGCCGTATTCCTCGGTGAAGTAGCTGCCCAGCCCCGAAGTGTGCGTCAGCAGGTGCTCGACGCGGATCTTCTTCGCCGACTCCGCGTCGGGATAGTCGATGAACTTCGAAAGCGGGTCGTCGAACGACAGTTTGCCTGCCTCGACGAGTTGCGCGACGGCCACGCCGGTCCAGGTCTTGTTCAAGGAGCCGAGGTTGAAACGCGTCGTCGTGTCGTTCGGCACGCCGAAGTCGCGGTGGGCCAGTCCCCAGGCGCGCTGGCCCAGGATCTTTCCGTCTCGCGCGATGAGCGCGGCGCCGGAGTACAGGCCGGCTTCTGCCAGTCCGTCGACGTAACCCAGCCAGCGCTCGGCGATCTCGCGTTCGGAAAGCGACTCGTCGAGCTCGGGCAGCGGGGCGGGCCCGAGGTAGATGCCCTCGATGCGGTGCGGCGACGCTTCGGTCGTCTCGATCGTCAGGAGCATGCGCTCGCCGGTCAGGGGATGTTCCGCGACGACCTCGACGCGGTGTGGCTGGCTGTCGCGCACGGACACGACCCGCATGCCGCCGCGTGCCTTCCAGTCCATGAACGACCCGATGCGCCGCTCCAGCGGAAGGCGCGCGGCGTATTCCGGGGTGTAGGACGACTCGATGAATGCCGCGACGCGGCGTGGGGTCGCATCGGATGTCAGCGTCGTCAACTGCACGAGACGATGACCCGCCGGCGTGGCCGGCAGTTCGACGGCGCGCAGCCCGGTGACGGCCAGGACGGCGAACGCGGCCAGGACGAGCAGCGGGTGGACGTGGACACGGTGCATGGGATATTCCTCGAATCGATACGGTGTTCGCAGAAGTAGACGGACGGGGGCGGCAAATGGTTGCATTGATTTCGTGCGTCGACCGCCGCTGGGGAGAATGCGTTCATGCCGCGGTCATGCGAGTTGGCATAATGGATGCGTCTTCCACTGCGCGGGCATCGCGTCCCGCGTTCACCCAAGCGAAGAAGAAGGGAGTAGCGCATGGCTGCAAAATTCGAGATCTACAAGGACAAGGCCGGCGAGTTCCGTTTCCGTCTCAAGGCGGCCAACGGTCAGAACATCCTTGCCAGCGAGGGCTACAGCAAGAAGGCCAGCGCGATGAACGGCGTCGAGTCGGTCAAGAAGAACTCGCAGGACCCGAAGCGCTTCCAGGCCAGCCAGACCCCGGCCGGTAAGCATCGCTTCGTGCTCACGGCCACCAACGGCCAGACCATCGGTACCAGCCAGAGCTACTCGTCCGAATCCTCCTGCAAGAACGGGATGGAGAGCGTGGCGAAGTCGGCGAAGGACGCGAAGGTCGACGACCAGACCGACTGAAGCCGGTCTCGCCCTCGCCGCAGCCCGGCATCCGGAGATTCCGGGCGTGCTAGCTTCGTGGATCGATCCGAGCGGACCGCCCGATTGAATCGGCATCGATTCCACCTGCTCGCGGCATGGCTGAGTCTGACCGTCGGCGCGCTCGGCGTCGCGCCGCTGGCCAAGAAGGTCGCGCTGGAGGCAGGCGCAGCGCCGATTCCGGTCGTGCTCGCGACGGCCCTGGTCTCCGCCGTGCTCGTGCTGGCCTGGCTATGGCCGCGCGGGAATCTGCCCGAACTGCTTCGCCTTCCGCGGCGGCAGGCGGGTGCGGTGCTGCTCGTGGGCGTGCTTGGTTCCGGCCTCGTCCCGCTGTTCGCAATCCTGGCGATGACCGAGACGACCGCATCGAATCGCGTCCTGTTCCAGGCCGCCTATCCGGCCGCCACGGCCGTGGCCGCACGATTCCTGCTCGGCGAACGATTGCGCGCCTCGACCTGGCTGCTGATCGGCCTGGTCTGTGTGGGCCTGGCCGCCGTGAACCTCGAAGACGACCCGACGCTGGTGCTGTTCGGATGGCCGTTCTGGCTGCTGCTGGCCACGCTGCCCTTGATCGGCATCGCGGACTGCATCGCCAAGCGTTCGCTTACCGACGTCTCGCCCGACATCGTGGCCTGCGGAAGGGCCTGGGGCGGCGTCGCGATCCTTCTCCTGGCGCTGCCGCTGACGACGCCGGCCGACTGGCGGGCGCTGCTCGACGCCTGGGGCTGGGCACTGCTTGCCGGCACCTGCATGGCCGCGTTCGCGATCGGGCTCTACCGGGTCTTCGCGCTGACCCGCGCATCGATCGCCGCCTCGTTGATCACGCTGGCTCCGCTGCTGACGGTGGCCGGCGAGAGAGTGCTGCTCGACGTGACGCTGCAGCCGCTGCAGTGGCTCGGCTTCGCACTCGTGCTCGGTGCAGTCCTGCTGCTGTCGCGCCGGGCCTGATCGTCGACCTCCGGGCCGGGCCCACTTTGATTTCACGCCGGGTCTGGACGATGATGGCCATTCCAAAGCGGTGCTCGTCATGGCCGATCCGAAGAAGGGCCTGAATCACGACAACGAATCGCACAACCTCGACTCGCGAGTCGAGGATCCGAGTCAACGTCCCTCGCGCGAGGTCGGCCAGGCCGACTTCGCGGCCGAGGCCCATGGCTTCACGGGCTTCGAGAAGGCCGGTCACGGCTCGACGCATCGCGGCAATCCGAACACGGAGATCAAGATGCACAAGCACGTCACGAAGAAGGGTACGGAACAGGCCGGGCCGCTCGGCGAGAAACTGCTCGCCGGCGGAGATCGGACGGCACTGCGGCTCTGGCAGGATCACACCGCCGACGGCAAGTCCGCGCGCACACGCTCCTACGAGATCTGCGGCTACGTCGTCAACGGCACGATGACCTTGATCGTCGACGAGGAGGAGATCGAGCTCTCGACCGGAGATTCCTTCGTGATCCCGGCCGACACGCCGCACAGCTACCGAATCTCCGCACCGGCCACCGTCATCGAGG
>JAWVZQ010000247.1:0-2982 GCA_033722095.1 Wenzhouxiangellaceae bacterium | reverse complement strand
GCGGGACCGGGCCGCCAGGAAAGCCGGCATCCGCTCGCGCCCAGGTGTTCGCGAAAGGCGCGGTCGAGCCAGCGGGCGCCCAGCGCCACGGGTGTGTCGTCGATGCGAAGCACGGGCCAGCCCCGACGCCGCCAGGGCGGCACGCCGGCTTCGCGCAGGAGGTCGGCCATGCGGCGGCGGCCCACGCCCCCGACGTCGAGCCGGTCGCCGCGACGCGGTGCGCCGACCTGCCAGCGCGTGCCGGGTCGATCGCCACCCGACCACTCCATGTGGCCGAGGCCGTGCGGCAATGCGATGCGGTCGCCGTGCTTCCAGTCGACGGTCCAGTCCGGATCGGGAGGCGGCGCTGCATCGAGCCAGACGGCGTCGCCGTGGGCATGCAGCACGCCCCCGTCCCAGTCCAGTTCGGGCTGGCGGTCCTCTCCGGCCGAACGGCTCTGTTCGAGGAAGTGCTCGAGGCGGGTCTCGGGCGGTGCGCGACCGATGGTGTCGATGAGCCAGGTGCGCAGCGCCTCGACGGCCCGGAACGGTTCCAGGCCCTGCAGGGATTCGCGGTCGAGAACCGTTTCTCCATGTCGTTCGAGGGCCAGATCCGCGACGTCGGCCGCCGCCCGCTCGACGAGCGCATCCACGGCGGCGTGCATCCGGGCCGCGCCGAGCAGCGCCGCCGAGCGGGCGCCGGGCCAGCGCTCCAGCACGCGCGGGAGGACGCGATGACGAAGCCAGTTCCGGTCGGCATCCAGCGCATCGTTCGTCGGATCCTCGACCGGCGCCAGGCCGCGCTGGTCGAGCCAGCGCTGCAGGTCGGTGCGCGTGCACGCCAGCAGCGGTCGCGCCAGCGTGCCCGGCGGGAGCGGACGCTCGGGACGCATGCCCGCGACGCCGCGCGCTCCACTTCCGCGCAGCAGCATCTGCAGCCGGGTTTCGAGCTGGTCGTCGGCATGGTGGGCGACGAGCAGGCGGTCGCCGTCACGGAGCTGCCCGGCGATCGCGGCGTAGCGCGCCGTGCGCAGGGCATGCTCGGGACTCAGGCCCGATTCGGCCTGATTCCCGTCGAGCTTCAGCACCAGGCACTCGGCACCGAGACGCGCGGCCAGTTCGACGGCGCGCCGTGCGCGCCGTGCGCTGTCGGAATCGGCACGGTGATCGACGTGCACGGCACGCACGCGCGCCGCGCCGACTTCGGCCACGGCGAGATCGAGCAGGCAGAGCGAATCGGGTCCGCCGCTGAAGGCGACCCAGTTGCCGTCGCCGGGATGGAGCAGCGCGGGATCGAAGCCCGCGGGGCGGTCCGGACCCGCGTTCACCCTCTCTCGAGTGCGCCGAGTCCCATGAGCTTCTCGTAGCGCGCTTCCAGGCGTTCGGCGGCCGACTGTCCGTCCAGCGCCTCCAGCTGCGCGACGAGGTGCTCCTTGAGCCGCTGTGCGACGCGCTGCGGGTCGCGATGCGCGCCGCCGAGCGGCTCGCGGACCACGGTGTCGATGAGACCGAGCTTCTTCAGGCGCGCAGCCGTCAGCCCCAGCGCGCCGGCCGCGACCTCGGCCTTTTCAGCGCTCTTGTAGAGGATGGATGCGCAGCCCTCGGGCGAGATGACCGAGTAGATCGAATACTGCAGCATGTTGGTCCGGTCGCCGACGCCGATCGCCAGCGCGCCGCCCGAACCGCCCTCGCCGATGACGGTACAGAGAATCGGGACGTCGAGACGGGCCATGACCTGGAGGTTGCGCGCGATGGCTTCGGACTGGCCGCGTTCCTCGGCCCCGACGCCGGGATACGCGCCGGGCGTGTCGATGAGCGTGACGATGGGCAGGCCGAATCGCTCTGCCATCTGCATGAGCCGCATCGCCTTGCGGTAGCCCTCGGGACGGGGCATGCCGAAGTTGCGATGGATCTTCTCCTTGGTGTCGCGGCCCTTCTGGTGCCCGATGACCATGACCGAGCGGCCTTCCAGCGATGCGAGACCCCCGACGATGGCGTGATCGTCGGCGAACTGCCGATCCCCGTGCAGCTCGCGGAACCGATCGAACACGAGCGGGATGTAATCCAGCGTGTAGGGTCGCTCCGGGTGTCGGGCCAGCTGCGAAACCTGCCAGTCCGTCAGGTTCGAGAAGATGTTCTCCAGCTGGTCTCGGCATTTCTGCTCGAGCCGCTGGATCTCCTCCTCGAGATTCAATTCGTGGTCGGAGCCGACGTTTCTGAGTTCCTCGAGCTTGGCCTCGATGTCGGCGATCGGCTTCTCGAAGTCCAGGTAGGTCGTGGCCATGCGATCCGTTGCTTGCGAAGTCCGGCGAGTATATCCGCGGCTGCCGGGACGCGTCACCCGCGCGTGACGACGCCGGCCTCGAACGGCTCGGTGGGGATGCGGTCCGGATTCCATTCCTTCCGCGCCCACTTCCAGACCGACTCCAGGGACCGGACGCCGGTCGGCGGCGCATGGCCGAGGGCCGTGAGCGCCGTGACCAGGGCCTCGCGTTCCCGGCCCGGCGCGAGCGGATCGTCGCCGCGCGACTTCGACAGTTTCCTGCCCTTGCGGTCGACGACGACGGGCAGGTGCATCCAGCGCGGCAAGGGCAGCCCCAGGGCCTCGAACAATGCCTGCTGGCGCGGTGTGGAGTCGAGCAGGTCGGCGCCCCGGACGACCTCGGTGACGGCCTGCGCGGCGTCGTCGACGACGACGGCCAGCTGATAGGCGATGAGGCCGTCCGCGCGCCGGATGACGAAGTCTCCGCAGTCGCGCTCCAGGTCCACCTGCCGCGCTCCGAACACCGCGTCGACGACGCGGATCGGGTCGGCCGGAACGCGGAAGCGAACGCTGCGCGCGGCCCGGCCTGCGGCCAGCCCGCTCCTGCAGGTGCCCGGGTAGACGCCGGAATCCGGCAGGTCGGAGCGGCTGCAGCCGCAGTCGAACGCGCGACCCGAGGCGCGCAGGGTCTCGACGGCGTGCTCGTGCCGGTCGCGAGACCTGCGCTGGTAGACGACCTT
>JAWVZQ010000246.1:0-3004 GCA_033722095.1 Wenzhouxiangellaceae bacterium | reverse complement strand
CGGCCAGGACGAGCCGGTCGCTGAACGGCACGACGGCCCACGCCGCGAACGACGGCACGAGCGTCAGCACGGGCGCGATCACGAACAGCGTGCGGTTCGCGTTGGCCGGCAGGATGACTTCCTTGAACAGCAGCTTGAAGACGTCCGCGAACGGCTGGAGCAGGCCCTTGGGGCCCACGCGGTTCGGGCCGACGCGGGCCTGCATGTAGCCGATGACCTTGCGCTCGGCATAGGTGTAATAGGCCACCGCGATGATCAGCGGGAACACCAGGGCCATGATCTTGGTCACGGTCCAGGCCAGCACCGTCAGTTGCTCGATCATTCCGCGGCCTCCACTTCGATCGGCGCCCAGGCCGCGCCGAGGCGGCTCGACAGGCAGGTCGCCGAAGGCATCCAGACGGACTCGGGCGGCAGGTCCTCGTCGACGTGGACGTCTGCCGTGACCTCTCCCCCGCCCTGCTTGAGCCGGGCCCGGCCGCCCTCGGCCAGTCCCAGGCGCTCTGCCGTCGCGGGATGGACGACGATGAAGCCCGTATCGCCGTGGTGCGTGTCCTGCAGCGGACGTGCACGGCGCACGAGCGCGTCGTGGCCGTAGATCGGGACGGGCCCGGTACGCCAGAGTTCGACGTCGTCGGCGGTCCCTGCCGGCTCGATGGCGGACGCCTCGACCGTCGGAGCCTCGGCACCGTCGAGGCTCTGCGCAACGTCGTTGAGCGACGTGAAATCGAAGCCCTCCAGGCCCAGGCGTTCACCGAGCACGCGAAGGATCTTCCAGCCCGCTCGCGCCTGCTCGGGCGCCTTGCCGGCGGCCTTCAGCAGCTGTCGCTGGCCGTCCGCGTTGACGACGCTGCCGTCGGCCTCGGGAATCGCGGCCAGCGGCAGGATCACGTCGGCGGCGTCCTTGAGATCGGTGCCCGCGAAGGCGGCGGCGGCAACGACGAAGTCGGCGGCCGCGAGGCTTCGGCGTGCGGCAGCCGGATCGGCACAGTCGAATTCCGGCTCCAGGTCCCACAGCACGAATGCGCGGCGGCCCTCGTCGAGCTGGCGGTGCGCACTCATTCCGCGCTCGGCGGGCACGTTGCCGGCCCGCCAGGCGCCTTCGCTGTTGGCCGGGCCCGGCAACACCATGAGCGCGACGTCCAGCGCGGCGGCGATGCGCTCGGCCAGGGCCCGGATCAGCGCCGCACGCGGGTGGAACAGTGCCTGGTCGCCGACGAGCAGCACGCCCGAATCGGAATCGGACAACGCACCGGCGATCGATTCGGCAGCCGGTTCGGGGCTGCGCTCGGAGACGTAGCGGCCGAGTCCGTCGTCCTCGAAGTCCTTGCCGGCCTTGCGGTAGGCCGCGTGCGCCACGCGGGCCAGCGTCTCGGCCAGGTTCTGCGGCGCGACGATCATGCGCTCGGACATGTCGAACGGGAACTCCCAGGCCACGGGATTCAGGTCCATGATCTTCGCATCGTTCTCGCGCCAGGCCGTGCGAACGCGGTGATTCAGGATCGGCTGATCGTGGCGCAGGTGGCTGCCGACGAGGAACACGGCATCGGCCTTCGACAGATCCTTCGTGGGCCGCTCCATGTGCGCCCGCCCGAGGCGCGGGTCGGTGTCGTCGGCCACGCGCAGGCGGTGGTCGCGATGCGGCGTGCCGAGCCCCTCGGCCAGGCGGCGCAGCAGGAAATGCTCCTCGGTCGTGGCCCGCGGCGAAGCCAGCAGTCCGACCTGCTCGGCGGCCTCTTCGGCCACGCCCTTCAGGCTCTGCGCGACGCGCTCCAGCGCCTCGTCCCAATCGACCTCGGCCCATTCGCCGTCGCGCTTGACCATCGGCGCCGTCACGCGGTCGTCGGCGGCCAGCCCGAAATGGCTGTATCGATCGCGATCGGCGAGCCAGCATTCGTTGACGTCCTCGTTCTCGCGCGGCACGGCACGCATGATCTCGCCGCGTCGCACGTGGTAGTGCAGGTTCGAGCCCACGCAGTCGTGCACGCCGACGTGGGGGCGTGCCGACATCTCCCAGGCGCGGGCCGAATAGCGGAACGGCTTGTTCGTCAATGCGCCGACGGGACAGAGGTCGATGATGTTCCCCGACAGCTCCGAGTCGATGTTGCGCTCGATGAAGGTCGAGATCTTGAGGTTCTCGCCGCGACCGACGCCGCCGAGTTCGGCCGTGCCGGCGATCTCCTCGAGGAAGCGGACGCAGCGCGTGCAGTGGATGCAGCGCGTCATGTCCGTGGCCACGAGCGGACCGAGATTCTTGTCCTTGACCACGCGCTTGCGCTCGGTGAAGCGAGAGATGGAGCGGCCGTAGCCCATCGCGAGATCCTGCAGTTCGCACTCGCCGCCCTGGTCGCAGATCGGGCAGTCCAGCGGGTGGTTGATGAGCAGGAACTCCATGACGCCGCGCTGGGCGTCCACGGCGCGGCGCGAGCGCGTGAAGACCTTCATGCCGTCGGCGACGGGGGTCGCGCAGGCCGGCAGCGGCTTCGGTGCCTTCTCGACGTCGACGAGGCACATCCGGCAGTTGGCCGCGATCGAGAGCTTGCGGTGGTAGCAGAAGCGCGGGATCTCGATGCCGGCGCGGTCCGTGACCTCGATGATCATCGCGCCCTTGGGGGCCTCGAGTTCGCGGCCGTCGACCTCGATGGTCACGGTTTCGGTTTTCTTTTCTTCAGCGGTTGCCATGTCGGAATCCGTTGCGTTGCATCGGCGGCCTTCAGGCCGCGGCGCCCAGCTTGTCCTCGACGATCGAGCGCCCATGCTCGACGTAGTATTCGAACTCGTGGCGGAAGTGGCGCAGGAAGCCCTGAACCGGCCACGCGGCGGCCTCGCCGAACGCGCAGATGGTGTGGCCCTCGATCTGCCCGGCGGCCGAACCCAGCAGGTCGATGTCCTCCGGGCGTCCCTTGCCCTCGAGGATGCGCACCAGCACGCGGTACATCCAGCCCGTGCCCTCGCGGCACGGCGTGCACTGACCGCAGGATTCGGCGTAGTAGAAGCGCGCGATCCG
>JAWVZQ010000245.1:0-3027 GCA_033722095.1 Wenzhouxiangellaceae bacterium | reverse complement strand
CCGGCGGCAGATGCGGGTCGGCGTGGAAATCGATCGCCCCGCCCCAGGCATCGTCCCATTCCCGGTTGAGATAGACGATGAGGTTCAGTCGCCGGTGGAGACCCGTGGTCGGGTGCCGGTTGAAATCGACGTGCGGGTCGAGCTCCTGGCCGTGGCGATTCTCGTGCGTTCCGCCGCCGAAGTAGTCGGGATCGTAGCGGAGGCCGGGAATGCCGGTCACGGCACCCAGCCATTCGAGAAAATCGGGGGAGCGCACGATGTCGTCGAGTTCGCGCCACGGCGGACCGAGATCGGGCAGTCGCTGGTGGACGCATTTGGCACCGACCTCGCCGTTCTCGTTCATCGCCAGGCGCTCGTCGAACGACGGGAAGGCCTCGATCAGGCGTTCGGCGAAATCCGGCTCGAAGAACGAATCGAGAACGAGGTGCCGGAACGGCAGGGCCGAATCGAAGCGCCTTCGCAACTCGTCGCCGGACTCGTCGGCGGCGGCCAGGATGCGTTCGGGACGTGCCCGGGTCTCGGATCGGTTCGCCGCGGCGTGCATGGTCGGAAGTATATCGGCCGGAGGCTCCGGTCAGCGAGTGCCTCCGGACGGACCAGCGGCCCGATCAGCCCGCGGCGCGATCGCCGCGCGTCACTCCCACTCGATCGTCGCCGGCGGCTTGCCGGAAATGTCGTAGACGACGCGCGAGACGCCGTCGCACTCGTTGATGATGCGGCGCGAGACGTGGTCGAGGAACTCGTGGTCGAGGTAGGCCCAGCGCGCGGTCATGAAATCCACGGTCTCCACGGCGCGCAGCGCGACGACCCACTCGTAGCGGCGAGCGTCGCCGACCACGCCGACGGACTTGACGGGCAGGAACACCGCGAAGGCCTGGCTGACCTTGTCGTAGAGACCGGCATTGCGAAGCTCGGTGATGAAGATGTGGTCGGCCTTCTGCAGCGGCTCGATGTATTCGGGGCGGACCTCGCCGAGGATGCGGACGCCGAGCCCCGGGCCCGGAAACGGGTGGCGCATGACGAGTTCGGCCGGCAGACCGAGTTCCACACCGATCCGGCGAACCTCGTCCTTGAACAGCTCCCGAAGGGGCTCGACGAGCGCCAGGTTCATTTCCTCGGGCAGCCCGCCGACGTTGTGGTGCGACTTGATGACCTTGGCCTTGCCGGTCGCCGCCCCGGCCGACTCGATGACGTCTGGATAGATCGTGCCCTGGGCCAGGAACTTGGCCTCCTGGTGATCCTTGGCGGCGGCATCGAAGACCTCGATGAACTCGCGGCCGATGATCTTGCGCTTCTGCTCCGGATCGGAAACACCCTCGAGCGCAGACAGGAACTGGTCGCGCGCGTCCACGCGCTCGACGCGAACGCCGAGGTGCTCGGCGAACGTCGCCATGACCTGGTCGCCTTCCTGGTAGCGAAGCAGCCCGGTGTCGACGAAGATGCAGAGCAGCTGGTCGCCGATCGCCTCGTGCAGCAATGCGGCCACCACGGACGAATCCACCCCGCCGGACAGGCCGAGCAGCACCGTGCCCTCGCCGACCTGCTCGCGGACGCGCGCGATCTGGTCGTCGATGATCGCCTCGGTGGTCCAGTCGGCAGCGCAGCCGCAGATCTCGTGCACGAAGCGCTCGAGGATGCGCCGGCCCTGGTTCGTGTGCGTGACCTCGGGATGGAACTGCAGGCCGTAGTAGCCGCGCTCGTCGTCGCCCATGCCGGCGATCGGCGCCGAGGGCGTGGTGCAGATCGTGCGGAAGCCCTCGGGCAGGTCGACGACCTTGTCGCCGTGGCTCATCCAGACCTCGAGCACACCGCGTCCCCGGCCGTCGACACGGTCCTCGATGCCCTCGAGCAGCCGGCTGGTCTCGGGCAGCGCGACCTCCGCGTAGCCGAATTCCTTCTCGTCGGACGGCGACACCGAGCCGCCGAAATGAGCGGCCATGGCCTGCATGCCGTAGCAGATGCCGAGCAGCGGCACGCCGAGTTCGAACACCTCCCCGGGAATGCGCGGGCTGTCCTCGAAGCCCACCGACTCCGGGCCGCCCGAGAGCACGATGCCGCGCGCCCCGAAATCGCGGATCGCCTCGGCGCCGACATCGAAGGGCAGGATCTCCGAATACACGCCGATCTCGCGGATGCGGCGCGCGATGAGCTGCGTGTACTGGGACCCGAAGTCGAGGATCAGGATGCGCGAGGCGTGGATGTCGGCGCGTCCCGCGTCGCCGTCGAGGATCGGGGATTCGTGCGACATCGGTGACTCCTGTCCGGTGTGGTCCGCGTGGGATGGGCGCCGCTCAGCCCAGCTTGTAGTTCGGTGCTTCCTTGGTGATCGACACGTCGTGGGCGTGCGATTCCGTGACGCCGGCATTGGTGACGCGCACGAAGCGCGGCAAGGTGCGCATCTGCTCGATGTCGCGGCAGCCCACGTAGCCCATCGAGGAGCGCAGGCCGCCGATGAGCTGGTGGATGACGCTGGCCAGCGGCCCCTTGTAGGGCACGCGGCCCTCGATGCCCTCGGGCACGAGCTTCTCGGCCGCGGTCTCGGACTGGAAGTAGCGATCCGAAGAGCCCTTCTGCATGGCGCCCAGCGAGCCCATGCCGCGATAGCTCTTGTAGGAACGGCCCTGGAACAGTTCGACTTCGCCCGGTGCTTCCTCGGTGCCGGCCAGCAGGCTGCCGATCATGACCGTGGAGGCGCCGGCGACGATCGCCTTCGCGAGGTCGCCGGAGAAACGGATGCCGCCATCGGCGATCACCGGGATCCCGCGCTTCTCGAGTGCGCCGGCGGCGGCGGCCACGGCGCTGATCTGCGGCACGCCGACGCCGGCGACGATGCGCGTGGTGCAGATCGAGCCCGGTCCCTGCCCGACCTTGACGCCGTCGGCGCCGGCGTCGGCCAGCGCCTCGGCCCCGTCGGAGGTCGAGACGTTGCCGCCGATGACCTGTACGTCGGGATAGTGCTTCTTGCACCAGTTCACCCGGTCGAGCACGCCCTGCGAATGGCCGTGCGCGGTGTCGACGACGATGATG
>JAWVZQ010000244.1:0-3065 GCA_033722095.1 Wenzhouxiangellaceae bacterium | reverse complement strand
TAGCCCTTGGGCGACTCGGCTGGCGCCACGGCCGGCGATGTCGAGGATTTCATGGCCCGGGATCGCATCCCCGGGTGAGCGAAGCGGAGGGTGAGAGAATGGCTTCGGGAGCCATTCCGATTCTTCCGTCGCGCCTTCGCGTCTTCGCGCGCATCTTCTAGAGAACGAGGGCACACACCTCGGTTATCACGCCCGCTCCCCGCCCGTCCAGCGCATCAGGTTCATGAACTCGCGTCTCGTCCGGGGCCCATTCGTGCGGAAGTGCGGGTCGGCTTCCGGCCGGTAGTGCGCACGCGCGACCTCGACGCCGTCGCCGCCGAGGTGGTGCTCGAGGACGTTGCGCTCGATGCGATAGGGCTTCAGCGCGTTGAGGCCGAGGATCTTGCGCTTGATCTCGGGCGTCAGCGCGGGGTAGCCGTACTTCTCCTGGAATTCCTCGCTGATCTGGAACGCGCGGAAGGCCTGGATCTGGTCCTGCGGCGAGCCGTACCAGATGGAGTCCGTGCCCCAGAGGATGTTGTCCTCGCCGATGTGGACGAGCATCTTGCCGAGCGCGTGCGCCGCTGAGTCGGGATCGCGCATGAGGAAGCGCCAGGTCGAGCCGAGCTCGGCGTAGACGTTGCGGCCTTTGAGATCGTTCTCCACGACGGTCTTGACGAGCGAGTCGATGCCCTCGCCGCGCTCGGGGTCGTAGGGCCCCTCGGGCTGCCCCGGGATGAAGCCCGAGTGGTAGATGAGGAAGCTGATGTCGGGGTAGCGCTCGGCGGCCGGACCGACGTCGTCGCACAGCGAGTGCTCGTAGCTCTGCTGTCCGAACGGAATGCCCTTGTGGATGGCGATGACGGGCACGTCGAGAGACAGCGCCTCGTCCATGAACCGGATGCCCGTCGCCTCGTCGAGCAGCGAATAGCCTTCTCCGTCGGGCCCCCACTGCGTATAGGTCTTCCAGGCCTGGATTCCGAAGTCGTCGCGAAGGCGCTGCATGTCGGCCACGTCGCCCGTCTGGTTCGGATTGACGCGACCGTGCAGCAGCAGCCGGTGGGTGCCCTCGAGCTGGCGCACGATGTCGCGGGCGGCATCGGCCTCCTCGATGGTCAGCGGCTCGCCTTCGCGCGTCGATGGCACGAACGACAGCACCATGACGTCGGTGTCGGAGTCCATGAACACGTCCTTGACGAACGCATCGGGTCCCAGGCACTTCAGGTACGAGCGAGGCTCCTCGCCGACTCCGCGTGCACAGCCGGCGGCCGGCATGCCCGACAGCGGCCTGGCGTCCTCGGGCACGTGCTGCAGCCAGGCCCCCGTGGGATTCACGAAATGGCCCTGCACGTCGAGGATGAACTCGTCGCCCTCGAGCACGGCAGCGGCCGCCTCGGGTTCCAGCGCCGCTTCTTCGGCCAGCGCGAACAGTCCGCCGGTGCGTCCCACGGCCGCCTGCGCGGCATTGAAGGCCAGCAGCGTCGAGGCCGCCCCGCAGCTGGAGACCAGGAAATCCCGGCGCGTCCTGCCGAGCCGCTTCGCGTTGCGCGTGGCCGCGGACTGGGCCATTTCGTTGGCCAGGTTCTCGGCCCGCCCCAGGGGAACGGGTTCGAACTCGCCGTTCGAGGTGGAATCGAGCTTGATCGGCAGCCTCGTGCCGTCGGGGTCGTGAACGGAAGTCATGGCCGGGTCCTCGGCAGGCGGGAAACCCATTGAACCAGATCGGCCGATCGTGCGCAATCGATGCCATTTGACTTGCGCCGACGCGTCGGGGGACCATGAACGACGCAAGAACAACGAAAAAACCAGCGAAAGGGAGCAGTGCCATGCAGAACGATTCGGGCCAGTCCGGCGGAAGCGGCGAGGGGACCGCGAGCGAATCCCAGGGCCAGGCGCCCGCGGCCCAGGACGATTCCACGGGCATCTCGGAGCCGATCGAGGCGGTGGCCGAGAAGTTCGACGTGGACGTGGCCGAAACGCTGGCCGAGCAGGTCGAGGCCTACGCGGTCTCGCTCATCGAGTCGCTGCCCAACCTGATCGCGGCGCTCATCGTCCTCGCGCTGACCTTCCTGTTCGCGAAGGTCGCCAAGGCGCTGATCAGGAAGGCGCTGCAGCGCGCCAATGTCCGGCGCGCGCTGATCAGCCTTTCGCGGACGCTGACCGACGTCGTCGTATGGGCGCTCGGCATCCTCGTGGCCATGGCCGTGCTGTTCCCCTCGGTCCAGCCGTCGAGCATCCTGACCGCGATGGGCGTGGGCGGCATCGCCATCGGCTTCGCGTTCAAGGACATCTTCGAGAACTTCATGGCCGGCGCGATGATCATGCTGCGCAAGCCGATGCGCATCGGCGATTACATCGAGTGCGAGGGCGTCGAGGGCGAGGTCGAGGACATCCTGATCCGCGATACGTACATCCGCAAGAACGACGGCCAGCTCGTCATGGTCCCCAACGCGATGCTCTACAAGAACCCGGTCTATGTCCTCACCGATCGCAGGCATCGCCGCTTCGAGATCATCACCGGCGTCGCCTACGACACCGATGTCGACGAGGCACGCGACATCATCCGCGACGCCGTCGAGAGCGTCGACCACGTGGACGACGAACGCGGCATCGACGTGTTCGCCTGCGAGTTCAACGAATCGAGCATCGACTTCCGCGTGCGCTGGTGGACCGAATCGAGTCCGCGCGACGGCCACGTGAGTACCGACCTCGTGATCGCGGCGATCAAGCGCGCCCTCGACGAGGCCGGCATCGAGATTCCGTTCCCGTACCGCACGCTGACCTTCGCCGAGTCGCTGCAGTTCGAGCAGGTCGAGGACGCGGCCAACGACGAGGATCCCCACCACGCCGATGAGCCCGAGGACGGCGACTCCGAAGACAAGGACGAAGACGAGGACGACTCGGACGACGACGATTCGGGCGACGAGAAGGATTGAGGTGGGTGCCGGATTCCCCGGCAGGACCGGCGCGAAGGGAAACTCGGGAGATGAGCTGAGGGGAGAACCCGGAATCGCTTGACCTAAAGGGACGAGGCGGAGCCCGACGGACGCGGCCGTCGGGCACCGCCTCTTTCCTTCCGGATGCTT
>JAWVZQ010000243.1:0-3109 GCA_033722095.1 Wenzhouxiangellaceae bacterium | reverse complement strand
CCGCCGCGCCGGCCCCAGCGCGTAGAGCGCGACGAGGCCGGCCAGCGGCGCGAGCATCGCGACCGTGTGCACGAGCAGCAAGTGGCTGCCGAAACCGGCATCCTCGGCGATGCGGCGCGTGGCCTGGAACGTGAACGAGGCCCAGTCGTGCTGCGCGTTCCAGACGAGCACGGGCGAGAACAGCGCGAAGCAGAGCAGGGCGGCGGCGTACGGGCGCCAGTCGGCAAGACGGCGACGGGCCGGCGCGTGCACGAGCGCGAAGACGAGGATCGCCGGGCCCAGGAAGGCCGCTGTGTACTTGGCGAGCATGCCCAGGCCGATCGCGATGCCCGTCGGCCACCAGTGGCCGCGCCGGCCGTCGACGAGTGCGCGGCGGGCGTGGAACAGCGCGGCGAGCCAGGCCGTGACGAGCGCCGCGTCGGTGGTCATGAGGAAGCCCGTGGCCAGCCAGCCGGGCACCGTGGCGACGAGCATCGCGGCCAGCAGGCCGCGCGTCTTGCCGGCGACGTCGCGACCGAAGAGGTAGGCGTAGACCATGGCGATCGGTGCAAGCACGACGGTCGCCAGCCGTACGCCCGCCGGCGTGTCGCCGGCGACCTGGGTGCCGATCCAGATCAGCCAGGCCGTCAGCGGCGGGTGGTCGAGGTAGGACAGCGCCGGGCGGGCCTGGTAGACCCAGTAGTACATCTCGTCGAAGATCAGTTCGACGCGTCCGAGGTAGAGCCAGCGAATCAGCAGCGAGAGCGCGATCAGCGCAAGTGCCGCCAATCGCCATCGGACCGCCGGGTCGTGGTGACCCTCGCGGGCCGGAAAGACGTAGAAGATCGAGCCCAGGTAATTGATGACGGCCGTCGCGGCCACGGCCGGAACGATGGCCACGGCCGCCGGGATGCCGAGGCCGACGAGCAGCGCCAGCACGCCGCCGCGCACGCACAGCGCCAGCAGCGCCGTGAGCAGGAAGCGGGGATAGCGTTTCCAGGCCGGCTCGTCGCGCCGGAACGTGCCGGCGAAGCTCCAGTGGTAGTTCAGTGCGAAGTTGCTGAGCGTGGCGGCCAGGAAGCTGCCGAAGTGGGCCGTGGCCAGCGTGGCGCCCAGTGATTGCAGCAGCCAGAAGATCGCCAGGTCGATGACCACGCCGCTGAGTCCGACCGCGCCGAAACGCGTCGCGTTGCCGAGCGTGAGCCGCGCGCCGCCGAGGGCGGCCAGCCGGCGCACGAACAGCCACTGGACGGCCACCGTCATCTTCGACTCCCCGGCGTGGCGGTCGGCAAAGCGGAACGGGATCTCGATGACGCGCGGTTCCGGCTTCGATCTCACGAGCAGCTCGAGCAGGACCTTGTAGCCGGCCCGCAGTGGTTCCAGCGACGAAAGGCGTTCGGTACTCGTGGCGAAGAAACCCGACATCGGGTCGCGGACCGACGTGAACGGCCAGGCGAGCAGGGCGGCGACGCGCGAGACCGTGTGGCGCCACTTCGGCCAGTCCGCGATCTCGCCTCCGGTCACGTGGCGGCTGCCGACGGCGACGTCGGCCCGACCGTCCTCGAGCGGGCGCAGCAGGTCGGCGACGCGCTCGGGCGGGTGCGAGCCGTCGGCATCCATGACCACGCACCAACGGCCTCGCGCGTGGCGCGCGGCATGCAGCACGGCGCCGGTGAGGTCCGCCGGACCCGGCGGCTCGACGAGGCGCACGGGCCGACGGGCCGAGCGCTCGCGGACCTCGTCGCGCGTGCCGTCGGTCGACGCGTCGTCGGCGACGATGACCTCGATACGGTCGGCAAGGCCGGGTTGTGCGAACAGTCGGTCGATGAGCGGACCGATGTTACCGGCCTCGTTCAGGGTCGGGACGATGACGGTGGCCTCGGGCGCCGGGCCGTCTCGGTATCCGGTTTCGGAATGCGGGTTCGGGAACAACGGATCTGCCTTGAAACGGCCGGAAATCGGCCCCAGAAATACGGGGTCGGGCATCGAGCGCGGCTAGTGTACATCGCCACGGGGCGGGTCACGAAATTCGCCGCTCGAACCTCTTGACAGGACGTCGATCCGGTTTAAAATGTCCGACTTGTTCGCGGGAATAGCTCAGTTGGTAGAGCACAACCTTGCCAAGGTTGGGGTCGCGAGTTCGAGTCTCGTTTCCCGCTCCAGTTTCGCAGCGAAGCCCCGGTCCGAAGCCGGGGTTTCGCGTTTCTGCAGGGTGGGCCGGATCCGGTCCGGACGTGCACCGTGCAGGCTCGGGAGGTAGAATCCCGGGTGTCCGCCGTACGAAGGCTAGGTGGCAGAGTGGTGATGCAGCGGCCTGCAAAGCCGTGTACCTCGGTTCGATTCCGGGCCTAGCCTCCATTTTCCCGATTGTCTCTCCGATGCTCGCCCCGGTCTTCGCGCCTTGCGGTCCCGGCCGGACGGGGGTCGGAGCCGGAGCCGCACGCGAGGTGCTCCGGGATGCGACTCAACCCCGCTCCACGCGATTGCGTCCCTGCGACTTCGCCCGGTACAGCGCCCGGTCGGCGGCATGGATCGCTTCCTTTCCATGCTCGTCGTGGTGCGGCACTTCCGCGACACCGATGCTGACCGTGACGTCCAGCGTACCGCCCGAAATCGCCAGCGGCTTTTCCTCGATGGCCCGGCGGACACGCTCGGCGACCAGCGTCACCGTCTCGATGTCGGTATCGGGGAACACGCCGAGGAACTCCTCGCCACCGTAGCGCCCGAGCAGGTCGTAGGGCCGGATGACCTGGTGGGCGACCTGCGCGACGTGGGCCAGTGCACGGTCGCCGACCTGGTGACCGTATTCATCGTTGATGCGCTTGAATCGGTCGATGTCGAGCATCATCAGCGACAGGCCGGAACCGTGTCGTCGCGCACGGCCGCGCTCGACCTCGAGCAGGCGGAGCACCGTCGCGCGGTTCCAGATTCCGGTCAGCGTGTCTTTCTGGGCCAGGTGCCGCAGGCGACGCTCGAGATCGACGAATCGTCGGCCGGCCCGGATCCGGACCTGGAGTTCCTCGGGCCGGAACGGCTTCTCGATGTAGTCGTCGACCCCGGCGTTCATGGCCTCGACGAGGTGATCGGTGCCGCTGCGCCCGGTCCGCATCAGCACGTAGAAGAAACGATG
>JAWVZQ010000242.1:0-3181 GCA_033722095.1 Wenzhouxiangellaceae bacterium | reverse complement strand
CCGCCGGCATCCTGGCCCTCGGCGTCCTCGCCGACGATGCGGAAGTCGATCTTGCGTTCGTCGACATCGACGCCCTGGACCTCGACGCGGACCTCGTCTGCGAGTCGGTAGCGCAGGCCGCGGCGCTCGCCGGTCAGGACACGTCCGACCGGATCGAAGTGGTAGTAGTCGTTGGGCAGCGAGGTGACGTGGGCCAGGCCGCTGACGCCCATGCCCGCCAGTTCGATGAACAGCCCGAACCCGGTCACGCCCGTGACGATGCCGTCGAACTCGTCGCCGATGTGGCGCTGCATGAACTGGCATTTCAGCCGCTCGTCGACCTCGCGGCTGGCGTCCTCGGCGCGCCGCTCCAGCCACGAGCACTCGCGCCCCAGTTCGGCCATCTGCGGACCGGAATGCGGGTATTCCTTCTTGGCCTTTCGGCGCAGGAAGTGCTTCAGTGCGCGGTGCAGCAGCAGGTCCGGGTAGCGCCGGATCGGCGAGGTGAAGTGGGCGTAGGCGTCGAGCGCGAGGCCGAAGTGGCCCTCGTTGTCGGGCTGGTAGACGGCCAGCGCCAGGCTGCGCAGCAGCACGGCATCGACGAGCGGCTCGACGGGCGTGCCCCGGGCCTGCTGCTGGATGCTTGCCAGGTCCGAAGGCGTAGGCTCGTCGGACCAGTTCCGTCTCAGGCCGTGGGCCGACAGGAAGGTCTCGAGGTCGGCGAGCTTGTCGGGCGGCGGCGTGGGGTGCACGCGGTAGAGCGCGGGCAGCCCGGTCTTCTCGGCGGTCTTCGCGGCCTCGACGTTGGCCGCGACCATGCATTCCTCGATGAGGCGATGAGCATCGTGGCGCGTGCGCTTCTCGAGATCGCTCACACGGCCCTCGTCGTCGAAGACGAATTTCACTTCCTGGCTGTCGAAATCCAGCGCACCGCGGCGTTCGCGGCGGCGCGCCAGCAGTCGATAGACGTCGTAGAGGCACTGGAGGTTCGGCAGCACGGCGTCGAAGCGCTCGCGCAGGTCCTCGTCGCCGAGTTCGACGATCCTGCGGGCCTGGTCGTAGGTCAGGCGCGCCGAGGAATTCATGACGCCCTCGAAGAAGCGGCTGGAGCGAACCTTGCCCTTCTCGTCGAGTCGCATCTCGGTGCCGACGACGAGCCGGTCGACGTGCGGATTGAGCGAGCACAGGCCGTTCGACAGCGCCTCGGGCAGCATCGGGACGACGCGGTCGGGGAAATAGGTCGACGTGCCGCGCCTGCGCGCTTCGTCGTCGAGCGCGGTGCCGGGGCGCACGTATTCGGCGACGTCGGCGATCGCGACGATGAGCCGGTAGCCATCGCCGTCGGGCTCGGCCAGCACGGCATCGTCGAAGTCGCGCGCGTCGGGCCCGTCGATGGTCACGAGCGGCAGGTCGCGCAGGTCGCGGCGTCCCTCGAGCCGATCCGGGTCGACCTCGTCACCGTAGGCCTCGGCCTCGGCCACGACCTCGTCGGGGAATTCGGCGGGCAGACCGTGATTGAAGATCGCGATCTGCGTGGCCATGCCCGGTTCGTCGGCGTGCCCGAGCACGGTGACGATCTCGCCGACGGGCCCGCTTTCGGGCGTCGGCGGGCGCGTGATGCGCGCGACCACGATCTTGCCCGGCGCGGCGTCGCCGGCCGACCCTTCCGGGATACGGATGTCCTGGGTCAGTTTCGGGTCGTCGGGCACGACGTGCGAGACGCCCGAATCGGCGACGAAGCGCCCCACGACCTGTTCGTGGGCGCGCTCGATGACCTCGACCACCATGCCTTCCTTCCGTCCGCGGTCGTCGACATTGACCACTGCGGCCAGGACGCGGTCGCCGTGAAAGACGAGCTTCATCTGGCGCGGCGGCAGGAACAGGTCGTCGCCGTCCTCGTCGGGAACGACGAAGCCGAAGCCGTCGGGATGTCCGCTGACGCGACCGCGCACGAGATGCATGTGTTCGGCCAGGCCGTAGGCTGCGCGACGATTGCGCACGACCTTGCCGGCGCGGATGAGCTGCTGCAGCACGGGCTTGACGCGCTCGTCGGACTCGCGGTGGGTCAGGCCCAGCCGCTCCGAGATTTCCCGGCGCGTCATCGGGCGCCCGGCTTCCTCGAGCATTTCCAGCAGCGTCTCGCGGTCGGGGTCCGTGCGGGCCTCGGATGGGCGCTCGGATCGGTTTTCGGAGTTGCGATCGGACTTTGTCAAGAATCGTGACCGGGTTGGCGAATTCACGCCCATTGTAGCGGCCGGGACGCAGCGGACCGCGGCCGCATCGCTTGACGTGCGTTCGAGCCCGTCATAATCTCGAAAGGTTTTTTGCTTGGTCCATCCACGGAACCGATCCGAACCCATGACCAGACTCCGTATCCTGCCCGCTGCGGGCGCCCGTCGTACGGTTGCCGTGGCTGCGCTCGCGCTCGTCCTGGCGTCCGGCTGTGCGCTGGACGCCGAGCGCGAGGCACAGCCGGACGCCGGCGCCGAGGCATCGATCGTCACGACCGTTGCCGAACCCTCGCCGTCCGATCCGTTCGCTGCCGTCGACGAGGCCTTCCGGCGCCTGGCGCTCGACCGGGCAGAGGTCGAGCCCTCGCAGCCGACCCGGATCTGGGATCGTCTCGTTTCGCGGTTCGAGTTCCCTTCCTGCCGGGACGGAGACGCAGCCGACCGCTGGGCGCACTGGTACGCCGACAACCCCGAATACATGCAGCGCGTGTTCGCGCGTGCCCAGCCCTGGCTGCACGACATCGCCAACGAGGTCGAGGCCCGCGGCCTGCCCGGCGAGTACGCGCTGCTGCCCGTCGTGGAGAGCGCGTTCGACCCGTTCGCGCACTCGCGCGAGAGTGCGACCGGACCCTGGCAGTTCATGCACGGCACGGCGCGCGATTACGGTCTGCCGATCAACGACTGGTACGACGGCCGCCGGGATTTCGTCGCCGCCACCTCGGCCGCGCTCGACTATCTGTCCGATCTCGTCGCGATGTTCGACGGCGACCTCGCGCTCGCGCTGGCGGCCTACAACGCCGGCCAGGGTCGCGTCCAGCGGCTGATGCGGCGCAACCGCGCCCGCGGCCTCGGGACCGAGTGGCACGAACTGGCGCTGCCGCGCGAGACGCGCGGATATATCCCCAAGCTCGCGGGCCTGGGCTGTCTCGTCCGGGATCCCGTCCGCTACGCGGTCCGGCTGCCGGACATGG
>JAWVZQ010000241.1:0-3198 GCA_033722095.1 Wenzhouxiangellaceae bacterium | reverse complement strand
CGTGACCGAGAACGGATTCTGGCGTCATGTCGGCGGCGATTTCGTGCGCACCGATCTGGACGGTCTCGATGCGCTGCGCGTCGACGACCACTTTCTCGAGGTTCGCCAGGCCCCCGACGGCAGCCTCTGGGCGTTCGACTTCAATCGCCTGTTCCGGCACGACGGCGAGGCGGGTTGGCAGCGGATGGACGTCGATGCGCTGTTCCGCGGCGCACTGACCTCGATCCAGTTCGCGCCCGACGGGCGCGTGATGGTCGGGGCATCGGGTTCGGTGCTGATCCACGACCCGGCAACGCCGGCGGCGCGCACGACCGGATTCGAGGGACTGCTGAAGCCGGTGCTCGTCACGCCCGGCGGGGAACCGGCGGTACGACTGGAGCCGGACGTGGTCCATTCCTTCCCGGCCGGTCCGTTCGCGATCCGTTTCGAGTACACGCTGCCCGGCCTCTCGGCACGCGAGGACGTGCGATACCGGGCGCGGCTGTCGGGATACGAGCGCGGCTTCACGTCCTGGGAGTCGACCTCGAAATACACGTATTACGACCTGCCGCCCGGCGAATACCGCTTCGAGGCGCAGGCCAGGGGTGCGCACGGCCGCATCCTCGACATGCAGCCCTTCGAATTCGAGGTCCTGCCGCCCTGGCATCGCACGGCCTGGGCCCGGGCGGGGCTCTGGGTCGGTATCGCCGCCCTGCTCGCGGCCATGGTCTGGTTGCTGCTGCACGTCCGGACGCGGCGGCTCGAGGCCGACCGCAAGCGGCTGGCCGGAAAGGTCCGCAAGCGCACCGAGGCGCTCGTCGCGGCCAATCGAAAGCTGCGCACCATGGCGGACCGCGATGGCCTGACGGGCATCGCCAACCGCCGGGCCTTCGACCGGCGCCTCGAGCAGGATCTCGTGCGGTGCAGCGAGTCCGGAGACTGGCTGGCGGTCGCGCTCATCGATCTCGATCGATTCAAGCCCTTCAACGACACGCATGGCCACCTGGCCGGCGACGAGCTGCTCAAGCGCGTCGCCGCCTGCCTCGACAAGGCGTTTTCCGACGACGTGCTCGTCGCCCGGTTCGGCGGCGACGAGTTCGCCGCGGTCATGCGCGGCCGCCATCTCGACGAAGCACTTCGCGATTGCAGGCGGGTGCGCGCCATCTGCGCCGAGACCTGCCCCGAGATCCGACTGTCGATCGGGCTCGCGGTTACGATCCCCGGCGAGGAGACGACGGTTGCGCGCATGCTCGACTCCGCGGATCGCCAGCTCTACTCGGTCAAGCGCGGCGAGAACCGGGGCGTGGCCGGCGTGGAGTGCGACTGAGCCCCGTCGCCGCAGCCCGGGCGGCTCAGGTCGCTTCTGCCATCCAGTCGTGCACGACCCGCGCTGTCGCTTCGGGACGACGCATCCACGTGAAGTGGTCGGCCCGTCGTCCGCCCAGGTCGGCCTCGCGGAGCATCGCGCGGGACGGCGCGCATCCCGGCATCTTTCCGACCAGCGCCTCCAACGATTCTTCGGGCACCCAGGCATCGTCGGCCATGTTCACCGCGAGCAGCGGTATCTGCAGCTGCCGCAGGGCGGACTCCGCGTCGAACGAGAGCGAGTCCAGGTCGTAGCGCCCGGTCAGGCCCGTCCGGCACCAGTCGCCGATGACGCTGCGCGCCTCGCGGCCGCCGAAGCGGATGGTCCGGCCCGGCAGGTAGCCGACGATGGCGCAGAGCAGCGGGAAGGCGCGGAACATGACGTGCAGCACGAGTTTCAGTCGCAGGGGGTACAGCGCGGTATGCGGGACGCCGCCGGCGATGAGCGCGAGGCCGGCCGCGCGTTCCGGCTGGCGCGCGGCGGCCAGCGCAGCCAGCTGTGCGCCGAGACTGTGGCCCGCCAGCACGACGCGGCCGTCGGCGGCCTCGCAGGCGCGCTCCAGCGAAGCGGCCAGGTCGATCTCGACGAGTTCGCGGTAATTCCAGTCGCGATCGCGCGCGGCGCGGATCGACGACGAGCCGTTGCCGCGCCACTCGTGGATGAGCACGCGGACCCCGTGGCCGCCCATGCGGTCGCCGAACTCGATGTACTGGCGCGCGCTGATGCCCATTCCCGGAACCAGCAGCATCGTGGATGCGGCCGCCGGCGGGCCGCACCGGATCAGTTCGTAGCGATGGCCGTCGCGGGTCTCGACCTCGAGGACGGGGCGGTCGTGGGCCATCGCTACTGGACCAGCGAGACGCCGATGCCGATCGTCGACTGGCGGTGGTTGTAGTCGATGAGCGTCTCCCCGTAGCCGTGGAACAGCTGCAGGTAGGCCTTGAGGTCGCCGAACAGCGGATAGTGCCAGTCGAACTGCACGGCGCCGCGCCGCTCGCCGGGCACGGCGCGCGCCATGACCTCGAAGTCGTGGCTGCCGCGGTGCCAGCGTACGCGCAGGTCGCCGTGGCCGAAGTAGTCCTCGATGTCGGGGTTGTCGTCGCCCGAGCCCTCCTCGACGCGCACCCAGGGGCGGACGTAGACCTGCCACGGGCCGCGTTCGAAGCCGAAGTTCGCGTAGACGCGGTTCCAGCTGCGCGAGCGCGGCTCGGATCGGCCGTTGGACTGGTGAACGAACCCGAGGTTGACGAAGCGCCAGGTCCAGCCGCCGAACGACAGTCCGGTCCGCCACGTCGACCAGATCTCCGGCGCGTAGTTCGTCTCGCGGAAGGGCTCGGACTCGATGGTGTTGTAGGCCTGCCAGTTGGATTGCTGCGTGTAGCCGAACCAGAGGTCGCCGTTGTTGGCGATGGGGTCGTCGAACAGCTTGGTCTTGAGGCTGACCTGGAACTTGACCTCCACGGAGTCGAGGCTCGTCGGCTCCGGCTCCAGGACATCGACGCCGCCGGCCAGCGGCCGGCGATTGCGGTCCGTGGTGTAGCGCAGCGGCAGGGCGTAGACGGGGCGGTAGGACCGGACCCGGAATTCACCGCCGTCGGTGGCGTCGTCGAGTTCCCATTCGCGCGTCATGCGCGATCGCCGCAGCGGGATCGCCGGTTCTTCGGCCGACTCTTCGTCGGTCAGCGCGGGACCGCCGGCGACGCTGGCACCGGGAATGGCGTCGTAGCAGATGAGTCGGCGCTGCGCGTCCGACAGCGTGCGGCACGTGTCGATGGCCTGCTGGGCCGCGAGCGGATCGTCCTGGGCAACGGCGGGCGGGGCGTCCGCGGAGGCGGGCGCCTCGTGCCCGGGGG
>JAWVZQ010000240.1:0-3209 GCA_033722095.1 Wenzhouxiangellaceae bacterium | reverse complement strand
TCAGCGGGACGGCAGCGACCAGCAGCGCCATCAGCACGATGGTGCTCAGGTCGTCGAGTTCGGCCACGTCGAGCAGGAGGCTGCCTTCGCGGCTGTCGAGCCGACCGGCCTCGCTCCAGATCCCGACCGGCACGCCGACGCTCGTGGCCGTCAGCGCAACGGTCACGAACAGCGCACCGACGACGTCCAGTCCCACGAGGTGGCGCGCGGTCAGCCAGCCCAGCAGGGCGCTCGCGACGACGTTCCAGAACCAGATTCCCGCCGCGTTCGGCAGTTGCCGGCGCAGTTGCTTCAGGTCGGCGTCGAGGCCGGCGCGGAACAGCAGCAGCACGAGCCCGGCCTCGGCGAGCAGTGCGAGCAACTCTCGCGCCCGCTCGGGCCCGGCCCCCGAGGCGGGCAGCAACCAGGCCAGGGCCGTCCCCGCGGCGATATGCAGCACGATGGCCGGCATTCCGGGCCGACGCGGCGCCAGGCGCACGGCGAGAATCCAGAGCAGCGCCGCGCCGATTAGCAGCAGGGACAGCCCGGTCGCGTGGACGGAGGACGATCCGATCACGGGACCGGCGCGGAACGGTCTCGAGCGGATTCAGGCATCCTCGACCTCGGGCAGCCGGGGCCCCTCGCCGATCCAGGGCCGGAAAGGAAAGTCGTCACCGTTGCGCATGGCCTCGAGCGCCTCGCGCTCGCGCTTCACGATGGTGTCGACGAAGCGGTCGGCGTCACCGCCCATCTTCGCGAACGCGTCCAGGCCCTGCATGAGGAACGACTGCAGGCGGCCGAAGCCGGCCGAGACCGCGGGCCCCTGCATCCAGCGCACGAGCCGACGGATCATGGGCCGTTCGACGACCTCGATGAGCAGGCGGCCGAGTTCGTCGATGAGCCGGATCTGCTCTTCCCGGCGATCCCACGCGGCATGGCGCCGGTAGGCTCGCGCGTACTCGGGCTGGTCCAGCGGGCCGTCGAGATGCGTCGACAGCTCGGCGTCCAGGGCAAGGCTCATCCACTGCAGCCGCATCGCCTCGCCCACCGCGTGCAGCAGACGCTCGGGCAGGAAGCGACGCATGACGGGCACGACCCGCTTGAGCTGCCGATCGCGCTCGCGCATGTCCCGGCCGCCGTAGAGTTCCTGAAGGAAGAACGTGCAGGCGTCGCGGCAGGCATCCTCGCGACGCAGGTCGTCGTAGGTCTCGCGCAGCCGGGCGCGCTGCCAGTGCTGCAGTTCGGGCAACCTCGGATAGGCGCCGTTTCCCTCCTCGACGCGCTCGAGCCAGTCGAGACTGGCGTCGACTTGCGCCTGCAGGGTATCGGCGACCTCGCTCATCCGCGCGCTTCCCGGATCGCCTCCAGCAACTCCTCGCGGCGCCGGCGGAACAAGGCCACGGTTTCCACGTGTCGCCAGCGGCACACCTGGTCGGGGTCGAGCAGGAACACGCCGCGCTTCATGCCGGCCAGGCCGCGGCAGTCGTAGCGTTCGGCCACGGCCAGGTCGGCATCGGTCAGCAGGCGGAACGGCAGGTCGTGCTTCTCGGCGAACGCACGGTGCGACGCGGCATCGTCGGCGCTGATGCCGACGACTTCCACATCGAGGTCGCGGAAGGCCTCGATGCCATCGCGGTAGTCGCAGAGCTGGCGCGTGCAGACCGGCGTGTCGTCGCCGGGATAGAAGGCAAGCACGAGCCACCTTCCGGCCTCGTCGCGCAGGCGGAAGGGCTTGCCGTGCTGGTCGGGCAGCGTGAAGTCGGGCGCGGTCGTGCCGATCTGGGCGGTCATCTCGGAGCTCCTGGCATTCCGGGGTGCCCCGGACCTTAGCATTTCCGGCAGGTCTCGCCCCGCTGCCGGGCACGGCCGGGCAGGCGTACAATGGTCGTTTCTCGACCGTCTCGAACCGCGATCCATGCTCACGCTGAATCCCGCTTCCCGCCACCGGGAACGCAAGATGCCGAAGATCGGCCTGGCGATCGCCGGCGGAGGCCCGCTGGGCGCCATCTACGAACTCGGGGCACTGCAGGCGCTCAATGAAGGCATCCGCGGCCTGCGCCTGCACCAGCTCGATCACTACGTGGGCGTCAGCGCCGGCGCCTTCCTCGCAACGAGCCTGGCCAACCAGGTCACGACGAGCCAGATGTGCCGGATCTTCATGGGCGCGCCGGGTGCGGAGTTCACGTTCGAACCCGAGAGCTTCATGCGTCCGGCCGTGCCGGAATTCCTGCGCCGCGCCGGACAGGTCCCCGGTGCGCTGTTCGAGCTCATCGCCGAGGCCGTGCGCCACCCCACGCGGCTGCGCCACCTCGAGGCCGTAGGCGGGCTGAGTCGCGTCCTGCCGACGGGGCTGTTCGACAACAGCACGATCGAGCGTTTCGTCGCGCGCGTGCTGGATCGCCCGGGACGCACCAACGACTTCCGCGAGCTCGAGACCTCGCTGAGAATCGTCGCGATGGACCTCGACACGGGCCAGGCGGTCCGCTTCGGTGACGCCGGGTTCGACGATGTGCCGATCTCGAAGGCCGTCCAGGCCTCGGCCGCCCTGCCCGGCCTCTATCCGCCCGTGCGCATCGGCAAGCGCCACTACGTCGACGGCGCACTGCGCCGGACGCTGCACGCCTCCGTCGCGCTTCGGGAAGGCGTGGACCTGCTGATCGGCGTGAATCCGCTGGTCCCGTTCGAGAGCGCCGACGACCGCAGCGACGCCGACTTCGGCGACAGCCGGATGGTGCAGGCCGGACTGCCGCTGGTGATGGCCCAGACGTTCCGTGCGCTGATCCAGTCGCGGATGCAGATCGGCATCGACAAGTACGCCACCCAGTATCCCGAGTCCTCGATCCTGCTCGTCGAGCCGAACCGCGACGACGAGCGGATGTTCTTCACGAACATGTTCAGCTACTCCAGCCGCAGCGAACTGGCCGAACACGCCTACCGCCAGACGCGCGCCGAACTCCTGGCCCGGGCCGACCGCCTCGAGACCTTCCTGGCGCCCTACGGCCTGGCGCCCGACCGCGAAGCGCTGGCCGACGAACGCTCGCTGGCCGACAGCCTCGGCGGCGAGTCCCCGTACCTCGCGCCGCTCGGCAACAATCTCGCGCGCAGCCTCGACCGCCTCGACCGCCTGCTCGGCGACGGCTGAGCAGGCCCTCGCGAGCCCTGCCGCCCGGCGATCAATCACCCCGGCGCACGACCTCGGCGTCGACCTCGCGGCGGAGCTTTCGGGCGCG
>JAWVZQ010000239.1:0-3216 GCA_033722095.1 Wenzhouxiangellaceae bacterium | reverse complement strand
CGCGAGAGCTGGTCGACGTAGGCCAGGCCGACGACGGGCACGGCGGGCCAGTCGATGCGGAACTGCTGCTGCGGGTTGAACAGGCCGTCGTCGAGCGCCACGGCCGCGGCCTCGATCTCGTTGGCGGTCAGGAACTCGCTGGGCACGAAGGCGAAGACGTCGAGCCCGCGCGCGATCTCCGAGCCGTAGATGCGGCCGTCGTAGTAGTAGGTCGACCAGAAGCCGCCCGTGACGAGGTGATCCGGGTCGACGGGACCGCGGTCGAAGAACGCGATCTCCCGGGCGTCGGCGGAATCGGTGAAGTCGACGACCGACAGCCCGCCCTGGTACCAGGCCTGCACGAACACGTCTCGGCCCGGCACGGGCACGACCGAGCCGTTGTGCGCCACGCAGTTCTCCATGACCGTCTGCGGTGCGGGCATCTTGAAGTAGCCGCGGAACTCGAGCTTGCCGTCGACGATGTCGTAGATCGCGTCCGCGCCCCAGTCCAGCGGGTCCGAGACGCGGCAGCGCGGTCGGCCGCCCCCGCCCCACTCGTCGGTGAAGATCACCTTCGTCCCGTCGTTGTTGAACGTCGCCGAGTGCCAGTACGCGAAGCCGGGGTCGACGACCGCGTCGATACGCTTCGGGTCCAGCGGGTCGGTGATGTCGAACAGGATGCCGTTGCCCGAGCAGGCGCCGGCGGCCAGGTTCCTGTCGGGGAACACGGTGATGTCGTGGCAGTGGTCGGTCTCGTTGGTCTCCTGCGTGCCCTCGCCGTGGTCGCCGCCGCGCCACAGGCCGGCCAGCGTCTCGTCGTCGGCGAACACGGCCGGACTGTCGACGATGCGTGCCTTGGCCGGATCGGCGACGGGAATCTCGATGACGTCGATGCGGAACAGCGCCGTGCGCTCGTCGCCGGGAAGCTCGTCGAAGCAGGATTCCATCTCCTCGCGCTCGCGGATCGAGCTCGTGCCCGAGTTGTAGACGACGATGCGCTCGTCGTCGGCCGAGACCACCGAGTGGGTATGCGAACCGCGGCAGGTCTGCACCGCGCCCACCTGGCGCGGCGCCTCGAGGTCGCTGATGTCGAAGATGCGCAGACCGCGGAAGCGCTCCGGCGACACGTCGTCGACGATGCCCTGCAGGCCGCAGTCCAGCCGGCCGCGGTTCTCCTGCGCCGACATCAGCAGCAGTTCACCGACGATCGACACGTCGCCCTGGCCGCCCGGGCAGACCACGGAGCTGGCGAGCTTCGGCACGCCGCCCGCGCCGAGCCGGTAGACATTGAAACCGTGGTAGTTGCCGACGACGAGCACGTTGCCGGAGAACGCCATGTCGGTGTTCGAGAAGCTCAGCAGCCCGCTGCGCGCCTCGCGGTCGGCCTCGCCCTTGAAGCGCTTGAATGCCTTCTCCTGCTCCTCCTCGGCGACCTGCTCGGGCGACCTGGCTTCCTGGTCGGGCGGGTCCAGCGGGATGCCGGCCGGGTTCTCGGGGTCGTAGAAGCCCGGCGGTTTCGGCAGCGAGGCCAGGTGGATCAGATTCCGGATCGCCGAGCCCGCGTCGTCGAAGCCGGCCTCCAGCCCGGCGCGAGGATCGGAGGTGACGCGCGCCAGCTGCAGCGTCATGCGCTCGATCTCGGCGGCCTGGTCGTTGCTGACGTCGGTGACGAACTCGAACAGCGCGGGGTCGTAGGCCGATCCGCGCTGCTCGAGCAGCTCGTCGACCATTTCCAGCGCGCCGGCGTGGTGGGCGATCATGAGCTTCAGGAACCGCTCGTCGAAGGCCGGGCCCTGGCTGTCGGCCAGCGCCGCCATCTCCTCGGCCGAGGCCATGCCGGCCATCTCGTGCGAAGTGTGCATGGCGTCGTGGGCGTCGGGGTCGGGGACGTCCTCTCCGCGCTCGGCCAGCCACTGCTGCATGAACTGGATCTCGTCGCGCTGCGAGGCCTCGATGCGTCCGGCCGCGTCGACGATCTCGGGCGAGTTCGTCCGCCCCTCGACGAGCGCGGCCATCTCCAGGGCCTGGTGGTGGTGCGGGATCATGTCCTGCATGAAGCGCACGTCGGCGACCGAGTAGCGCGAACCGGCGATCTGCACGGCCTCCTCGGCCGACAGCGTCCGCGGCGGTTCGCCCGGCGCGCCGGGATTGACGATCCGCGTATCGTCCGCTGCAACGGCGGAAGCGGACAGGAGAAGCGCGGCCGCGACACGGCCGGCGAGCGAAGCGAAAGTCTCGAAAATCATGCGTGTCCTCTGGGCATTCCAGCCACGCCGGCCCGCGACCCGAGTCCGCGGCGACCGGCACCGGCGGAGAAACGTAGCAGATTCGCGTCGGGAGGATTGTCGACGTGGCGGAAGCGCGTCACAGAACGCCGACGGCGAATCCAGGGATGTCCAGAGGATGAGCGCGAAGACTCGAAGGACGCAGAGAGCATCCCGGAACGGGACTCCCTTCGCCCCGGGCTCGATCCGGGGCCCAGCGACTTTCGCAAGCCCTTGAGAGACACTGGGTCCCGGCTCGGGGGCCGGGACGACACGGGGAAGGCGTACCCATCGCACTTGTCGCCCCGGCCAGATCATGTGCTGAACTCGATTCAGCAATCCGGGGCGCAGCGACTTTCGCAAGCCCTTGAGAGACACTGGGTCCCGGCTCGGGGGCCGGGACGCCACGGGGAAGGCGGACCGCATCGGCGCCGGGGTCGGGTCGCGCTTCCGGTTGGCGGGCATCCGCCCGGAAATCCGGTGCCGGCCGCGGCTGCACACCCACGGCCACGGCTTTCCCGGCCGATCGGAACGTGATAGATTTCACGCAGATGAGGATCGAGTGTGGAGATTCCTGTATCTCCAACCCCGATTCGCGCAACCCGTCGGCTACGGGAAGGAAGTGGCCGTTCGGACAGGAAATCGTTTGCCCTGGGAGGAATCCGCATGAACCTGTTTCGATCGATCGTCCCGGCCTGCGCGCTGGGAATCGGCCTCGCGCTGAGCGCCGGCCCCCTCCTCGCCGACGTCGAGCGCGGCGGCGTGGTCGTCCACCCCGACGCGAAGTCCGCCGCGACGGTCGCGGCCGCCCCTGCACCGGCCTCGGCCGGGCGCATCCTCGTCAACGAATCCGCCCCGGCCGCGCCATCGGCCGATACCGCCTCGGCCCAGCCGCGCGGCCAGGTGATGGTCAATGACGCAGCGCCGCCGGCGTCGAGCGCCGGGACGATCCAGGGCGTCAATACCGCGTTCT
>JAWVZQ010000238.1:0-3323 GCA_033722095.1 Wenzhouxiangellaceae bacterium | reverse complement strand
GCCGGCGAGGGCCAGCCCGACGGCGTGCAGATCAGCCAGATCTACCGCGACAGCCCGGCCTGGAACGCCGGCCTGCGGCCCGGCGATATCCTCCTGACGGCCGACGGCGAGCCCGTGCCGTCGGCCCGAGAGTTCGCGCTGGCGATCGCCGAGCGCGCGCCCGGCGAGGAGATCGAATTCACGGCCGTGCGGAACGGCCAGCGCTTCACGACCTCGGTGCGCCTGATCCAGCAGCCTCCACTGCAGGGGTAGTGCAGGGGCCAGGGCCGGTTCCCGACGGGCATGGCCGGCGGGCTACTCCCCGTGCCTCCGGTACAGCGCCGGGTAGCCCGAGGGCTACGTCCCTCGGGATGGGATCCGGCCTTCTCCGGACCCGGATGCCGTGGTTCCGGGTTTCAGGCCCGCGGCAGCGTGACGCCGCGCTGGCCCTGGTACTTGCCGGCCCGGTCGGCGTAGCTGGTCTCGCATTCCTCGTCGGACTCGAGGAACAGGAACTGCGCGACGCCTTCATTGGCGTAGATGCGCGCCGGTAGCGGTGTCGTGTTCGAGAATTCCAGCGTCACGTGGCCTTCCCACTCGGGTTCCAGCGGCGTGACGTTGACGATGATGCCGCAGCGCGCGTAGGTCGACTTGCCGAGGCAGATGGTCAGCACGTTGCGGGGAATCCGGAAGTACTCCACGGTCCGCGCCAGCGCGAAGCTGTTCGGCGGGATGATGCAGGTGTCGGACTTGACGTCGACGAAGCTGTCGGCGTCGAAATGCTTCGGGTCCACGATCGCCGAGTTGATGTTCGTGAAGATCTTGAACTCGTCTGCGCAGCGCACGTCGTAGCCGTAGCTCGAGGTGCCGTACGAGACGAGCCTGCGGCCGTCGGCCTCGCGGACCTGGCCGGGCTCGAAGGGGTCGATGAGACCGTGTTCGTCGGCCATTCGGCGGATCCAGCGATCGGACTTGATGGTCACGGCAAGCTCCCAGTCGGTCGGTCAGTCGGTGATCCGGATCTTCGGCATCCGGATTTCGGTGTTGGCCTCCTGCGACGAAAGCCGCCCCGCCACGCGCCGGGCCAGTTCCCGGAAGCGCTGCGCGGCGGCGCCGTCGGGGTCGGCCACGACGATGGGCGTGCCGTCGTCGGTCGAGCGGCCCAGCTCGGCCTCCAGTGGAAGCTGCCCGAGCAGGTTCAGCCCGGTCTCCTCGGCGATGCGCTCGCCGCCGCCGTGCCCGAAGATGGCCTCCTCGTGGCCGCAGGCGCTGCAGCGATGCGTGCTCATGTTCTCGATGACGCCGAGGACCGGCACCCGGACCTTGCGGAACATCGCGACGGCCCGGCGAACGTCGTCGAGCGCCACGTCCTGCGGCGTCGTGACGATCACGCTGCCGGCCACCGGAATGCGCTGCGCCAGCGTCAGCTGGACGTCGCCCGTGCCGGGGGGCAGGTCGACGACGAGGTAATCGAGATCATCCCAGCGCGTATCGGTCAGCATCTGGCTCAGGGCCTGCGTGGCCATCGGGCCGCGCCAGATCATGGCCTGGTCGACGGCAACCAGGACGCCGATGCTCATGGCCTGGACGCCGTGCGAACGCATCGGCAGGATGCCGCGGTCCGGCGTGGTTTCGGGCTTGCCTTCCAGGCCCAGCATGCGCGGCTGGCTGGGGCCGTAGATGTCGGCGTCGAGCACGCCGACCCGAGCGCCCTCGGCCGCCAGGGCCAGCGCGAGATTGGCCGCCACCGTGGATTTCCCGACGCCGCCCTTGCCCGAGGCCACGGCAAGGATGTTCCGGACGCCCTCGATGGGCGCCAGGCCGCCCTGCACGGCGTGGGAGGCGATGCGCCAGTCGAGATCGACGGTGACGGACTCGACCTCGTCGAAGGCCGAGGCGGCGGCGCTGACCCGCGCGGCGAGCGCATCCCGTGCACCGGCGCAGGGGTAGCCCAGGCGCACGTCGACGGCGAGCTTGCCGTCGCTGAGCGCCACGCCGCGCACGGCGTCGCCGAGCGGCCGCCCGGTATGCGGATCGTCGAGTTCGCGTAGCGCGGACCGGATCGCGTCGGTCTGTTCGGAGGTCATGGGCGGCAAGGCGTGGTCGGGAACAGGTCCCGGATTCTAAGGGATCGAGAAGCGCACCGGTCGGGCCGCCGTCGTCGACGGGTGGCGGCCGGTGATAATATCGGGAGCCGATTCTGCGAATCCAGCCAATCGATCGCCGCCGCCATGACGTTGACCAATGCACAGATCCGGAAGCTCCGAGGACTCAGCCACGGCCTTTCGCCCGTGGTCATCGTGGCCGACCGCGGCCTGACCGACAACGTGATGGCCGAGATCGAGCGCGCGCTCGATCACCACGAACTGATCAAGGTCAAGCTCAGAGGCGAGCGAGAACGCCGCAAGGAATGGCTCGCCGAGATCGTCGAGCGCACGGGCGCCGAGGCCGTCCAGACCATCGGCCAGGTCGCCAGCCTCTACCGGCGGCACCCCGAGCGGCCACGCATCGTCGTGTCCTGACCCGGACGTCGCGGCCATGCAATTGACCGAACATCGGCCCGAGGGCCAGGCCTTCGTCCATTCTCTCCATGACGACCGCATCCGCATCGTCGACCGCGACTGGCGGCGCAGCCTGCTGCTGAGTCCCGGAGACGGGGCCCGGCCGTGGGCCGTGGAGTCGCTCGACGACGTCGACGCCGAGGCGCTTGCGCCGGTGTTCGAGGCCCGTCCCGACGTCGTGCTGCTCGCCACGGGCCGCTCGCTGCGATTCCCGCCCCCCGACCTGCAGGTCGCCTTCCTCGAGCGGGCCATCGGGCTGGAGGTCATGACGCTGGACGCCGCGGCGCGGACCTTCAACGTGCTGGCCAGCGAGGGGCGCGACGTCATCGCAGCGATGATCTGGGAATCCGGCGGCTGAACCCCGGTCAGCGACCCGGCAGGTAGTCGAGCGGGTCCACGGGCTTGCCGTTGCCACGAATCTCGAAGTGCAGCACCTCGCTGCCGCGCTCGTCGCGGCCCATGCGCGCGATGGTCTCGCCGGCGCGCACCGTCTCGCCTTCGCGGACGAGCCGCTCGCGGTTGTGCGCATACGCAGAGAGCATGCTGTCGGAGTGCTTGAGGATGATCAGTGCGCCGTAGCCGATGAGGCCGTTGCCGCTGTAGACGACGCTGCCGTCGGCGGCGGCCACGACGGGCTGGCCCGCGCTGCCGGCGATCAGGATGCCCTTGCGCGTGTCGCCCGGATCGAAGCGGCGCGCGACCTCGCCGGCGGTCGGCCATCGCCAGTTCACGCCGGAGACCCGGCGCGTTCCACCGGGGGCCGGCCGGACGGGTCGCGCGGCG
>JAWVZQ010000237.1:0-3323 GCA_033722095.1 Wenzhouxiangellaceae bacterium | reverse complement strand
TCTGCCGCCGCACGCATGCTCCGGCCAACCGCGGCTCCCCCCGGCCGCGGCGTTTCGCTTTCTTGACTCCGCCCCGTCGTCGCACGCATGATTTCCTGCATGCCGTCCGGAGATGACAACGCGATCCGCGACGTCGTCGTCGTCGGCGGGGGCACCGCCGGCTGGCTGACCGCCGGCCTCGTCGCCGCCGAGCAGGTGGGTCGGGACCCCGAAACGCGGGTCTCGGTCACGCTCGTCGAGTCCCCGCAGATCGCCACCATCGGCGTCGGCGAGGGCACCTGGCCGACCATGCGTTCCACGCTCGAGCGGCTCGGCATCCCCGAGGCCCTGTTCCTCGAGCGGTGCACGGCCGCGTTCAAGCAGGGCACGCGCTTCGTCGGATGGGTCGACGGCAGCGACGGCGATACCTACTACCATCCCTTCACCGCACCGGCCGGCTATCCCTCTGTCGACCTGGCCTCGCACTGGTGGCGGGACCGGCGGAATCTGTCGTTCGTCGATGCCGTGAGCCCCCAGGGCATGGTCTGCGACCGCCGGCTGGCGCCGAAGCAGGCGCACACGCCGCAGTACGCGGGCGTGGTGAACTACGGCTACCATCTCGACGCCGGCCGCTTCGCCGAGCTGCTGACCGAGCACTGCACGCGCGAGCTCGACGTGCGCCATGTGCAGGACCGCATCATCGGCGTCGAGGCCGACGACGGCGGCGACATCGCCGCCGTGCGGACGGAAGCCAGCGGCGCGATCCGCGGAGACCTGTTCGTCGACTGCTCCGGCATGCGCTCGATGCTCCTGGCCGGCCACTACGGCGTCGGCTTCGTCGATCGCTCGGGCGCGCTGTTCAACGACACGGCACTGGCCATCCAGGTCCCGTATGCCGACGAGAATGCGCCCGTGGCCTCGCAGACGATCTCCACGGCGCAATCGGCCGGCTGGATCTGGGACATCGGGCTGCCGAGCCGGCGCGGAATCGGGCACGTCTACTCGAGCCGTCACTGCAGCGACGACGAGGCGCACGATGCGCTCGCGCGGTATCTCGAGTCCACGGGTGCGCCGCCCGATCCGGAGCGCTCGCCTCGGAAGATCTCGTTCAAGCCGGGCCACCGCGAGAAGTTCTGGCACCGCAACTGCGTCGCGGTCGGCATGGCGGCCGGGTTCATCGAGCCGCTCGAGGCCAGCGCACTCGTCATGGTGGAACTCTCGGCGCGCATGATCGCCGAGGAAATGCCCGCCGAGCGCGGCCTCATGGACATCGTGGCACGGCGATTCAACGAGCGCTTCGGCTACCGCTGGGACCGGATCATCGATTTCCTCAAGCTGCATTACCTGCTGAGTCGACGCGACGATTCCGACTACTGGGCCGAGAACCGTTCGCCGGAGACCGTTCCCGATTCACTGCTCGAACTCATGGCGCTTTGGCGCTTCCGCCCGCCGACGCCGGCCGACCTTCCACGCCACGACGAGATCTTCTCGGCGGCCAGCTACCAGTACGTGCTCTACGGCATGGGCTTCGAGCCCGACCGCATGGACCCCGCCGGCACGGGTGTTGCGGCCGAGCGGGCGCGCCGGCGTTTCGACGACAATATCCGTGCCGCCAACCAGCTTCTGGCCCGGCTGCCCGCGCACCGCGACCTGCTCGAGCGCATCGCGCGCGACGGCCTGCCGGCCGCGGGCTGAACGGCGCGCCAGCGTCACGACCAACAGGAAGGACTTCATGACCCAGCACGCCCTGCTCGACAACGTGTCCCATCGCGACCTGCGCGTGAAGCGCGACTTCCGGCCCGGCCAGGGCTGGGACGTCAGCCTTGCGCGCAGCTTTCCGGCCGAGCTGCCGGCGCTGCAGAACGAGTATCCGCTGTTCTTCGTCAAGAACCGCGATTCCGGGCACTTCGAGCCCAGTGCGCTGCTCGGCTTCTCCGAGGGCGAGAACCTCTACCTGTCCGACGGCGGCTGGGACGCACGCAACATCCCGCTGACGATCGCGCGCCAGCCGCTGCTGATCGGCTTCCAGGAACAGGACGTCGACGGCGTCCCGACCCGCGTGCCCGTGGTCCACATCGACCTCGACCACCCCAGCGTCAACGAGTCGGAAGGCGAGCCGCTGTTCCTGCCGCACGGCGGCGAGAGCGAGTGGCTGGAACGCATGACCGGCGTGCTCAAGGCCATCCACGAAGGTCACGAGGAGATCGCTGCGTTCTCGAAGACGCTCGTCGGACTCGAACTCATCGAGTCGGTGGCCGTGGAGATGAAATTCGCCGACGGGTCCAGCCAGGCGCTCAAGGGACTGTATTCGATCAACGAGGAGCGGCTGGCCGGGCTCGAGGGTCCCGCGCTCGAGGCGCTGCATCGCAAGGGCTACCTGCACGCCATCTACATGATGCTCGCGTCGATGGCGAACCTGCCCGTACTCATCGATCGCAAGAACCGCGCGCTCGCCGCGTCGGCGGCATGAGCGAAGGCGGCTCCGCGATCGAGGAAATCACCGGCATCGAGGCCGGGAATGCCCTCGACGACCTGAACGGCCGCGAAACGCCGGCCGTGCTGCGCGGGCTCTGCGCCGACTGGCCCCTTGTCCGCGCCGCCGGCGATCGCTCCGAGGTCGAGCGCTTGCTGCGCGACCACTACGAGGGCGCGCCCGTCACGGCCTTTCTCGGCGGCCCGGAAAGCGGCGGCCGGATCTTCTACAACGACGACATCTCGGCGCTGGATTTCGACCAGGTGCGGATGCGCCTCGACGAAGTGCTCGAACGCATCCGCGAGGCCGAGGCCGCCTCGCCGCCGCCGACCGTGTACATGGGATCGATGGCTCTGGACCACTGCCTGCCCGGCATGAAGCCCGCGCATGCACTGACGAGCGACGAATTCCCGGCCAGCGTCCGGATCTGGATCGGCAATCGCACCCGGGTCGCCGCCCACCACGACGTCCTCGACAACGTGGCCTGCGTCTGCGTCGGGCGGCGCCGGTTCCGGCTGTTTCCCCCCGAGCGACTGGCCGATCTCTACCTCGGGCCGATCGATCTCACGCCGGCCGGCCAGCAGGTCAGCCTCGTCGATCCCGGTTCGCCGGACCTCGACCGGTTCCCGCGCTATGCACGGGCCCTGGAGGCCTCGCTCGTCGCCGAGCTCGAGCCCGGCGATGCGATCTACATCCCGAGCATGTGGTGGCACCAGGTCCACGCGCTTTCGCCGCTGAACATCCTCATCAACCACTGGTGGCGCGACCTGCCGCGGTGGATGGGCGCGCCGGGAGACGTGCTGATGCATGCGCTGATGAACCTTCGCGGCCTGCCGAAGCGGCAGCGCGAGGCCTGGCGTGCCCTGTTCGA
>JAWVZQ010000236.1:0-3356 GCA_033722095.1 Wenzhouxiangellaceae bacterium | reverse complement strand
GGCCATCCGGACCTGGGAGTCGCTGGTGGAGATCGCCCCCGATTTCGAGCCGGCGCGCATCTACCTGGATCGGGCGCGCAGGCTGCGCGACCGCCTGTCGGCCGAACCCCCCGGCGAGGACTGACCGGGAACCCCTGCATCGAGCAGCGAGTCCGGTGCGCCGGTCAGGTCGAGCGCTTCAGTGGGGTGACGCGTGAATCGGGGAAGCCTTCGACGTCTTTTCGATCCTTGCCGCGATGGTCGCGACCATCGTCGTCACCATTGCCGTCTCGATCGTCGTCGGGCTCGGTGTTCTCCATGGGCCGCGTGAGGTCGAGGGTCTCGTCCGGAGCATGGCGTACGCCTCCCAGGACGGCGGGTGCGAGATCGACCTCGGCTTCGGTGTCGTCCTCGTCGGCGGGACCCGGGCGCGGGGCGAGGCGCTCCTCGAGGTGCACGGCCAGCCGGTTGAACTGCTGGTAGACCTCCTGCATCTCGTCGAGCCGCGTCGGTTCGATGCGGAAGTCGAAGTGCCCGCGCGCGAGCCGCTTGAGCCCCCAGGCCAGGCGCTTGAACTTGCGGTGCTGGCGCCAGACCATCCAGCCCACGCCGAGGGCGACGATGAGGACGCTGACCACGAACACGACGGCCAGCATCGAGAGCGTGGTCGTGGCCGAAGCCTGCAGGGCCGTGGCGTCGAGCCCGAGCCGGGCTTCCCCGACGCGCCGCGCCTGGAAGCGGATCGGCACGCGGAATTCCAGCAGGCCCTCGCCGGAGCGGTAGAGGCTCACGCTGCCCGATTCGCGCGGCACGGCCTCATGGGCCGCGTCGGGGGGCGCCTGTCCCTGGAGAAACGGGTTCGTGCTGGCCTGGATGCGCCCGGTCTCGTCGCTGATGTGCAGGTACTCGACCTGGGGGTTGACCGAGAAATCCGAGACCAGCATGGCCAGTGCCGTCGTATCCTCGAGGATCAACGCCTCGGCCGTTTCCTGGGCAACCAGGCTGGCCAGCGCATCGCCGTAGCCGTAGGTCGCTTCCTCGATGGCTTCGGTCTGACTGCGGTAGACCTGGTTGAGACCGATCACGAGCACCAGGGCCACCGTGGCTCCGATCGCCACGGGCCAGCGCCACAGCGGCGACCGATCGCGAACGGTGTGCAGGATGCCGCGCTTGAGTCCGCCCCGGATCTCCTCGAGTTCCTCGCGAACCTGGCGCGCGCTGGCCGGCCGGGAATCGGGCTCGTGGGCGATGAGGCGGTAGACGAGGTCGGTGAGTTCGCGCGGCGTCTCGGGTCGCGTGGGCTTGAGTTCGCGCGTCTGGTGCGCGATGACCTGGCGGACCACGCTCTCGGCGTCCTCGCCGTCGAAAGGCAACTGGCCGGACAGCAGCTGGTAGAGCACCACGCCCAGCGAGTAGAGGTCGGAGCGCGCGTCCACGGGCTTGTCGAGCAGCTGCTCGGGCGGCATGTGGGTCGGCGTTCCGGCGACGCCGGCCGGCTTGCCCTCGGAATCCAGTCCCCGCTCGATGGCGGCGATGCCGAAATCCATGATCTTGGCCTGGCCGGTCTCCGGGTCGTAGTGGATGTTGGCCGGCTTCAGGTCGCGGTGGATGATCCCGTTCTTGTGGGCGTAGGCCAGCGCGCCGGCAAGCTGGATTCCCACGTCGAGCAGCGCCTCGACGTCGAATTCGTCGGTCCGCCCGCTCTCGATCCACTCGGCCAGCGTGCCGCCCGACAGGTGCTCCATGACGAGGTAGGGCAGCCCGTCGGTCTGGCCGACGTCGAAGACGGTGACGATGTTCGGGTGGGCGAGTCCGCCCGCGGCGCGCGCTTCGCGGAGGAAGCGCTGGCGCGAGGTGACGTCGCGGGCGTATCGCTCGCGCAGGACCTTGATCGCCAGCCTGCGGTCGATGCGGCTGTCGAAGGCCGAGTAGACGATGGACATCGAGCCTCGCCCGAGTTCGCGACGAACTTCGTAGCGGCCGATGCGCTCCACGTGTCAGCCCCCCTGGCGGTCGTTCATTGCAGCAGCCACACCACGGCCGCCACGGCGGCGCCGACGACGACGATGCCGACGGCCCACGGGACCCAGCGTGCGCCTCCGGCCCGCCGGGTCTTGCGCGCCTCGGCCTCGGGATCGTCGAAGCGCAGCGAGACGCGACCCAGGCGGATCACGTCGCCGGGCTCCAGGCGGTGGGAGAACACCTTCTTGTCGTTGACGAACACGCCGTTGGTGGACAGCAGGTTGATGATCCGCCAGCCGTCGTCGGAGCGCACGAGCCGGGCGTGCTCGGAAGACAGGCTCGGTTCGTCGATGTGGATGTCGCAGACGCTCGATCGGCCGATCGTCAGCCGATCGGCGCGCAGTCGGAAGGTCTCGCCCTCGACGGAACTGCTGACCGCCAGCAGGTGCGCGCTGGAGACCGAGGTCTCTTCCGGCGCGGCCTGGCGGTCGATCATGTCGGCGATCTGGTCGCGAGAGAACACCTGGGTGCCGCTGGGGCCGGCCTTCTCGGCCTTGCGCTTGGAGTGCTGACGGTCTTCGTTCATGACGGAACCACACCCTTGGATTGCGGAAAATCCAGTATAGCAACGAGCCCGGATCACCGCACCTGCCGGTGGGCTGGGCCGGTCCGGCAACGAGCAGGCGCGGAGACGGGCCGGGAGGCGCCGGCTCGGGTACAATGGCTTCCCGGAATCATTCCCGCAGGATTTCGGTCATGGCCTCTCTGATCTTCGTTACCGGTGGCGTCGTCTCGTCGCTCGGCAAGGGCATCGCGTCCGCGTCGCTGGGCTCCATCCTCGAGGCGCGTGGCCTGCGGGTCACGCTGCTGAAACTCGACCCCTACATCAACGTGGATCCGGGCACGATGAGCCCGTTCCAGCACGGCGAGGTCTTCGTGACCGAGGACGGCGCCGAGACCGATCTCGACCTGGGTCACTACGAGCGCTTCGTGCGCACGCGCATGACCCAGGGCAACAACTTCACGACGGGCAAGATCTACGCCAATGTCATCGCGCGCGAGCGGCGCGGCGATTACCTGGGCTCGACGGTCCAGGTCATCCCGCACATCACCGACGAGATCAAGGAATCCATCGAGCACGCGGCCGACGGCTACGACGTGGCGCCGCCCCACGTCCTGGCGAAACTGGCGGATGGCCTCCAGGAAGGGCAGGCTCTCGATGTCGCCGACCGTGCCCCCGATCTCGGTGATCACCACGTCGTGATCCCCGGCGAGGCGTCGCACCGAGGCCTTGATCTCGTCGGTGATGTGCGGGATGACCTGCACGGTGGAGCCCAGGTAGTCGCCCCGTCGCTCCTTGGTGATGACGTCCAGGTAGATGCGGCCGGTGGTGACGTTGTTCGCCTGGGAGAGGG
>JAWVZQ010000235.1:0-3364 GCA_033722095.1 Wenzhouxiangellaceae bacterium | reverse complement strand
GGAACTCGTGCTGCACCCCGACGACCGCATGCTGGCCCGCGCGGGTCTGACCCGCGGCGAGGTCGCCGACCTCGTGCGCGCCGCCACCAACGGCCTCTATGCCGGCGAGTACTTCGACGGCACGAAGCGGCGCGACATCATCGTCAAGGCCCCGCAGTGGACCTCTCCGGAGCAGCTCCAGGCGCTGCCGGTCCACACCCCGCGTGCCGGCGTCCAGTCGCTGGGCCAATTGACCCATGCCGAGCGCGGAGCCGGACCCACGCAGCTGCGCCGCTTCAACGGTCAGCGCGCGCTGACCCTGGCCGTCACGCCGCCGGCCGACCTGTCGCTGGAGGAAATGCTCGAGCGCTTGCAGCCGATCCTCGCGGAGGCCCGGGCCGAGGTCTCCGAGCCGGTCCACATCTCGCTGTCCGGGGGCTCGGACGACCTCGCCGGAACGATCTCGACGATGACTCAGAACTTCGCTTTCGCCGTGCTCGTGCTGTTCCTGCTCATGACGGCCTTGTTCCGCTCGGCCGTCGACAGCCTCGTGGTGCTTGCTTCCATGCCCGTCGCGCTGGCCGGCGGCGTGCTCGGGCTGCGCGCCCTGAACCTGTTCGTGCACCAGTCGCTGGACCTGCTGACGATGATCGGCTTCGTGATCCTCATGGGCCTGGTCGTCAACAACGCCATCCTGCTCATCGACCGGACGCGCCGGGCCCGGGCCGAAGGCCTGTCGCGCGCCGAGTCCATCGCGCTGGCCGTCGAGAGCCGCGTGCGGCCGATCTGGATGAGCACGCTGACCTCCGTGGTCGGCATGCTGCCGCTCGTGCTCGTTCCCGGCGCAGGCAGCGAGATCTATCGCGGCCTGGCCGTCGTCATCGTCGGCGGCATGCTCGCCAGCACGCTGTTCACTGCGCCGTTCATGGCCTCGGCGCTGCGCATTCTGCCCGGCTCCGCACCGAGGAGCGCCCGCACCGGCGAAGCCGACACCGCGGCGGCACCCGCCCTGTCCTGACCGAACGTCCGACACCCACTCGAAGGAGAAGCATCATGAATCGCATTCGAATCGCCCTGAGTTCCGTTTTCGTCGCCGCGAGCCTTGCCGTCGTGGCGGCCGCGCCCGCATCGCCGGCTCCCGTGGTCTCGGTCCTGCCCGTCGAGGCCGGAGAAGTCCGGCCCGAGCTGTCCGTCTCGGGCACGGTCCAGAGCCGGCTCGATTCCTCGGTCTCGCCGGGCATTGCCGGCACGCTGACCTGGGTCGCCGAACCCGGCAGCCGCATCGCCGAGGGCGAGGCCGTGGCCCGGCTCGACGCCCGGCCCTTCGAACTGGCCGTGCGCGAACTCGAGGCGAAGATGCACCGCAAGGGCATCGAGATTCGCCGCCTCGAACAGGACCTGACGCGCTATCGCCAGCTGCACGAGCAGCACTCGATCGCAGCGCGTGAAGTCGATGCGCTGGTCGCGGACCTCGAGATCGCCCGCGCCGACCTCGAGTTGCTGCGCGTGGAACGCGACCGCGCGCGCGACGATCTCGATCGCACGGCGATCGCCGCACCCTTCGATGCCGTGGTCACCGACCGGCTGCAGCAGGTCGGCGAGCACGTCGCCGCCACGCAGCCCGTGGCGCGTCTCGTCAGCACCGGCCGCCTCGAGGTCCGCTTCCACGGGCCGCTGCAGCACAGCGCGCTGCCCGAGGCGGTCGGCACGCTCGACGTGCGAACCGCCGATGGTGAGCGCACCCTGCCCGTCCGCGCCACGGTCCCGGTCAGCGATGCGAACTCCCAGTCGTTCATCGGCTACCTGGCCATCCCGGCCGAGCTCGCCGGGCAATTCCACATCGGCCAGATCGTCGACGTCGATCTGCCGACGGCGCTGCCGACCACGCGCTTCATCGTCCCGCGCGACGCCCTGGTCCTCGGCGACCGGCAGACGCGCGTGTTCGTACTCGACGCCGACGGCCGGGCCCGGGCGATCCCCGTGGAGGTGCTGGCCGACCACGGCGACCGCGTCGGCGTATCGGGCGCGCTTCAGGCCGGTCAGCAGGTCATCGTGCGCGGTGCCGAAACACTGCGCAGCGGCCAGATGGTCTCGGTACTGTCTGCCGAGGAATTCCCGCTGGCCACGCTGAACGGCTGAACGGCATTCAGCCGGCGGAGCGGCCGCCTGCCCGCCGCGGCAGGCGGTCCAGCAACTCGCCGAAGCGTTCCTCGTGGCGGATCGGCAGGTAGTGCGGATCGACGTCGAGCAGCAGCACCTGGGGCTGGCGCTCTTCGACGGCGCGTTCGAGCCACTCCAGCGCCTCGTCGGTGCGCCCGGCCACGACGGCATAGCGCGCCCAGGCCACGGGAGGACGATAGTGGCCGAGGTTGGCCTCGACGCGGTCGTCGAGCAGGCGCCCGAACAGTGCGCTCAGGCCCTGCTGCCGGTAGATCTCGCGATATCCGGCGATGCGGGACTCTTCCAGCCCGGCCTCCTCCATGAGCGGGAACAGGTATTCGGCGGCCAGCTCGTCGTCGCCGATCACGATCCCGATGCGCTGCAGCATCCTGCGCGGCCCCGGAACCTCGCGCTCGCTGTTGGCCAGCCGCAGGCTCTCGGCCGCGGCTTCGTCGTATTCCCCGCGCATGAAGTGGATGAACGACATGTTCACGAAGCGGTACCAGGCGGGATCGGCGCGCCTGAGATCGGTCAGCACCTGCTCGGCCCGCTCGAACTCGCCCAACGTCAGCAGGAATTCGGTATAGGGGAGATAGTTCTCGGGATGGTCGGGCCCGTGGCGGATGGCTTCCAGGTACGCGGCTTCCGCCGCCTCGACGTCCCAGTCGGCCAGGAAGTGGAGTTCGGCCTTGCGCAGCCAGGCCCGGGCATTGTCCGGCTGCGCGGCCAGCACGCGATCGAGCAGCGCATGGGCCTCGTCGGCGTAGAGTTCGATGTCGAGGTGTCCGCTCAGCGCACTGAGTTCCAGCTTGGCCTCGGCGATGCCGAGGTAGGCCTCGGGCGAGCCGGGGCGATGCTCGAGCATCTCGCGATAGTCGACGATGGCCTGGCGCAGGTCCTCGGGACGATCGCTTTCGAGCAGGGCGCCGGCGCGCGCGTCGATCTCGCCGATCGCCGACTCGCTTGCCGCCGACGGCCGCGTATCGCCACGACCCGTCTCGGCCGGCCACAGCCACCATCCCGCGGCCGCGGCGCCGACCAGGAGCACGACGGCAAGAACGACAAGCACGCCGGTCCGTTTCGACGGCGTCCGGAAGGCATCTCCGTCCGGGCGCGTCTCGACGGGAATCCGCTCCACGTCGGCCAGCCACAGGTAGCCGGTACCGGTGACGGTGCGGATGAATCGCGGGGAGGCCGCGCGGTCGCCGAGCGCACGCCGAAGCTT
>JAWVZQ010000234.1:0-3366 GCA_033722095.1 Wenzhouxiangellaceae bacterium | reverse complement strand
CCACGGCCTGATCACGGCACGGGATTTCGGCGGCACGAGGAAATGGCGAACCTGCTACACCTCCGACGGTACCGGTCACGCCATGCTGTTCACGCTGGGAGACCGGTCCGTGGCGAGCGGCATTCCGGTCATGGAGCGCAAGGAGGCCCTGGCGTTGATCCACGAGGCAGGCCGATGCTACGGCGCCATCGTTCGCGACCTCGTGACCGGCGAGCTGACGGCCTTCGTGTCGAAGGCCACGATCATCGCCACGGGAGGCTGCGGTCGCATCTACAAGGTTTCGACCAACGGGATCATCTGCGAGGGCACCGGAATGGCCATCGCGCTGGAAACGGGCGTCGCCGAACTCGGGAACATGGAGGCCGTGCAGTTCCATCCCACCGCCATCGTTCCGGCCGGCATCCTGACCACCGAGGGCTGTCGCGGCGACGGCGGGCTGCTGCGCGACGTCGACGGACACCGCTTCATGCCCGACTACGAGCCGGAAAAGAAGGAACTGGCCTCCCGGGACGTCGTGTCGCGCCGCATGACCGAGCACATCCGCAAGGGCAAGGGCGTGAAGTCGCCCTATGGCGACCACCTCTGGCTCGACATCAGCGTGCTCGGCCGTGCCCACGTCGAGAAGAACCTGCGCGAGGTCCGGGACATCTGCCATCACTTCCTCGGCATCGACCCCGCCGAGGACTGGATCCCCGTGCGGCCCACGCAGCATTACACGATGGGCGGCATCCGCACGCGCCATACGGGCGAGAGCACGACGCTCAAGGGCCTGTTTGCCTGCGGGGAAGCCGCGTGCTGGGATCTGCACGGCTTCAATCGGCTCGGCGGCAACTCGGTTGCCGAAACGGTGGTCGCCGGCATGATCGTCTCCGAGTTCGTCGCCGACTTCTGCGGTTCCGCCGACAGCGAGATCAGCGTCCCGACGGCGCTGGTACGCGAGTTCCATGATCGCGAGAAGGCGCACCTGGACGCATTGCTCGAGTCGGAAGGAACGGAGCGTGCGAGCGATTTGCGACGAAGGATGGAGCGGATCATGATCGACAAGGTCGGCATCTTCCGAACGGGCGACGAACTCGACGAGGCCGTCGAAGAACTGCAGGACCTGCTGAAGCGGAGCCGTCACCTGGGCCTGGAGTGCCGCGTCCACGGCGCGAATCCGGAACTCGTCGCGGCCTACCGGCTGCCGAAGATGCTCAAGCTCGCGCTCTGCGTGGCGCTGGGTGCGCGCGAGCGCACCGAGAGCCGCGGTGCGCATTCGCGGCAGGACCATCCGCAGCGCGACGACGCCAACTGGCTCAAGCGGACGCTGACGACGTGGAAGGAGGACGGCGACACGCTCCCGACCATCGACTACGAGGACATCGACGTCGGGGGCATGGAACTGCCGCCCGGTTTCCGAGGCTACGGGCAGGCCGATCATCGAGAACATCCGGACACGGAAAAGCGTCGTGCCGAAGTCACCGCCATTCGTGAACGGCTGGCCGACGCCGATCGCTTCGAGGTCCAGGACCGGCTGATGCCGTTCCTTCACCTGCTGCCCGAGCGGTACCGGCAACGCAACGAGAGACTCGAGGAGCCCCGCAGTGGATGAAGAACGCGCCGTCCCCGAACCGAACCGGAGCCCGGAGGAGGCCGCACGCCGCCTGACGATCCGCATCCTCCGGCACAACCCGCAGGATCCGGACTCCAGCCCGCGCTTCGAGAGCTTCGAGCTCGACGAGGCGCCGGGCATGACGCTGTTCATCGCCCTTAACGCGATCCGCGATGAACAGGCCCCCTCGCTGCAGTTCGATTTCGTCTGCCGGGCGGGCATCTGCGGCAGTTGCGGCATGCTGATCGACGGCCGGCCGGGGCTGGCCTGCAGGACGCTGACGAGCGCGCTGGGCCCGGAGATCACGCTGGCGCCGTTGCCGCTGTTCCGGCTGATCGGCGACCTGTCCGTGGATACCGGCGCCTGGGCGCGGGCCATGGCCGAGCGCCTCGAGACCTGGGTCCACCGCGAGAGCGAGGCCGACTTCGATCGCCTCGAGGCGCCCATGGACCCCGACCGGGCCGAGGAGATCTACGAACTCGATCGCTGCATCGAGTGCGGCTGCTGTATCGCCGCCTGCGGCACGGCGAGGATGCGCAAGGACTTCATCGGCGCGGCCGGCATCAACAAGCTGGCGCGCTTCCGGCTCGATCCCCGCGACGAGCGCAGCGATTCCGACTTCTACGAGGTCCTGGGCGACGACGACGGCGTGTTCGGCTGCATGTCACTGCTGGGATGCCACGACGTTTGCCCGAAGGAACTGCCGCTGCGCACGCAACTGGCCTTCATGCGCCGCCGGATGGTGCGGGCGAAGTAGCGACGCGCAAAGACGGCGTCGGCCTGGATCGATCGAGAGGCGGGTACCGGCAACGGTGCCGGAAACAGAAAGGCCTTGCGGCGTGAGATCGCGCGCAAGGCCTTCGGAATTTTGGCTCCCCGGGTCGGATTCGAACCAACGACCTAGTGATTAACAGTCACCCGCTCTAACCAGCTGAGCTACCGGGGAAGTGAAGCCGTGTATTTTCGCGCCCCGGACCGGTTTCGTCAAGACGATCGACGAAAAAATCCCCGGATTCCTTCATCCGCCGGGGTCCGGGCAGGCCAGGTGGTCGGGCAGGTCGTCGACGCGCGGGCGGCCGGGGTTGGAAACGATGACCGCGCGCGGCGGCGCGTCGGGGTGTGCGGGGCAGAGCTTGATCGTCAGGTTCGTGCCCCCGGCCGTGCCGTCGGGGCGGTAGCGCACGCGCGTGCGACCCGCCGAGTCGGCGTGCAGGCGCACGATGGGCGGGGCGACCTGCAGGACGTCGGCCGGCGCGCCGGGCTGGCCGTCGCGGTCGGGGTCGCGGAACACGATCCAGCCCGCGTCCCAGCGATTGCCGGCGCTGCAGCGCTGCCCGTCGTCGGATGGGCAGACGATCGCGATCTCGCGGCGGTGGACGGCATGCAGCCTGGCCCGGTTCAGGTGCGCGACGATCCGGTTGCTGGCCGCGACCGTGCGCTGGCGCTCGACCATCGCGTTGAACGGCGGCGCGGCCAGGCCCAGCAGCAGGGCGGCGACGGCCAGCACGAGCGTGAATTCGACGAGCGTGAGTCCGCGGTGGGCGGTTCGGGTGGGCATGTCGGTTCCCGCGTATGGATCGGGAACCAGTGTCGGTCGCACGGCGTCGGCCGGGCATCGGAAACGGGCTGGCGCTGGCGTAGGAAATCGACCGATGCGGGGATCGGCCGGATGCGCAGGCGCGCCCGGTTCAGCTCGCGGCGCCGACGACCTCGCCGATCCGGCGCACGGCTTCCTTGAGCGTGTCGAGGCCGCAGGCGAACGAGAAGCGCGCGTG
>JAWVZQ010000233.1:0-3368 GCA_033722095.1 Wenzhouxiangellaceae bacterium | reverse complement strand
CAGTCCGGGATGCCGTTGCCCAGGGCCTGCCATTCGCTGCCGTCGAAGCAGGCGATGCGGCGCGCCGCGGCCGGCGAGGACAGCGCGAAATTGCCCCCGGCGCAGATACCGCCCTGGAAGACGGCCAGTGCGTGGACGCCGGAACCGGTCGGACCGGGAATTCCCGAGCCCACGGCCTGCCAGGACGTGCCGTTCCAGGCCGCGATGTTGGCGGCGGCCACGCCGCCCGCCTCGTCGAACTCGCCACCGACGTAGAGCAGGCCGGCGACCGGATCGGCCTCGAGCGAAAGAACCTTCGGATCGTACGGACCGTCGATGCCGCCGCCGACGGGTCTCCAGGTCGAGCCGTCCCAGCGGGCGATGCCGATCACGGGCTGGCCCTCCGCGCTGTCGAACAGCCCACCGGCGTAGAGTTCACCCTGGAAGACTTCGAGGGCGAAGACCGTCGGCGCCACGTCGTAGGAGAGCTGGACGCCGCCGCCCAGGGCCCGCCAGTCGTTGCCGTTCCAGGCCGCCACGCCGTTGGCGGGTACGCCGCCGGCCCCGCCGAAGTGACCCGCGACGACGAGCTCGCCGTCGAACACGGCCATCGCCCGCACCTGGCCGCTGACGCCCTCGCCCTGCGAGCCGATCAGCGGCCGCCAGCGGCTGCCGTCGAACCGCGCGACGCGCGACGGCATCGAGCCCCGCGCCTCGAACTCGTAGCCGCCGGCGTAGAGATCGCCTTCCCAGGTGCCCAGCGCGAATACGCGGCCGACAAGACCGGGTCGGTTGAAGTCCTGCGACCACTCCACGGGCTGCGCCGTGACGGCCATCGAGAACAGGATCAGGAAACAGGCAGCGGCGATCTTCATGCAGGAACTCCGTGAAGCGGATTCGGGCCCGCGATACCGCGGACATCCACATTCTATCAAAAACCCTCATTTATTTGCAAATATTTTTACAAGTCATTGCGACGCCAGCATGCAAGCACGACGCCGGGCTTCTAGAATGCGCATTCGCAAGATCACAGCCGCCTTGCCCATGGATCATCGCTGCCAATGCCGGAGTGCCGATCGCCGCCTGGCGCTGATCTTCGGCCAGGTCGACGACCACGACAGCGAGATTGCCGAGCTCGTCGACAAATTCGGCATGGAGTGGGACGACGAACTGTCGACGGCCGTCACGCGCGTGGGCCCGAACGCGCGCTTCGCGCACGCCGCCGACGTGCGCGACCTGCTGCTGGCCGTGCTCGGCCGGGAGCAGACGAAGAATGTCCGGGCCGACTGGGTCGAGCCCGGGGCGCTGGCCGAGCAGGCCGTGACGCTGCTGAAGGCCGATTCCATCGATCGCTTCGCCCCCGAGGGCCGGACGCCGCTGGCCGACCTGCTCGAACGCCGGCAGCTGCGAACGTTCTTCCAGCCGATCCTCGATCGCGCAGGCTCCGTGTGGGGATACGAACTGCTGATGCGCGCCTTCGACGACGACGGCGGACTGATCTCGCCGGCCCGGATTCTCGAGTGGGCCGAGCGCGAGAACCTGCTGTTCATGCTCGACCGCGTCGCGCGCGAAACGCATATCCGTAGCGCGGCGAGATGCCGTACGCCGGACCACGCGAAATTCCTCATCAATTTCACGCCCACGGTGATCTACGAGCCCTCCTTCTGTCTGCGCACGACGTTCGAGGCCGTGCGCGCCAACGGGCTGGATCCCGAGCGCATCGTCTTCGAGGTCATCGAGACGACTCGCATCGAGGATCCGTCGCGCCTTCGACGCATCCTCGACCACTACCGCGAGGCGGGGTTCGGCGTGGCCCTCGACGACGTCTCGGCCGGCTACTCGGGTCTCAGCATGCTCGCCGACCTCGAGCCGGACCTCGTCAAGATCGACCGGGACATCGTCCAGCGCGCGAACGATTCGGCCGCGCACATGGAAATCGTGCGCTCGCTCGTCAGCCTCGGCCGGCGCATGGGCAAGCTCGTGCTGGCCGAGGGCATCGAGACCGAGGCGCAGCACTCCGCCCTGCGCAGCGAAGGCGTCGACCTCTTCCAGGGTTTCCTGCTGGGTCGCCCGGCTCCCGAGCCCGTCGGCATCGAATGCTGAGCCGGATCTCCTCGCCGTGATCGGCCCCCGGCAACTGGCCCGGACGACCGCGGCCTTCGTCCTGGACTACCTGCGCTGGACCCAGGTCGTGCCCATGCTGTTCGCCTGGATCTTCCTGCTTGCGATGGTCGCGGCGCTGTTGCTGACGAATTTCCAGGAACAGTCCTTCGCACTGATCGAGCGCGCCATCATGGCCTGGGAGCGGTGGTTCGGACCCATCGACACCGGATCGCCACCCGCGGAGCCGGTGGCGGATGCCGGCGGCGACGGCACGGGGGCCGTCCGTTTCGGCGACGAGAACCTGATGCCGCTGATCCTGCGCGGCTGGGCACTGCTGGCGCTGGCCGGATGGGTCCTCGGCATGGCCCGTGAGCTGCTGTTCGGACCGCGCAGGCGGTGGTCGCTGCGCGCGAAGCTCTGGATGGCCGGGGTGCCCGCGGCGATCTGCAGCGGCCTGATGCTCGCGGCCTGGTCGTTCGGCGGCAGCACCTTCCACGGCCCGTTCCTGGGCTGGCTGGCGATGTTCCTGGGCCTGCCGCTGGCCGTCTGGCTGGTCAGCGCGTGGAGCCTTTCACTGGGCCATGTGCTCGACATCGCCATCCAGCGCCTGCACGGCGGCGGATCGGTCGCGCTGGGCTCGCAGGCCGATCCCGAAGAACCCTGACGCCACGGTCCGGAATCCCGGAGGCCAGTCGTTTAGCATGGCGCTCCCGGCTCTTCCCGGGACCCGCGCGAATCCACTCGACACCGACCGGAGGTCGCATGACCGAATCCCTTCGCACGCCCGGACTGGGCGATCGCCTGCGCCAGCTCGGCTACCTGCTGAAGAACACGTTCACGCTCGTCGGGCGCGATCCCGGCATCGTCCGCCCGCTGGTCCGCATGGCCGTCTACGGCACGGTCATGGCAACGCTGTTCTTCATCGCCCTGCTCTGCCTCGGCGTCGGGGCCACGGGGCTGGGCGTGACCCTGCTGCTCGTCGCGACGCTGCTGTTCCTCTACAAGTTCTTCTACTACAACCGCCAGGAGCTGCGCCAGAGCTGGCTGGCCACGGAGCTGGTCCAGGGCCGCACGCGCACGGCCAGCGAGGCGGCAGGACGCGTCGCCGAACTGCGCTCGACGGCCCGGGCTCTGGCATGGCTCGACATCCTGTTTGCATGGATCGGCCGATTCACGAACCGCGGCGGCAAGTTCGGCTGGCTCGTCGGCCTGCTGGCCCGCGGCCTCGTCGAGGTCTGGGACCTCGCCAACCATTACCTGCTTCCGGCCGCGGCCGCCGACGGACT
>JAWVZQ010000232.1:0-3432 GCA_033722095.1 Wenzhouxiangellaceae bacterium | reverse complement strand
TCAGGCGCCCTGCGGCTGGGCGTCGCCCTCGCCACCGCCCTCGTCGGCCGGCGGGCCGCCGCGATCCGGCGGCGGCAGCGTGCGCAGCCAGATCAGCCAGACGACGAGCGCGTCGAGGATGATCAGCGCCTGCCAGAGATAGAGGTGGAACCACTCGAACCAGACCATGTTCCACTGGCCGAGATAGAACAGGCTGATGATGCGCACGAGGTTCAGGGCCTGGATGGCCACGAAACCGATCGCGAAGCCGACGAGCTTGTTCCGGAACGGCGCCGGAAACGCGAAGATCGCCGCGAACAGGATGATCAGCGCCTCGACGCCGTTGCAGCCCGGCTCGATGCTGACGGCGAAGCCCGAGGCGTTGTCGCGGATGACGTTGCCCATCGACGTCACGCCGTTGTCGAACAACTCGATGATGCCGACGCTCACCCAGGCGATGCCCGAGGTGAACGGCAGGATGACGTTCTCCTGGACGGGCTTGAGCACCTCGACGGTGAACAGCCCGAGCAGCAGGACGACGAAGATGACGAAGAATCGGATCATGGGGCGCATCGGCGGCGGACGGCGAGCGCGTATGGTACCCAATCCCGGCCCGCGCGGCGCAAAGGCGCCGGCACGTCAGGCCGAGCCGACGAGATCGCCGAGCGCCTCGCGCCATGCCTCGAGCTTGGCCTCTCTCGGCATCGCCGCGTAGGCGGGACTCGTCGACGGCAGGACCACGCGCGGAACGGCCGCCGCCGGACGCGGCAGATCGGGAGCGACGTGGCGCCGGAACAGCGTCTCGGCAGCCCGGCCGTTGAACGCGATGCGGCGGATCGCGGGCAGTCCTTCCAGCAGCGAAGCGAAGTCATTGGCGCGCACGGAGCCGGGGCGGATCCGGCTGTCGAGGCTGCCGGGTCGACGGCACTCGGCGAGCACGTCCCAGAGCGCCACGCCGGCGTCCTTGAGGCGCTCGACGCGCTCGGCATAGGGCCGGCCGGGCCCGGCCCCGGCGAGGCGACCCATGATGGGCCAGAACGCGTTCTGCGGATGGGCGTAATAGCGCTGCTCGGCCAGCGACCGCACGCCGGGCATGCTGCCGAGCACGAGCACCCTGGCGTCGGAGCGGACGATCGGAGGAAACGCGGTCAGCAGCGGCTCGTTCTCGGAATCGGTCATCACGGGTGACGGGATTTCGGCGTATCGGCCGTCGCGGGGCTTCCCATTGAACCACAATACCGCCGGCGGCCGAGAAAGCCGCGATCGGCCCGGGGGTCACGGCGCGATTGCGTTAGCATCCCTTCCACGACCCCGCTTGCGGAAAAGCCGGTGAACAACATCTTCCTGGTCGGACCCATGGGCTCGGGCAAGACGACGCTGGGTCGCCGCGTCGCACCGGCGCTGGGCCTGGATTTCATCGACCTCGACGAGGAACTCGAGCGCCGTTGCGGCGTGGAGGTGGCGGTGATCTTCGACATCGAGGGTGAAGCAGGCTTCCGCGAGCGCGAGTCCCGTCTGCTCGAGGAAATCGCCGCGGGCGATGGCCGCGTCGTCGCGACGGGCGGCGGCGTCGTTCTGTCGGAAGCCAACCGGGCCGTGCTGCGAAACGGCGGCCGCGTGGTCTGGCTCGACGCCAGCGTCGCGCAGCAGCTGCGGCGGCTCGAGCGCGACAAGCGCCGCCCGCTGCTCTCGGCGCCGGACCGGCGCCAGCGGCTCGAACGCATGGCCGAGCAGCGCAACCCGTTGTACCGTTCCGTGGCCGACGTGGTCTTCGAGTCGAAGAACCTGCCGCTGCCGCAGATGGCGCGACGCCTGGAGCAGGCGATCCGCGAACGGCTGGACACCCAGGAGGATCGCACTTGCCCGTCGTCGAACTGAAGCACGCAGCCGGCCGCTGCCGCATCGAGTGCGGCCGCGGCCTGCTCGGCCGGCCCGAAGCCTGGCGCGAACACGTCGGCGGAACCTGCCTCGTCGTCACCGACACCAACGTTGCGCGCCACCATCTCGAGCGCGTCGAGCGCGCGCTGGCCTTCGCGGCCCCGCGCGTGCTCGTCCTGCCGGCAGGCGAGGAACACAAGACGCTGGAAACGTGGCGGCGCATCCTCGACGAACTCGTCGATGCCGGCGCACAGCGCGACGTGACCCTCGTGGCGCTCGGCGGCGGCGTGGTCGGTGACATGACCGGCTTCGCGGCGGCGACCTGGATGCGCGGCGTCGCCGTCGTCCAGGCCCCGACGACGCTGCTGGCCCAGGTCGACGCCGCCGTCGGCGGCAAGACGGGCGTCAACCTGCCGGCCGGCAAGAATCTCGTCGGCGCCTTCCACCAACCGGCCGCCGTCCTGGCCGACGTCGACGCGCTGGCGACGCTGCCCGAACGCGAGTACGTGGCCGGCCTGGCCGAGGTCGTCAAGGTCGCGGCGATCCGCGACGAGGAATTCCTGGCCTGGATCGAGAAGCGCGTGCCGGCCCTGCTGCAGCGCGAGGCCGACGCCGTGCTGGCCATGGTCCACCGATCCATCGACCACAAGGTGCGCGTCGTCGAAGGCGACGAGCGCGAGGCCGGTGGCCGCGCGCTGCTGAACCTGGGCCATACCTTCGGCCACGCCATCGAGGCCGAGACGGGCTATGCGCGCTTCCTGCACGGCGAGGCCGTGGCCATCGGCATGCGGCTGGCCGCCCGGCTCAGTGCTGCGGCCGGGCTCATGGATGCGGCCGGCGCCGAGCGCATCGAAGCCCTGCTGCGCGACCTGGACCTGCCCGTGGATCTCCCCGACGACCTCGACGCGGCACGGCTCGTGGAGCGCATGCGACTCGACAAGAAGAACCGGGCCGGGAAGTTCCGCCTCATCCTGCTCGAGCGACCCGGACGCGCCGTGATCCGGGACGATATCGACGAGCGACAACTGCTGGAGACGCTGACGCCATGAACGAACGCCACGACAGCCGGTTCCTGCGCGCGCTGCGCCGCGAACCCGTCGATACCACGCCGATCTGGCTCATGCGCCAGGCCGGGCGCTACCTTCCCGAGTACCGCGCCACGCGCGAGAAGGCCGGTGACTTCCTGACCCTGGCCGGCACGCCGGAACTGGCCTGCGAGGTGACGCTGCAGCCGATCCGCCGCTACGGCTTCGACGCGGCCATCCTGTTTTCCGACATCCTGATCCTGCCCCACGAAATGGGCCTGGGTCTGCACTTCGTGGCCGGCGAAGGCCCGAAGTTCGAGCGACCCGTGCGCGACCCGGCGGCGATCCGGCAACTGCCGCGCATCGATCCCTCCGAAGACACGGCCTACGTCATGCAGGCCGTCGATCTCATCCGGCGCGAACTGCCGCCGGGCACGCCGCTGATCGGTTTCGCGGGCTCGCCCTGGACCGTGGCCACCTACATGATCGAGGGCGGCAGCAGCCGCGACTTCGCCCGGGCCAAGGGCCTGCTGCTCGAGCACCCCGACGC
>JAWVZQ010000231.1:0-3439 GCA_033722095.1 Wenzhouxiangellaceae bacterium | reverse complement strand
CATTCGCTGGGGGCGCTAGCAGGAAAAATACATGCGTTGTTCCGCTTCTCTTAACAAATCGCTCAAGCCGACCGCCTTCGGCTAGCGCGAATGTGGACACCCATGATTTGCATTCGCCGTGTTTTTCGTCTTTTGCCTGGTTGCCAGCGCGCGGCTGGCTCGTAAGCCGCCTCTGCATTCAATTACGCACCGGACTGACTCCGGCAAATGTCGGCCGATGTCGGTTGATTGCGCCGTGGGCCTTGCTGGCGGGACGACGGCGTCGAAGCGGTATGATGGAGCACCCCGTGCCTCTCCCGTGAACATGACGGATTCCCCTGATTCCCAAGATGCCGAGCCGGGTTTCGAAGCGCTCGGCCTTCCCGACGAGCTGCTCGCCACGCTGCGGGAACTGGGCTACGAGGCGCCTTCGCCGATCCAGTCCGAGACGATTCCGGCGCTGCTGGCCGGGCGGGACGTGCTGGGCCAGGCCCAGACCGGCACGGGCAAGACGGCCGCGTTCGCGCTGCCCATCCTTGCCCGCTTGCAGGCCGGGGAGGCGCGCCCCGCCGCGCTGGTGCTCGCGCCCACGCGCGAACTGGCGATCCAGGTCGCGGAGGCCTTCCATCGCTACGCCGGCAAGCTGCGGGGTTTCCACGTGCTTCCGATCTACGGCGGCCAGGCCTACGGTCCGCAGCTCAACGGGCTGAAGCGGGGCCCGCACGTGGTCGTCGGCACGCCGGGCCGCATCATCGATCACCTGGGCAAGGGCACGCTGAGGATCGATCGGCTGCAGACCCTGGTCCTGGACGAGGCCGACGAGATGCTGCGCATGGGGTTCATCGACGACGTGCGCGAAGTCATGGAACGCATCCCGGACACCTGCCAGAAGGCGCTGTTCTCGGCCACCATGCCGGATCCCATTCGCCGCATCGCCGAGCGCCACATGAGCGATGCCCAGCACATCACGATCCGGTCGAGGACCACGACGGCCGCCAACATCCGGCAGCGCTACTGGGTGGTCGGCGGCGTGCACAAGCTGGACGCGCTGACGCGCATCCTGGAAGTCGAGGAATTCGACGGCATGATCGTCTTCGCGCGCACGCGCGTCGCCACGGAGCAGCTCGCCGAGCGGCTGGAAGCGCGCGGCTTCTCCGCGGCGGCGCTGAACGGCGACGTGCCGCAGAAACAGCGCGAGCAGATCGTCGAGCGCCTGAAGCGCGGCGAAATCGATATTCTGGCGGCGACCGATGTCGCGGCCCGGGGACTCGACGTCGAGCGCATCAGTCACGTCGTCAACTACGACATTCCGCACGACACCGAGGCCTACGTGCACCGCATCGGGCGCACCGGGCGGGCCGGCCGAGCCGGCGAGGCCGTCCTGTTCGTGGCGCCGCGCGAGCGCGGCATGCTGCGGGCCATCGAGCGCGCGACGCGCCAGCCCATCGAGCCCATGACCCTGCCGACCGTCGGGGACGTCGAGGCCCAGCGCCTGGTGCGCTTCCAGGCGAGGATCCGGGCCGCGCTGGAAAGCGACGACCTGGACGCAGGACGCGAGATCGTCGAGAAGACGATGGATGCGCTGGACGTCCCCGTCGAGGACCTTGCCGCCGCGCTGGCGACGATCGCCCGCGGCGGCGCCCCCAGGGTGGGCGAAGAGCCCGCGGCGGCGCCGTCCGTCGAACCGGTTCCGGACGGGCGGCGAGAACCGCGCGGCGGCGGCCACGGCCCGCCTTCGCGCCGCGAGGCCACGCCGCGCTCGGACCGCGATGCGGGCCTGGTCGGCTATCGCATCGAGGTCGGGGCCCGGCACGGCGCGAAGCCGGGCAACATCGTCGGCGCCATCGCCAACGAGGCCGACCTGGATTCGGGGCAGATCGGACGGATCGACATCCAGCAGGATTTCAGCATCGTCGACCTGCCGGCCGACCTGGACCCGGCCACGCTGGAGCACCTTCGCCAGGTGCGCGTCGCCGGCCGGCCGCTGCGAATCCGCGTGGATTCCGGTGGGCCAGAGCAACCCACGTCCCGGCTCGGCCTGCCGCCTCGACCGGACGCGGGCGCGAAGCGAAAATTCGACAAGCCCGGCCGAAAAGGCAAGGGCAAGGCGCCCCGCAATGGAAAGAAGTTCGGCCGGAAAAAGCGTTAGATCCCGACGCACGCCCACAGCGCGCTCGAAGCAAATGGTGGATATTCATGAAACGCAACTCCAAGAACCGCATTGCCTCGTTCCTGATCGCCGGTGCCCTGGCCTCGATGGCCGGTCACGCAACCGAAGGGGGGACCTTCCCCGCGTGGACTTCGAGTCACGCCGATACCGAGTGGGCCGGCAGCGCGGAACTCTGGCTCGATCCGGCGGGAGACAAGGCCGAGGTCAGCGACGCATCCCTCCAGGTCGCCCCGTCCCGGATCGACTACACCTGGTCGTTTCGTGGCAAGGATCAAGAGGGCGAGATCGTCCTGGGCGAGGAGGGACTCCGCTGGCGGGACAGCTGGCACCAGCCGGAACCCGTTCGGCTGGAACCGGTGCGTGACCACGGCGCGCTGCTTGCAGGCGAGTACAGCTATTCCGCGCCCACCGGCCCGGACTGGCACTGGCGCGTCAAGCTCGCGCAGCGCCCCGACGGAACACTGGTGCTCCAGATGACGAACATCGCGCCGTGGGGCGAGGAAGTGCGGGCGGTGCGGATGGTCTTCCAGGAAGCGGAGTGAGATCGATTCGCGCGATGGCCGGGTCGTCGGACGTCGGAAGCTCGTGGAGCGGGGCGGTCTCGCCGCACTCGCCGCCGCTTCAGGCGCGCCCTCCCGAATCGCGGCTCCGCGCATTCCGGCCGCTCCCATTCGTCGCCATGGCGTGGTTCCGGCGCCGTTCCCGTAATTCGTGAGGGAGACACTGCGGCCGCAATCGGTCCGGGTCGCGTCGTTTCCGTACCGTGTGCACGGTGCCGCTTGCAATTCGTGACCGAACGCCTATTCTGGGGCCGCAGCCGGAGTCCACGGGAGGGAGCGCCATGGCGACCGATTCTTCGCACGACAAGCAGCTCGAGGAGTTCCTGCAGGGGCTCGAACGGCGCAATGAGGGCCAGGAAGAATTCCTTCAGGCTGTTCAGGAACTGGCCGAATCGGTCATGCCCTGGTACCTCGAGCATCCCCACTACCAGCGGGCGCAGATCCTCGAGCGGCTCACCGAGCCCGACCGCATCGTCTCGTTCCGCGTCTGCTGGGAGGACGACGACGGCAACGTCCGCGTCAATCGCGGCTGGCGCGTGCAGTTCAACAGCGCGATCGGCCCCTACAAGGGCGGGCTGCGCTTCCACCCCAGCGTCAACGAGAGCGTGCTGAAGTTCCTGGGCTTCGAGCAGATCTTCAAGAACGCGCTGACGGGCCTGCCCATGGGCGGCGCGAAGGGCGGCTCGAACTTCAATCCCAAGGGCAAGAGCGACCGCGAGGTCATGCGCTT
>JAWVZQ010000230.1:0-3536 GCA_033722095.1 Wenzhouxiangellaceae bacterium | reverse complement strand
TTGCCGTGATCGGCCAGCGACGCGGTGGTCTCCGGCTTCAGGTCCGTGGACGTTCGGGACGGCACATTGTAAAGGATGACCGGCACCTCGCAGGCATCGGCGACGGCGCGGAAATGCGCGGCCAGCCCACGCTGCGGCGGCCGATTGTAGTAAGGGGTGACCACGAGCACCGCGCCGGCCCCGATCGCGGCCGCGCGGCGGCTCTGGCGGATCGTGGCGTCCGTGCCGGCCCCACCCGTGCCGGCGATGACGCGCCGGGCCTCGCCGAGACGCTCGAGGGCGGCCTCGAGCAGCCAGTCCCGCTCCTCGACCGTCAGCGTGGCGGATTCGCCCGTGGTGCCGGCAATGACGACGGCGTCGGTGCCGGCCTCGGCATGCAGGTCCAGCAGTCCGCGCCAGGCCTCGCGGTCGAGGGCTCCGCCGTCCGTCATCGGCGTGACGAGGGCGACGATCGAGCCGCGCGGCGAATCGTGTTTGAGATTTTCCATCGGCACGGCATACTACCCGTGCATCCGGGCTCGAGACAAGGCGATCCCGGACCCGACGCCCGCCGCCCCAGAGGAGCACTCCGACCCCCGATGAGCGAGATCAGTCAACCCGTCACCACCCCCGAACTCGAATCCACGGACGGCCCCTTGAGCCTGCAGTCGTTCCGCGGCAGGCCGCTGGTCGTCTACTTCTATCCGCGCGACAACACGCCCGGCTGCACGCGGGAGAGCCAGGACTTCCGCGACCTTCACGACGAATTCGAAGCCGCCGGCGCGGCCATCGTCGGCGTATCCCGCGACAGCCTGAAGAGCCACGAGAAGTTCGCCGCCAAGCACGAGTTCCCGTTTCCGCTGATCTCCGATCCCGATGAGACGCTCTGCCGCCAGTTCGACGTGATCAAGGAAAAGAACATGTACGGACGCAAGGTGATGGGCATCGAACGCTCGACGTTTCTCATCGACGCCGAGGGCAACGTCGCCCGCGAATGGCGCAAGGTCCGTGTGCCGGACCATGCCGCCGAAGTGCTCGAGGCGGTTCGCGCGCTGGACTGACACGCCGCCAGCCGGCCCCTTTCATTGACCACGGATGACGCAATGACCGAAGGCAGACGCCTGTATCTGCTCGACACGAACGTGCTCATGCACGACCCCACCGCCCTGTTCCGCTTCGAGGAGCACGACATCTTCCTGCCGATGGTCGTGCTCGAGGAACTCGACGCGGCCAAGAAGGGCGTCACCGAGGTGGCGCGCAACGTCCGCCAGGTCAGCCGCTTCCTCGGCCAGCTGATGAGCGAGGAACCCGACCTCGACGCCGGCCTGGAACTGGCCATGCCCGAGGGCCTGAATTTCCGGATCGGAACGGGGCGGTTGTTCTTCCAGACCGGTGCCGACGACAGCCGCGAACTGCAGCAGTTGCCGGCCAAGGCCGACAACGAGATCCTGCGCGCGGCGATGAGCCTCGTCCAGCGCCACCCGGACCGCGACGTGATCCTGGTTTCCAAGGACATCAACCTGCGGATCAAGGCGGCCATCCACGGCATCGACGCCGAGGACTACCACAACGACCGCGCACTCGACGACCTGAGCCTGCTCTACACGGGCATCACGGAGCAGGCCAACGATTTCTGGGACCGTCACGTCATCGACAACTCGTGGACTTCGGGCGGCAACACCTTCTATCGCCTCGAGCGCGTGGAGGGCGACGAGTGGCACCCGAACCAGTGCCTGCGCCTGAAGGGCGACAACGGCATGGAAGGGCTCGTCAAGCAGGTCAGCGACGAGCATTTCGTCGTCCAGGTCGCCGAGGACTTCGGCCATGGCCCGAAGAGCGTCTGGGGCATCACGGCGCGCAACCCGGAACAGAACTTCGCGCTGAACCTGCTCATGGACCCCGACATCGACTTCGTGACGCTGCTCGGCACGGCCGGGACGGGCAAGACGCTGCTGGCGCTGGCCGCGGGCCTCGCGCAGACGCTCGACGAACAGATCTACCGCGAGATCATCATGACGCGCGCCACGGTCTCTGTCGGCGACGAGATCGGCTACCTGCCCGGCACCGAGGAGGAGAAGATGACGCCGTGGATGGGCGCGCTGACCGACAACCTCGAGGTGCTGACCGAGTCCGACGACCACGGCGGCGACTGGGGCCGGGCCGTGACCAACGACCTGCTGGCCTCGCGCGTGAAGATCCGCTCGCTGAACTTCATGCGCGGACGCACGTTCCTGAACCGCTACCTCATCATCGACGAGGCGCAGAACATCACGCCGAAGCAGATGAAGACGCTGATCACGCGCGCCGGTCCGGGCACCAAGATCGTCTGCCTCGGCAACGTCGAGCAGATCGACACGCCCTACCTGACCGAGACCACGTCGGGCCTGACGTTCGCCGTCGACCGCTTCAAGCACTGGCCGCACGCAGGCCACATCACGCTCAAGCGCGGCGAGCGCTCGCGACTGGCCGACTTCGCGTCCGAGGCGCTGTAGGAACCCGGCCATGCAGACGGGGCCGGGGCCGCGCGCGATCGGGCTGGTCACCTTCGGTGCCGTCGCGATCAGTTTCGCGGCCGTGTTCGTGCGGCTGGCCGACGTGCCGGCCACGACCTCGGCCTTCTACCGCATGGTCTTCGGGGGCGCGGCCCTGCTCGCACTGCTGGCGGCGTTCCCGCGCATGCGCGCCGGCTTCGGGCGCGGCTGGCTCGGCTCGGCGCTCATCGCGGCCTTCTTCACGGCCGACATGTGGCTCTGGCATCGCTCCATCCTCATCATCGGCCCGGGCCTGGCCACGCTGCTCGCGAACTTCCAGGTCTTCGTGCTCACGGCCATCGGCGTGGTCTGGTTCCGCGAGCACATCGGGCCCCGCTCGGCGGGCGCCGTCGTTCTGGCCGTGGCGGGACTCTGGTTGCTGTTCGGGCGCGACTGGGTCGGGCTCGCGCCGGAATTCCGGCTCGGCATCGTGCTCGGGCTGCTGACGGCGCTGGCCTATTCGGCCTACATCCTGAGCCTCAGGGGCGCGCGGCTGCGGCGGCCCGAGGTCTGCGTCGAGGCGCGCCTGGCCCAGGTCACGCTGCTCTGCGGCGCCATGCTCGGCGTCGTGGGGCTCTTCGAGGGCCACGCCTTCGCGATTCCCGACGGGCGATCGCTGGCCGCGCTCGTCGCGCTCGGCGTGGTCTGCCAGGTCGCCGGCTGGCTCGCGATCACGCGCGGCATGCCGGGTCTCCCGGCCTCGCTGGTCGGCCTGCTGCTGCTGCTGCAGCCGACGCTGTCGATCTTCTGGGACCTGGCCTGGTTCGGCCTGCGGCTCGACGTCCTGCAGGCCCTCGGCGCGGCGCTGGCGCTGGCCGGCATCTACCTCGGCATGCGGGCCGGGGCGGCACGGCGGCGCAGCGACGGGCAGGAGCCGACCTGAAGCAGGACGTCTCCGGCAAGCCGGGAAGTCCATTCGCTCAGCCTCCGGTTCGCTCACCCGGGGACCTGGCCCCGGGCTACGGGTGCCCGGATCGACGTACGGAGATGTTGTCGTTCCCGCCGCGTAGCCCAACGGCTACGTCC
>JAWVZQ010000229.1:0-3567 GCA_033722095.1 Wenzhouxiangellaceae bacterium | reverse complement strand
TGCACCAGGTCGCCGCGAACAGCAGCTTGATGAACAGGTCGGAAACGAGCGGGGCGACGAACAGGATGCCGAGCGGCGTGCCGATCAGCGACCCGACGAGTGCCGCGCGCAGCATCGGCCACTCGATTTCCTGGCCGCGGCAGAGGATGTAGATGCTCGCGCTCGTCATGCCGATGGACTGCACCGCGAAGCTGAAGTCGCGCCCGAGCACGGCCGGCGAGTCCATCAGCAGCACGAGCACGGGAAACCCGACCGTGCCCCCGCCCATCGGCGTCGACCCGGCAAAGTACGAGCCCAGCGCCATGGCCGAGGCGATCGGCCAGTGTTCCAGCAGGGTATTCCAGTGATCGCCCACGACCACGAGCCCCAGCCACGCGGCGTAGAAGACCGTGAGCCAGGCGATGAACGGAGTCAGCGTAGAGGACCGTGTCGGCGAACGCATCGCGGCATTCTAGCGGCGTGCCGTGGCGGCCGGTCTCGTCAGTCGCCGGAATCCCAACTACCGAAGGGTTGACGCGCCAGGAAAGCGTTGTAGTAGCGCTCGTCGTCGGTCACCTCCCTGCCCGCCCAGTCCGGCAACTCGACCGTTTCGTCCTCGCTGTCGAGCTCGACCTCGGCCAGCACGAGGCCCTCGTTGGCCGCCTCGAACACGTCGACTTCCCAGGTATGCCCGCCGTGTTCCACCCGATACCGCGTCTTGACGATCGGCGTGCCCCGGCACAGCGAGTCGAGCATCTCGCGCGCATCGTCCTCGGGAATCCCGTATTCGTACTCGCTGCGCGAAATCCCCTGGCGCGCGCCCTTGATCGTCAGCTTCGCCGAATCGTCGGTCAGTCGAACGCGGACCGTCCGGTCGCCCTCCAGGCAGAGGTAGCCCTGCCGCATCGCCGTACCCGCGTCGGCATCGGTCTTCCAGTCTTCGCTCGTGACCAGGAACTTGCGCTCGATTTCCTTTGCCATGCGAACCACGCTAACACCGCCCGTCGGACCCGTCACGCCGAGTGCGGAGTCGGCCCGGGAAACGATCGGCTAGACTGGCGCCACCAATCATCACGGCGATTCACTCTGCCGCGCCACCCGAGGAGGACCACCCATGAAGACCTTCGATCGAACGCTCGGCGTGCTCGCCGTTCTGCTCGTTCTCGCCGCCTCGGGGCCCGTCGCCGCGGAAGTCGTGATCGGCGATCGCAGCGTCGGCTGCCTCGAAGACGCGGCCTGCATGAATCGCCTCCATCCCGACATTCCGATGGTCGCCGAGGCCGGGCCCGGCGAGCGCATCGTCTTCCGCACCCGCGACGCCTTCGACCTGACGCTGGATCCGGACGAGATCTCGAGCGCGGACAGCAAGCCGCGCGAAGGCTTCGGAATCGTGCACGCGCTGACCGGCCCGGTCGCCATCGAAGGCGCGAAGGCCGGCGATGTCATCGCGGTCACACTCGAGTCCATCGAGCCCGACTCCGTGGGCTGGACCGAGGCGAGTCCGTTCGGCTTCGCCGGCGACCAGTTCGGGATGGAACGCCACTTCATCGTCTGGCGTCTCGACGATGAATTCGCCACGAGCGATGCCCTTCCCGGCGTGCGGATCCCGAACGCGAGCTTTCCCGGCGTGATCACCACGCTGCCGGACCGGCGCCTTCTCGAGAGGATCCTGGCGCGCGAATCCGCTCTGCTCGAAGCCGGCGGCACGGTCCTGCCGCCCGCCTCCGACGAAGCCGCGCCGGCCGTGCTGTGCGGAACCGAGGGCAGCGCACCCTCCGAATGCCTTCGAACCGTTCCGCCCCGCGAGCACGGCGGCAACCTCGACATCCGCTACATCACCTCGGGCACGACGATCTACCTGCCCTGCCTTGTCGACGGCTGCGGCCTGGCCGTCGGAGACTTCCACTACGCGCAGGGCGACGGCGAAGTCGCCGGCACGGCGATCGAGATGGGCGGTACGCTGATCGTCACCGCGCGCATCGTCGAGGATCCTCCGGATCTCTCGCGCGGCCCGCACTACGAAGGCCCTTCCTCGGTGCTGCGGATCCCGTCGGAGCGCTTCCACGCCACGACCGGATTTCCGATCAAGGAAAAGGGCAGCGTGCCCGCGAACCTCGCCTGGCTCGACTCCCCGAAGATCGCCGAACTGGCCAACCTGTCCGCCGACATCCACCTGGCCGCACGAAACGCGCTCGCCGCGATGATCGACTACATCGTGGAAGAGTACGGCTATACCCGCACCCAGGCCTACATGATCGCCAGCGTCGCCGTCGACCTCCGCATCGGCCAGCTCGTCGACGTCCCCAACGTCGGCGTCACCGCGATCCTGCCGCTGGATATCTTCGTGGAGCGCGACTAGGCGTACACGGGAGGGAGTCGCCGAGAACGCCGGACCCCGATCGCGGGCGTCGGCCGCCTTCGCGAGCTCATCGTCATGAACGGCCCGGCCAGAGGCACACGTCGGCTATAGTGGCCGCCGGGGACCGCAGGGAATCTCATGAAATCCAGCCGAATGCTCGCGGCACTGGCCGTCCTGGTCGTTGCCGGAGGGACACTTCTCCTTCTCGCCTCCGGGCCGGACGCACCGGAACGAACTGCCGACGAGACCGCGCGGCCCAGCGTTTCGGCCGGAAGCGACGAAGCCGACAACGGACCGGCCTCCGACGCTCCGGAACGAGCCCCGGCCGCGTCCACCGGCCCGGACTTCCCGCGCGCCGAACCACCTCCTGTCGAAACGATCTCCCCGATTTCGTTTTCCGAGCACAACACCGCCGTCGAAGCGCTCGAGGCACTGGCCGCAAGCGCCGAATTCAGCCGCGGCGACCTGGCTCACGCCGCCTGGATGTGGAAGCAATCCTGCGACAGCATCCGCACGCCCAACGGCAGGCTTCCCGTGATGATCGAATCCGAGGGTTTCCGCGACGCGCTGCTGGAGTTCGAAGCCTACTGCGAAGGCATCGAGGCCCTCGAGCTGGCTGACGATCGGTTCTCGTCAATAGAGGAGGTCGACCGGGTCTTCGACGGGATCGAGCAGGCGATGGACGAAACCCCGGAAACCTGGGAGGAAAAGGCGGCGAGACTGGGTCCCGACCGGGCGCTGGAAGACCTCCTGATCCACCTGCGTGATGCGCTTCGAGACGCGAATGAACCACGCGCCCAGGCCGCGATCATGCAGATCATCGACACCGACCTCTTTCCCTATATCGAAGAAACCGGCCCACGGAGCCGCTGGGCGCTGAGCCTGCTGTCCTTCCCGCTCGCCAACGCCATGATCTGCCGGGCCACCGACGGTTGCCGCGGAACCGACCACCCGATCGTCGTGCGCTACTGCCTGCTCGAACACACTCTTCGTAACCGCCTCTGCGCCACCCCCGCCCACATCGACGACGCCATCCACCAGACCCTGACCCCGGTGGAATACGAAAATTTCCTGCAACTCCATTCCTGGATCAGCGGTCGGCTCGCCGCTGTCGGAGACCAGTAGAGCCTCCGCAACCGAGTGATTTCCCCGCCTTGTATCCCGGTTGGCCAGAAATCTCCCGTTCCCGGGAGGATCCGCGCATGTGCCACGACGGGGGTCGAACTATC
>JAWVZQ010000228.1:0-3629 GCA_033722095.1 Wenzhouxiangellaceae bacterium | reverse complement strand
GACAGTCGCGAGGGCAGCCTCCTGCTCGACGTGGCAGAACTCGACGACCTCAGCACCATCGTGCTCATGGCGCTGCTGGTCGCTGCCGTCCCGCTGATGGCCGCGGGAGGCGCCGCGCCGCTCGACGTCGCTGGCGTGCTGCTGCAGGTCCTGTTCGCGCTGGCTCTGTTCGCGGCGCTGGCCTGGGCATTCTCGATGTGGCTGGAGCCGCGGCTGACGCGCTTCGTGCAGTCGCGAGGCATCGACCACGGAACGGCCGTGCTCGAGCTGGGCATCGGCTTCGTCATCGCTGCGCTGACCGAGCTCGCGGGGCTCTCGCTGGCCATCGGCGCCTTCGTCGCCGGCCTGGCGTTCTCTCGCGACGAGCTCGTCGCGCACGAGCGCCCGATGATCCGGGCGCTGCACGACTTCGTCACGCCGTTCTTCTTCATCGGGCTGGGGCTGATGCTCAGGACCGATGCCTTCCTGCTCGTGGCGGGCGCGGCCGCGCTGCTGTTCGCGGCGGCCGTGGCCGGAAAGCTGGTCGGCGTCGGATTGCCGGCGTGGCGGAAACTCGGTCTTTCAGCGGCCCTGCTGCTCGGCGCAAGCATGGTGCCGCGCGCCGAGATCGCCATGGTCGTCATGCAGCGCGGCGCCGAGGCCGGCGTCGCGCAGCACGCCGTGGCGGCAATGGTGCTCGTCTGCCTGGGGACGATTCTCCTGGCGGCGTGGCTCGTTCCGCGCCTGCTCGACCGCAGCGACTGAGCCGCTGCGGATCCATCCGGCCCACGCGCCGGATGTCGATCGGCGAGAATGCGCCCTTTACCGGGCCAGGTGCCACGATGACGCCATCGATCCCACGCGGCGTGCCGCCGGCAGGGCGCTTCGCGCTGCTCGCCGCCCTGTTCTCCAGCGTTGGCCAGACCTTCTTCATCGGATTGTTCGGTGCCGAGTTCCGCGCCGCCTTCGACCTCTCGGACGCGGGCCTGGGGACGCTCTACAGCGGGGCCACGCTGGCCAGCGGCCTGCTGATGTTCTGGCTCGGCGGAATCGTCGACCGGCGCGCGCTGCGCCACGTCGTGATCGCCGTGCTCGCCGCGCTGGCCGTTGGCGCCTGGCTCGTGGCCTCGGCGGCCGGGCCGTGGTCGCTGCTGCCCGGCCTGTTCCTCGTGCGGCTGGCCGGTCAGGGAATGATGGGTCACCTCGGCGTCGTGGCCGCCGGCCGCTACGCGGTGCACCGCCGCGGACGCGCACTGGCGATGGTCAGCTACGGGTTCATCCTCGGGGAGGCCTGCCTGCCGCCGCTCGTCGCCTGGGCGCTGTCGGACCTGGAATGGCGTGTCGTCTGGCTGGCCAGCGCCCTGTTGCTCGCGTCGATCGCCGCACCGCTGATGTGGTGGATGGCGCGACCGCTGACGGGCAATCCTGCCGCCGACCTCGATGCGGCCGCGGGCGAACCCGACCTCGGCCGGCGGGCACTGCTGACCAGCCCGGTGTTCCAGCGCGTCCTGCTCGTCGTTCTCGTTCCGCCCGTCGTCGTGACCGCGGCCTTCCTGCACCAGGGCGCCGTGGCCGAGCGGATGGGGTGGTCGCTGCTCGACGTCGGCCGGGCGTTCGTCGGGTTCGCGCTTGCCCAGGCCGGTGCGGCGTTCCTCGCCGGGCGGCTCATCGACCGGTTCAGTGCGCGCGGCGTTTTGCGGGTGCAGCTGCTTCCGCTGGGGCTGGGCATGGTCGCCCTCGGCTGGGCGCCGCCTGCCGCGGCGCTGTGGCTGATGTTCCTCGGCCTCGGCGTGACGGCCGGGTTCAACGGCGTGACCAGCGCCGCGGTCTGGGTGGAACTCTTCGGCACGCGCCAGCTCGGGATGATCCGCGGCGTCTATTCGGCGCTGATGGTGCTCGGCACGGCGATCGGGCCGATCGCGCTGGGCGCGGCACTGGACGTCGGCATTTCGCTGGCCGCAATCGGGCTGTCCGTCCTGGCCTGGACGGTGATCGTCGCGCCCCTGGCCACGCCCGGCGTACTCGCCGCTCGCAGGGCCCGCGCGCTGGCCGCAGGAACGCGGCAGGGCGGTTGACGGTATTCGGGCGGGGGCCTGACAATACGCGCCTTTCCGCGCCTCATCGAACCGCATGATCGTCACCACACCGGAACAGTTCCGCCGGCAGCTCGAGGCCGACTGGCTGACCGCCGACAGCCCGGCCCTGCCGCGGGCGGTGTTCCTCGTGGAGCCCGCTGAATTCCGGCTTTCGAGGCAGGCTGCCCGCGACAATGCCTACATGGACCTGACCGTGGGCGTCAACGCGTCGCTCGCCCTCGAGCAGCACCGACGCCTCGCCGACGAGATCGCGTCCTGCGACGTGCCCGTCATCCGTTTTCCGGGCCGCGCCGAGAACCCCGACGACCTGTTCCCCAACAACGTGTTCGCCACGGTGCCGGGCCGGTTCATCGTCGGAGCGATGCTGCATCCCGAGCGCCGACAGGAGGCGCGCCGGCGCGACATCCGTGCCTTCTTCACGGATCTCATGGAATACGAAACCGTGGACCTTTCGGCGCGCGACCTCGTCGCGGAGCTCACGGGCGTCATGGTCATGGATCGCACGCGCCGGCTCGGCTTCTGTGGCATGACGGGTCGCGTCGACGAGGCGGGATGCCGCGCCATGCACGAGGCCTTCGAACTGGCCCTCACGTTCCGCTTCGACCTGCGGCCCGAGGAGTACCACACCAACGTCGTGATGTCCGTGCTGGCTTCGAGAGCGCTCGTGATCTGCCCGTCCGCCTTCGTCGATCCCGAAGTGCCGCGCGCGATCGCCGATGCCTTTCCGGGCCACGTTCTCGAGCTGACGCGCGAGGAGAAGGATGCGTTCGCCGGCAACTGCCTCGCGCTGACCTTCGACGACCTGTTCATCAGCGGCGCCGGCTGGCGGGCGCTGGCTAAGGACAAGCGGGACCGCTTGCGCGACTGGGGGTTCCGGATTCACGCCGTGGAGCTCGACGAGGTCGAGAAGGCCGGCGGCTCGCTGCGCTGCTGCATCGGGGAAATCTTCTGAGGCCGCTTCTCGGATTGGCGGCCTCCCACGCGAGTGCGCCGAAAAGGCAGGACGGATCAGTCGCTTCCGATGACTCGAGGGACTCTCGCGGCGGCTTCCGGCAGGCGTCCGGCCGGACTGGTTTTTGAAAAATGGGTGCTGTATGATCCGGTGCAGGGAACGGCGGAATCTGCCGCCTCTGCCGCCGCTACAGGCACGGGGGGCAGCGGGATTCGCCCGAATACGCGCGTGATTCTTGAGGGCAGCGCCGTGTTCTCCGAACCGGAAGACCAGGATCTCTACGTCGACATTCAGTTAATCAGGAGTTGGTTCACATGAGAAACGCGACAATCCAAACCTTGCTCGGTCGTGCGGCAGTGGCCGGGGCGCTGTTGTCTGCGGCGATCCTCGCGGCGCCGAACGCGATGGCCTGCACCGTCGCCAACTGGAGCACTTCTTCCGGTGCCGTCGTGGCCGGCGATCCGCCCGGCGGCGACGCGGACGGCTCGATCGCCCGGTACTCCGGCTTCTGCGCTCTGCAGACGCCCGGCGGATCCATCTCCTACGTCCAGGACAACAATCCGGGCGGCATCGATCGCATCGTCGCGCGCTTCTACGTGCTG
>JAWVZQ010000227.1:0-3669 GCA_033722095.1 Wenzhouxiangellaceae bacterium | reverse complement strand
CCGAGGGCCTCGTCGACGGCAGACAGTTGGCCGACGCTCCAGTCGCCGGCCGTCAGCGGCCGGATGAGCTTCCCGTCGAGGCCGAACAGGTAGAGGTGGCGGTGCCCGCTGCGTTCCGAGGACCAGACGAAGGCCGCTTCGCCGTCGAGGAAGTGCAGGTCGTCGTGCAGGTTGATCCAGGTCTCGCTGGTCTCGGTCACGAGTACGCGGCGGCAGTCGGGCGCGCACCCGTCGCCGAGTCGCTGCAACACGAGCTCGAGTCGTCGCTGGTCGCGCGACTGGACCTGGAAGCTCAGCGCGTCGGGGTCGGATGTCCATTCCACGCGCGGCACGTAGACGTCGTCGCCTCCGAGATCGACCCATCGGATCTCTCCCGATTCCACCTCGATCACGCCGAGCCGGATCTTGACGTTGGGACCGCCCGCGAAGGGGTAGCGCTGCTCGACGATGCGGATTTCCTCGGCGTCGATCTCGTAGCGCCGCGTCGCCGGGACGGGCGCGGTATCGACCTGGAGGAAGGCGATGCGCCGGCTGTCCGGCGACCACCAGTAGCCCGTCGAGCGCCCCATTTCCTCCTGCGCGATGAACTCGGCCACGCCGTTGCTGACCGTCCCCTCCCCGTCGCGCGTCAGTGCTTCCGTCTCGCCCGACTCGACGTCGACGACCCACAGGTCCTGGTCGCGGACGAACGCCACGCGGCGGCCGTCGGGCGAAAGCTTCGGGTCACGGTCGAAGTCCTCGCCGGCCGTCAATGGGCGAACCGTGACCGGTTCCTCCGACACATCGGCCAGGTAGAGGTCCCCACCGAGCGGGAACAAAATGCGTCGCCCGTCGGGTCCCCAGAGGTAGTCGACGATCCCGCGCAGGTCGGCGATGCGCTCGCGCTCGCGCCGCGCGCGCTCTTCGGGCGAAAGGTCGACCGGCCCCGGCAGCACGTCGTCGGCCGCGATGAGGCGGCGCGTGACGCCGAGTCCCCGGTGGTACTCCCAGAGGTCGAGCAGGTCACGGTCCTCGGGGCGGCCGCGCAGGAACGTCACCCGGCTGCCCGTGGGGTCCAGGCGCGGCGCGCGCAGGCGCGGTCCCGAAAGATCGGGCGAGCCGAGGATCGCCTCCAGCGTCAGTTCGGAACGTGTCTCGGCGGCCACCGGCGCGCAGAGCAGGGTCAGGAATAGAGCGAGCAGCGGCGAGGTTCGGCCGGGCAAACGGAACGGCATCGGAAATCCGGAAAGCGTTGCGGGAAAGCCCGTCATTGTCGCAGAGCGGGGAAAGCGCGGCAATGCCGTGAGTCGCGCCGGGGGGCTCCGCGGGACCCGGAAAACGGGCCGGCGTGGTAGATTGAGGGGCTGTCCCAACCACCGGAATGCCACCGATGACGAACGCTTCTCCGGGACGCCGATTCCGCCAGCTCGTGCGCGACGAAGCGCCGCTGCAGGTCGTCGGCGCGATCACGGCGCTGGCCGCACGCATGGCCGAGCGGCTCGGGCACAAGGCCCTGTACCTCTCGGGCGGCGGTGTCGCCGCCAACTCGCTCGGGTTGCCCGATCTCGGCATCAGCACACTCGACGATGTCCTGACCGACGTGCGGCGCATCACCGATGCCTCGGACCTGCCGTTGCTCGTCGACGCCGATACCGGCTTCGGCAGCGCGTTCAACATCGCGCGGACCGTCCGGTCCATCGAGAAGGCCGGTGCGGCCGCACTGCACATCGAGGACCAGGTCCAGGCCAAGCGCTGCGGGCATCGGCCGGGCAAGGAAATCGTTCCGGCGGCCGAGATGGTGGACCGCATCCGCGTGGCCGTAGACGCCCGCGTCGACGAGGACTTCGTCGTCATGGCGCGAACCGACGCCCTGGCCGTCGAGGGGGAGGAGGCCGCCATCGAGCGCGCCCGGGCCTGCGTCGAGGCCGGCGCCGACATGATCTTCCCCGAGGCCATGCAGGACCTCGAGCAGTACCGCCGTTTCCGCGAGGCGGTCGGCGTGCCGATCCTGGCCAACATCACCGAGTTCGGCAAGACGCCGCTGTTCTCGACGCCGGAACTCGGCGAGGTCGGCGTGGACATCGTGCTCTACTGCTGCGGCGCCTACCGTGCCATGAACAAGGGCGCCGAGCGGTTCTACAGGGCGCTGCTCGAGGACGGCCACCAGAGGAACGTCGTCGAGATCATGCAGACGCGCGAGGAAATGTACGAGTACCTCGATTACCACGAATTCGAGCGCCGGCTCGACGACCTGCTCGAGCGCGGGAAGTCGGGCGAGGGCGAATCCCTGAGCAACGAGGAGCGAACATGAGTCAGAAGAACACGGGTGCCGGCCTGCGCGGCCAGTCGGCCGGCGAGACCGCCATCTGCACCGTCGGCGCGGCCGGCAACAGCCTGCGCTACCGCGGCTACGCCGTCGACGAACTGGCCGAGAAGGCGAGTTTCAACGAAGTGGCCCACATGATCCTCAAGGGGCACCTGCCCGATCGGGACGAGCTCGACGCCTATGCGAAGCGCCTGCGCGGCATGCGCGGTCTGCCCGATGCATTGAAGGAGGTCCTCGAGCGCATCCCGGCATCGGCGCACCCCATGGACGTGTTGCGCACCGGGTGCTCGTTCCTCGGCAATATCGAGCCGGAGAAGGATTTCTCCGAACAGCAGGACGTCGCCGATCGCCTGCTGGCCTCGTTCCCGTCGATGATCACCTACTGGTATCGCTACAGCCACGACGGCGTGCGCATCGACACGGAGTCGGACGAGGACGGCATCGGTGCGCACTTCCTGAAGCTGCTCCACGGGCAGTCGCCGTCGGAATTGCACGCGCGCGTCATGGACGTCTCGCTCATCCTCTATGCCGAGCACGAGTTCAACGCTTCGACGTTCACGGCCCGCGTCTGCGCCTCGACGCTGTCGGACCTGCATTCCTGCGTGACCGGTGCCATCGGCTCGCTGCGCGGACCGCTGCACGGCGGCGCCAACGAGATGGCCATGGCCATGCTCGAGCAGTACGACTCCCCGGAGGAGGCTCGCGATGACGTGCTGCGCAAGCTCGAGGAGAAGGAAAAGATCATGGGCTTCGGCCATGCCGTGTACCGCGAGCGGGATCCGCGCAACGCGATCATCCGCGAGTGGTCGCGCAAGCTCGCCGAGGACGTCGGCGACGACACGCTGTTCCCGGTCTCGCAGGCGGTGGAGCGGACGATGAAGGAAGAGAAGGGTCTGTTCGCGAACGCCGACTTCTATCACGCCTCGGCCTACCACTTCATGGGCATCCCGACGGGCCTGTTCACGCCGATCTTCGTGATGTCGCGCGTCACGGGCTGGTGCGCCCACGTCATGGAGCAGCGCGCCAGGAACCGCATCATCCGGCCCAGCGCCGACTACACGGGCCCGGACGACCGGGAAGTCCCGCCGATCGACGAGAGATGAAAGAAATCCAGGGGTAAGGGGTCGGGGGCTGGCGTGTGGACCGCGTGCACCGATGACACGGTGTACCGGTCCGCAGCAAAGTCGACCCTTGGCGCCATGAGCAAACGAAGGCACGAGGAGTAGCCCAACGGCGATGTCCGTGGGGATGGGAACGAGAACACCCCCGACACGCGCTCACAGGCGATCAACGTTCGGAGGAGGCTTCGGACTTACCCCAAGGGACGTAGCCCCTGGGCTACTCCCCGATTGCTGTCTTCAGGG
>JAWVZQ010000226.1:0-3685 GCA_033722095.1 Wenzhouxiangellaceae bacterium | reverse complement strand
GACCGTCCCGGACTCGTCATTCGCCTTCTTCTTCTCCTGCTCGGACCGCTCCTCGCCCGGCGCCGGGCCGATCCCGATGAGCAGCCAGGAAAGCAGGCTGCCGGACCTGAGCTGCTTCGGCGCCATGTGGATGGCGTCGTAGGGACAGTTCGTCTCGCAGTTCCCGCAGCCGATGCACGAGTCGTCGATGAACACCTCGCCGCTGCGGGCGCGGTGGATCGCGTCGACGGGGCAGTCCTTCATGCAGTGGGGGTGCTCGCAGTGCCGGCACGAGATGGGCACCTGCACCGAGGCGTACCCGGCGCCACTCTTGCGGTCGAGCCGGCTGATGCCGCCGTGCGTTTCGGCGCAGGCCCTCTCGCAGTTGTCGCAGCCCACGCAGAGATCCTCGTCGATGATCATGGCGTTCGTCGCCTCGCCGAGGCCCTCCTCCATGAGGAAGGACACGATGCTGCCGCCCTCGGGCATCGAACCCAGCAGCGTTTCCAGCTTGAGCTGGCTCTGCGTCTCGCGCTGGATGTCCTCGATGCGCTGCGGATCCTTGTTCAGCAGCGCGAGGAATTCGGCGCTGCGCAGCGCGATGGTCTCGGTCCGGACGGCCGCGACGGCCGTTTCCCTGCGCGTCGGGTCGCCCATGAGCGCCATCTGGCCGAAGATCCGGCCGCTCTGCAGGTGGTCGATCGCGATCGGGCGGCCGTCGACCTCGCGCGTCAGCGCCACGGTGCCGCTGCGGATCAGGTGGAGAACGTCGCCCTTGTCGCCCTCGCGGTAGATCTCCTCGCCCGAGGCGAACTCGCGCAGCTCGGTCTTGCCGGCGATCTTGCGTAACTCCTCGAGCGGCAGGTCGGGCGCGAAGTGCTTCTGCAGGGCGCGCACGATGAACATCCAGTCGATGCCCTGCTTGACCTCCTCGTTGGAGTTCATGACCTTGATCATCATGCGCCGCGGCGTCTCGAGCAGGATCGTGCCGGGGCCGATCTCGGCGAATCCGCTGCGTGGCCGGCCCGAGATCAGGCTCATCTCGCCGAAGAACTGGCCGGGCTTGAGCGTGTAGATCGGCCCGTCGCTCTCGTACTGGATGCGGACCTCACCCTCGGCAATCGTGTAGAAGGCATTCGTGTAGTCGCCGTCGCGATAGATCGTCGTGCCTTCCTCGACGATGCGTGTCGACCGGGGACGCTCGGGCGGGGCCCGGTCGGCATCGGTGATCGGCTCTCCCGATTCCTCGAGTTCGCGCAGGTGCTTCTCGTGGCGCTCCATGAGCTGCCGCCAGCGATCTTCCTCCACGGCCTTCGCCTCGGCCTCGGCCTCCTGCCTGGCCTCCTCGTCGGGCACGCTGGCGATGACGCGGCTCTCGAGGATCAGCTCGCGGAACTGCAGGGCGTTCATGCGCCGGAACATCGGCAGCCGCTGCTGGTAGAGGTCGAGGATTTCCTCTGGATCGGCGACATAAGGCAGCCCGGCGAACTGCAGCCGCAGCAATTCGTAGTCGACGGGCTTGACGTCGTTGCCGCGGATGTACTCGACGACGTCGAAGCCCTGGTTCATGGCCTGCTTGATGAGCGGGTAGCCCCCGAGCGCGCCGATGACGTAGAGGCCGGGCACGTTGCTCTCGTACCGGTTGCTGAGTTCGGGCAGCGCCGTGGGGCGCTTGTCCGGGAATTCCACGCCGCAGGCCTCGACGAACTTGCGCGGCGGCACCGAGCCCAGCCTGGCGATGATGCGGTGGCATTCCACGCGCTGCTCGCCCTCGGGCGTGTCGAGCACGATCGCGCCCTTCCCGCCCTCGGAGTCCGGCTCCTCGACGGATTTGACGTTGCTCTCGTAGAAGCACGAGAAGTCCACGTCGGGGTCGTTGATGGCCTTCAGCACGGCGTCGAGGTTGCCCTGCTTGGCGCGCGCGAACTCGCTGCGCCGGTTGACGATGTAGACCCGGTTCTGCTTCGCGAGCCCCAGCGCGTTCTCGATGGCCGCGTCGCCGGCGCCGACCACGACGATGGTCTCGTCGCTGTAGGCCGACGGATCGTCGAGCTGGTACTGGACGATGGAGGCATCCTCGCCGGGCACGCCGAGCTTGCGGGGGTTGCCCTGGGTGCCGATGGCGAGGACGACGTACTCGGCTTCGACGACGTCGCCGCCCTTCAGCGTGATGCGGAAACCGCCCTCCTCGCCCTCGATGCCCTTGACTTCGGCGCCGAAGCGCACGTTGACTTCCTTTTCCTCGAGGCCCTTCTGCCACCAATCCAGGATCATCTCCCGCGTCCCGGCCCGGAAGCGCATCGGGCTGCGCAGGTCCAGGAAGTTCGGCTCGGCCATCACGTGCTTGCCCTTCTGGTAGCGGTGGATGGTCTTGGCCGGGCTCTCGAACTCCTCGAGCAGGATGTGGGTCGGCGCGTGGCCGGAATCCTCCTCGCGCTGCCTGGTGTCGTATTCGGCCGCCCGTCCCGCGGCGCTCAGGCCGCCGGGCCCGGAGCCGACGATGGCGATGTGAAACTTTTCCGTCATTCCGCTATTGCCGGTTCTTCCTTCGATCCTGTTGTCGAACGATCGTGGTGATGCTTGCTCGACGCACTCGCGACGACGATCATGGCCGCACTCGTCGTGACGGTCATTCCGCCGCCACCGAACCCGTCGTCAGACCACGCCGTAGGCCAGCATTGCGTTGGCCACGCGCTGGAATCCGGCGATATTGGCTCCGCGCACGTAGTCGACGTAGCCGTTCGTGGTGCCGAACTCGACGCACTGGTCGTGGATGCTGCGCATGATGCCACGAAGCTTCTGGTCGACTTCCTCTCGCGTCCACCTCACGCGCATGGCGTTCTGGGTCTGCTCCAGGCCCGAGGTCGCGACGCCGCCGGCATTGGCGGCCTTGGCAGGCCCGAACAGTACGCCGGCCTCGAGGAAGCGGTGCACGCCGCCGAGTTCCGTCGGCATGTTCGCGCCCTCGGCCACGGCCTTGAGGCCGTTGTCGATGAGCCGCTTGGCATCCTCTTCGCTGAGTTCGTTCTGCGTGGCGCACGGCAGCGCGAAGTCGGCCGGCACGCCCCATGGGCGCTTGTCGGCGTGGAACTCCGCGCCCGGGAACTTCTCTGCGTATTCCTCGATGCGGCCGCGCTTGAGGTTCTTGAGTTCCTTCACCCACTCGAGCTTCTCGCGGTCGATGCCGTCGGGGTCGTGGATGAAGCCGCCGCTGTCGGACAGCGTCAGCACCTTCGCCCCGAGGTTGATGAGTTCCTCGGCGCAGTACTGGGCGACGTTGCCGGAACCCGACACCACGGCCTTGCGGCCCTCGATCTCCTGGCCACAATGGTCGAGCATTTCCTTGAGGAAGTAGACCACGCCGTAGCCCGTCGCCTCGGTGCGGATGACGCTTCCGCCGTACTCGAGGCCCTTGCCCGTGAGCACGCCGCCCCACTCGTTGCTGATGCGCTTGTGCTGGCCGAACAGGTAGCCGATCTCGCGCCCGCCCACGCCGATGTCGCCGGCCGGCACGTCGACGCTGGCGCCGATGTGCTTGGAGAGTTCGGTCATGAACGCCTGGCAGAAGCGCATGACCTCGCGGTCGCTCTTGCCCTTGGGATTGAAGTTCGAGCCGCCCTTCGCGCCGCCCATGGGCAGGCCCGTCAGCGCGTTCTTGAAGATCTGCTCGAAGCCCAGGAACTTCAGCACGCTCTCGTTGACGCTG
>JAWVZQ010000225.1:0-3736 GCA_033722095.1 Wenzhouxiangellaceae bacterium | reverse complement strand
TGCTCGCCGGAGGCCGGCGCCTTCAGGTCGAGGACCTTGACCACACGCGGATCCACCTCGTCGACGGGCAGCGCGCCCGAGGTCTCCAACGAGACGCGCAGTCCGCGGTCGCAGAGCGCCTCGAGCAGTGCGAGGCAGCGCTTCTGCGCCAGCGGCTCGCCTCCGGTGACGCAGACGTGGCGGGTCTTCATGTCGAGCACGGTCGCGACGATCTCGTCGATCTCGCGCCACTCGCCGCCGTGGAAGGCATAGGCGGTGTCGCACCACGTGCAGCGAAGCGGGCAGCCGGTCAGGCGCACGAAGACCGTCGGCCATCCTGATGAGTCCGACTCGCCCTGCAGGGACCGGAAGATCTCTGTGATCTTCAGGGCCGTTCTACGCGACTGTTCGCTCGGGGTCTCGGACATGCAATGGGCGGCCCTGGGGGCGGGATTCGATGCGGCGTTTTCGGTATTCAGGTTCGATCTTCCAGCAAGGGGCCGACGGGGGTCGCCGACCTGCTTGCCGGAAACTCGGTCCTGAAGGCCCCGATTCCGCCGACCAGGCTGGCGTCAGAGGTGGCCTTCGAGTCGCATGGTGCGCAGCCGATTCTCGGCCAGGCGGGAGTAGTTCGTACCGGGGAACCGCTCGATGACCTCCTCGAGCGCGGCGCGGGCCCGGGCCCACTGGCCCAGCTCGTAGTGGCTGAAGCCGATCTTGAGCAGCGCATCGGCCTCCTTGGCGCTGCCGGGATAGAGCTGCGTGAGCCGCTCGAACTGCTCGAGTGCGGTCTCGAAATCACGCGTGACGTAGTAGACCTCGCCGAGCCAGTAGAGCGCGTTCGGCGCGTAGGTCGAATCCGGGTGTTCGCGCAGGAAGGCATCGAAGCCTTCGGCGGCATCGGCGTAGCGCGTCTCGCGCAGGGCCAGGAAGGCCTGATCGTAGGCCTCGCGCTCGGCTTCGGAGGGTGGCTGCAGTTCGCGCGTCGCTCCATCCTGCGGGGCGTTCAGCGTGGCGATGTCCGGCGCGCGCGTCATCGGCTCGCGCACCTCGGGTGCGTCCGCGGCGGACGGCTCGGGGAGCCGCTCGGGCGGCGGGTCGGCCACCGTCGTCGACATCGTCGAGCCGGCCTCCTCGGGCGAACCGGTACCGGTGTCCGTCTCGGAAGCCGTCGATGGCGTCGCGGCGGACAACCGTGCCGACGACCCGGCGCGTGACGATCCGCCCTCGGACAGGCGCCGGTCGAGGTCCAGGTACTGGTCGCGCTGGCGCCGCTCGAGGTTCTCGATCTCCTGGGCCTGCGCCTCGACCATGCCGCGGAGCTCACGGACTTCCTCTCGCATCTGCTGCAGCTCGAGGATCAGGCGGGACGCCATTTCGCCTTCCTGTGCCGCGGCCGGGGCCGCCAGCATCAGCAGCACGGCCACGCTCGGGGGGATTCGGCTCGTCCAGCGTCGTTTCATCGGTGCTCCTCCGCGTCGGTCCGATGCGACGCGGAGCCTCGGGGCTCCGCGCTCGCGTACGGCGCTCAGCGCGCCGTGTAGACGATCTCCACGCGCCGGTTGCGTTCCCAGCAGGCCTCGCTGGACTGGCGGCAGACCGGGCGCTCTTCACCGTAGCTGACGACTTCGATCTGGCCGCGGGACGCGCCCTCGGCCAGCATCAGGTCGAGCACGGCGTTGCCGCGACGCTCGCCGAGGCCCAGGTTGTACTCGCGCGAGCCGCGCTCGTCGGCGTGACCCTCGAGCAGGACCCGTGCCGTCGGGTTCGCACGCAGGTACTCGGCGTGGGCACGGATGATCGGCAGGTACTGCTGCTGGACGTTGGAGCGGTCGAACTCGAAGTAGATCTCGCGCTGGCTCAGCAGGCTGTCGGGATTGTCGAGGTTGCGCGAGTCGGCATGGTCGGCAGGATCGACGCGCGAGGTCTCGACCGGGTCGGTCGGCTGCGTCGTCGAGTCCTCCGGCATCGGCTCGTCGGGAACTTCGTCACGCGTTTCCCGGGCGCAGGCGGCCAACACGAGCGCGAGCACCAGAGCCATCATCAAACGAACTGCAGGTTTCATGTCCATCCTCCGGAAATCAATAAGTTTTTTTGATCGGTCGTTTCTTGTTCGCGTTGCCGGCCCCGCGTCACCGGATCATGGGCGACCAGGCCGGTTCGCGGACGTCGCCGTCGGAAACGACCAGTCTCTGCCGGAAACGCCCGTCTGCCGAAACCGCCGCAAGGACGCCCCGCTCCCCTTCGCGGGTGGCGTACAGGATCATGCTTCCGTTGGGCGCGAAGCTCGGCGACTCATCCATTCGACCATCGGATAATACACGCAAACGACCGGTCTCGGTATCGAGGGTCGCGATGCGGAAATCCGCACCATTGCCGTGCACCATCGCGAGGTGGCCCGTGTAGGGATCGACCGAGACGCGCGAGTTGTATTCGCCCTCGGTCGTGATGCGCTCGACGTTGCGGCCGTCGCGTCGCACACGGTAGATCTGCGGTCGGCCCGCCCGGTCCGAGGTGAAGTAGAGATGGCGGCCATCACGCGACCAGGCCGGCTCGGTGTTGATCGACCAATGATCGGTCAGCCGGTCCATGCGCCCGCTCTCGAGGTTCTTGACCCAGATTTCGGGCGTTCCGGAGCGCGACAGGCCCATGGCCAGTTCGGTCCCGTCGGGGGAGAACGACGGCGCACCGTTGATGCCACGATCCGACGAGACGGTCTCGCGCTGGCCCGTGTAGATGTCCTGGACGACGATGTTCGACCGGCCCGTGGCGAACGAGACGTAGGCCAGCCGCCGTCCGTCGGGCGCCCACGAGGGCGACAGGATGGGCTGGGAATGACGGACGATGGTCTGCGGGTTGTGTCCATCGCTGTCGGCGACGATGAGTTCGAAGCGTTCGTCGTCGGTGCCGATGCCCGTCACCTGCACGTAGGCGATGCGCGTGGCGAACGCGCCCGGCGTGCCCGTCAGCTCCTCGTAGACCGCGTCGGCGATCTGGTGGGCGCGTAGCCGGAACTCGCCGGGACCGGCCGGGATCGCGCGCGAGAACAGCGTGCGCCCGGAATGAACGGCCACGAGGTGGTACTGGAGCTCGCCGCCGATGCCGTCACCGGCCGGCACGAAACGGCCGAGCACCAGGTAGTCGGTCTCGAGCAGCCGCCAGGCGCCGAAGCGCACGTCGGCCGGGCGCGTCGGGCGATCGATCATTTCCTCGACGCCGAGCGGTGCGAACAGGCCGCTGCGCCGCAGGTCCGCAGCGATGACCTCGTGGACGGGGCTCTCGGGCGGAATCTGCGCCGCCGAGACGTCGAACGGCACGACGGCGACGGGCAGCGCGCCCTCGACGCCGTCGACGATCTCGATCTGAAGTTGGCCGAAGGCCGGCAACGCGGCCAGCACGAGCCACGCGGCGGCCAGCCACTCAACCGTCGTAGCGAAAAACGAACTCGATCTCTCTTTCGAATACATCCTCGTAACCTCGATAAGGGAATTCTCCGGTGCGCTCCACTGCCGCGACGATCGAGCGACGCGTCGCGTCGTCGGCGTTGCAGGGGCTCGCGATGGCCTGGTCGACGATGGTGCCGCCCGGGATCTGAACGACGCGCACCGAGCAGCGAACGCCCGGCGACGTCGTCGGCGGCCGGATCCAGTTGCGCCGCACGAGCTCGGCGATCGTCGAGACGTACTCCTCGCGAATCGTTGCACGGCGCTGGTCGGCCGCGGCCTGCTCACGCGCCAGGCGCAGCCGCTCGGCCTCC
>JAWVZQ010000224.1:0-3736 GCA_033722095.1 Wenzhouxiangellaceae bacterium | reverse complement strand
CGCGGGCCGACCGCCGCTGGGGGCAGTCGACCGCGACAGGGGTTACTGAGGCGGCCGGCAGCGGTGCCGGCTGCCCGGAAGGGTCATCGCTCGCAGAACTTCAGCGCTTGACGAACTTCAGCGTGAACCGGTCGCTCTCGCCGATCTCGCGGTACTTCTCGACGGCCGACTCGTCGTCGACGTTCAACGAGGGCGGCAGCGTCCAGACGCCGTTGGGATGATCGGCCGTGTCCGCGGGATTGGCGTTGATCTCCGAGGCCTCGACGAGGCGGAAGCCGTGCGACTCGGCCCGGGCGACGACCCAGTCCTGGTGCACGTAGCCCGTGAAGTCCTCGGGCTCGGCCCGGTCGGCCGGCAGGCGATGGCCGACGACGCCGAGCACGCCGCCGTCGCGCAGCACTTCGTGCGCGGCTTCGAGCACCTCGTCGAAGCTGCCGTCGCGCTTCCAGCCGTGGACGTTGCGGAACGTCAGCACCATGTCGGCCGAGCCCGGCTCGCCGAAATCCACGGTCTGCGGCGGCGCGAATGGCACGAATTCGATCTCGCCGTAGCGCTGCTCGTCGGCGACGCGCTCGCGCCAGGCCTCGACGACGCGCGGCCAGTATTCGGCGGCATTCTCGGCGTCGACGTCGTAGTGCGCGGCGACGAGCCTGCCCTCCTCGGCGAGGTACGGGGCGAGGATTTCCGTGTACCAGCCACCGCCGGGAGCGATCTCGACGACGGTCATGTCCGGCTCGATGCCGAAGAACGTCAGCGTCTCGACGGGATGACGATACGGGTCCCGGGCCTTTTCATCGGCCGGGCGCGCCGGGTCGTCGACAACGGCCTGCAGTCGCTCGTCGGCCATGGCCACGGGGGCAAGCAGTGACGCGGCCAGCGCCGCGAAGATCAGTCGTGATGCGTTCATCGTTGGCTCTCCAGGGAGATCGACAGTCGGTGGAGGACGTGCCCGCTGGCAAGGTACTTGGCCTCGAACGGCGTCAGCGGCGCATCCGGGCGAAACGATACCACCTCGGCGTCGGCGACGCCGGCGACGTCGAGCGCGATGCGGAATTCCTCGGCGAAGACGCGCCAGTTCGTCCTCAGTTCGACCTCGCCGCCCACGGCGAGCAGGTCGGCGAACGCCGGATGGGCGTGCCAGCGGCGTTTCAGGTGGCCGGGCTTGGGCCACGGGTTGGGGTACAGCAGCAGTGTCCGCTCGACCTCCAGCGCATGCTCGACAGCGAGCCGCCAGGCGTCCTCGACGCGCATGCGCACCAGCAGCGCGTTCTCGGGCAGGCAGGCCGGCGCGCGCCCGAGGCGATGCGCCGACCGGTCGATGCCCACGACGAGCCGGGCTGGATGCAGGCGCGCGAGCTCGGCCGTCGACCGACCCGTTCCGCACCCGCAGTCCAACCACAGCGGCACGCCGCTCGCGGCGGCCCGGACGACGGGGGCGAAGGCGTCTCGGGCCGTGGCGAGCAGCGGCTGGCGCCACGGATTCGCGAGATGTCGCCGCACCGTTTCGCGCAGGCGCCTGTGCGGGCCGCGCTGGGCGGATCGCACGGGCCGTGAGGCAGCGTTCATGGCGAACGCAGGAAAAGCGGGGGAATGGTGGGCCGTGAAGGACTCGAACCTTCAACCAACGGGTTAAAAGCCCGGTGCTCTACCACTTGAGCTAACGGCCCGGTCGAAGCGAACCGCGGATTATACCGGTTCCGACCCTTCCTCGGGGACGGTTGGCGCGTTTCGAAGCTCTCGCTTGGCACGCTGCCACAGGGCTTCCTGCTCGTCGAGCGGGAGATCGGCCAGGCGACGCCCGTCGGCCTCGGCGAGGGTCTCCATGAGCCGGAAGCGGCGCTCGAACTTCGCGTTGGCGTGGCGCAGCGCTCCACCGGGATCGCAGTCGAGCTTGCGTGCCAGGTTCGCCACGACGAACAGCAGGTCGCCGACCTCGTCCCGGATGCGCTCCGGCGCGGCCTCGTCGAGCTCGAGTTCGAGTTCGTCGAGTTCCTCGCGCATCTTGGCGATGATGCTGCGCGCATCGGGCCAATCGAATCCCACGCGTCCGGCACGCTTCTGCAGCTTGACGGCACGGCGCAGCGCCGCCAGGCCTCGAGACACGCCGGCCAGTGCGCTGGGGTCGTCGCAGCCGCGCTCCTCGGCCTTGATGCGCTCCCACTCGCGCGTCTGCTCCTCGGGCGACAGGTTCCTGCGCTCGGCGAACACGTGCGGGTGCCGACGGACGAGCTTGTCCGAAATGCCGCGCGCAACGTCGTCGAAATCGAAGACGTCCTGCTCCTCGGCCATGTGCGCATGGAAGACGACCTGGAACAGCAGGTCGCCGAGTTCGTCGCGCAGGTCGTCGAGGTCATCGCGCTCGATGGCCTCGGCCACCTCGTGGGCCTCCTCCACGGTGTAGCTGGCGATCGATCGGAAATCCTGCTCCAGGTCCCAGGGACACCCGCCGTCGGGGTCGCGCAGCCTTCGCATGACCGCGCGAAGCCGTTCGATGGGTGCCGGATCGCGTGGATCGTGGTTCTCGGGGCGTTCGGCCATGGCAGTTCGTCGACGTGGCGGCAAGGGCTCAGGAGGGACGCAGTTCGACGCGGATCCGGAGTCCGCCCCACTGGGAGCGATCCGCGCGAATCTGGCCATGATAGCTGTCCACGATGCCGGCGACGATGGACAGGCCGAAGCCCTGGCCCTCGGCACGTTCGTCGCCGCGCACGCCGCGCTCGAGCAGCGCCTCGAAGCGCTCGGGTTCCAGGCCGGGCCCGTCGTCCTCGACCTCGACGAGCAGGCCCGTACGGCGCAGTGCCGTGGAGCCCGCGACGAGGCGCAATGCGATGCGCCCGCCGCCGTACTTCGCGGCGTTCTCGAGCAGGTTGCCGAGCAGTTCGACGAGATCGCGCTCGGCGACGTTGACCTCGAGATCCTCGGGCGCGATCTCCACGTCGATCGTCGTGCCGGGATAGAGCTTCCGGATCGAGTTGACGAGTCGCCTCGTGCTCGGCGCGACGGCCAGCGGCGGCAACATGGTCATCCGCCCGCTGCGCGAGGCGCGGTCGAGCTCGGCGCGGATGCGGCGCCGCATCTGGTCGACGAGCTCCCTGATCTCCTCGCGATCCGGTGTCTCGCGCGCCTCGACCTGGGCATTGAGCACGGCCAGCGGGGTCTTCAGCGAATGCGCGAGGTCCTCGAGCGCCTGCTGGTACTGCTCGGCGTTGGCGCGCTCGGTCCTGAGCAGCGCATCGAGGTTGTCGGTCAGCGGCCGCAATTCGCGCGGCCAGGTGCCGCCCAGCGTCGAACGCCGACCGGACTCCACGCGACGCACTTCGTTGGCGACGCGACGCAGTACGGCCAGGGGCTGCGCCAGCAGCAGCATCTGCGCGACGACGAGGATCACGGCGGCGATGGCCAGCCACCCCCAGAGGTCAGACCTGAATCGGGCGCGGGAACGGTCGAACCGCGAACGGTGTTCCGCGGCCCAGACCGTCAGGTCGACGATCTCGCCGCTCGGCAGTTCCCAGCCCAGGCCGAGCCGGCGGACGTACAGCGGCTGCCCCTCGGACGGCGCTTCCTGGCGCTGCGTCCCGCGCGGCACGTCGACGGGCGGCACCTCGCTGCCCAGACCGACCGTGGACGGCGAGAGCCACCGGTCGCTCGGCGTTCGTGCGCCGGCATAGAGTCCCGACTGCGGCACCCCGAGCGCGGAATCCCCGAGGTTGCCCTGCCAGACCAATTCACGATCGGG
>JAWVZQ010000223.1:0-3752 GCA_033722095.1 Wenzhouxiangellaceae bacterium | reverse complement strand
GCGGCTCCCGCCGCGCCGCTCGGCCCCGCCGGCGTGGGCCGGGAACCGCTTGCCGTGACCGTCGCCGGTGCTCCGGTCGCCGCCGAGCGGCTCGACATTTCCGGCGAGACGCTGACGCTGCGCGGCCTGGCCGATCGGGCGGAGATCGGTACCGAGGTCATCATCCGGCCGGATCGAAACACCGCGCTCGAGGGGCTCTACCGGTCGGGCGGCAGCCTGCTGACCCAGTGCGAGGCAGAGGGCTTCCGGAAGATCACCTGGTTCGCCGACCGGCCCGACGTCATGACGCGGTTCCGCGTCCGGCTCGAGGCCGATCGCGAGCGGTATCCCCTGCTGCTGTCGAACGGCAACCTCGAGGAGACGGGCGATCTCGACGACGGGCGCCACTTCGCGACCTGGAACGACCCGTTCCGGAAACCCAGCTACCTGTTCGCCGTCGTCGCCGGCGACCTGGGCTGCAGGGCCGACACCTTCGAGACGAAGTCGGGGAGGAAGGTCGACCTGAAGTTCTACTCGGAGCCGGCCAACCTGGATCGCCTCGATCATGCCATGGAGTCGCTGAAGCACGCGATGGCCTGGGACGAGCGACGCTTCGGGCGCGAGTACGACCTCGATGCCTATCACGTCGTGGCGACGCACGATTTCAACATGGGTGCGATGGAGAACAAGGGGCTGAACATCTTCAACGCCCGCTACGTTCTCGCCGACCACGAGACGGCCACGGACGACGACTTCGAGGCCATCGAGTCGGTGATCGGCCACGAGTACTTCCACAACTGGACCGGCAACCGCGTGACCTGCCGCGACTGGTTCCAGCTCACGCTCAAGGAAGGCCTGACCGTCTACCGCGACCAGGAGTTCTCGGCCGAAATGCGGCGCTCTTCGACGAAGCGCATCGAGGACGTCCGCGCGCTCATGGCGCGCCAGTTTCCCGAGGATGCCGGCCCGATGGCCCACCCCGTGCGACCGGAGCGCTACCTCGAGATCAACAACTTCTATACCGCGACCGTCTACGAAAAGGGCGCCGAAGTCGTGCGCATGTACGCCACGCTGCTGGGCCGCGATGGATTCCGGCGCGGCATGGATCGCTACTTCGAACGCCACGATGGCGAGGCCGTGACCTGCGACGACTTCCGCGCCGCGATGGCCGATGCCAACGGCACCGACCTCGAGCAGTTCGAGCGCTGGTATCGCCAGGTGGGCACGCCGACGCTGGCCGTGGAGGAGGACTGGGACGCCGAGGCCGGCCGGCTGACGCTGCGCCTCGCACAGTCCCTGCCGGAGCACGAGGACAACGCGGACCTCGGCCCACTGCAGATCCCGGTCCGCCTGGGACTGCTCGATGCCGACGGGACATCGCTGTCGCTGCCGCTGGAAGGCGGGACCCCCGAAGAAACCCACCTCGTCGATTTCCGCGAGCGCGAAGTGCAGTTCGCCTTCGATGGACTCGAGCGTCGTCCCGTGGTGTCCATGCTGCGCGGCTTCTCGGCGCCCGTTCGTCTCGAGCACGACCAGGACGACCGGAGCCTCGCGCTGCTGCTGGCCCACGACCCCGACCCGATGGCGCGCTGGCTGGCCGGGCGACGGTTGGCCGGACGCGTCCTCGACGCGGCGATCGAGGCGCTGGACGCCGGCCGGACACCCCGGGAGGCGCCCCTGCTGGCCGAAGCCTGGCGGGGCATCGTCGCGCGTGCAGACGAGGATCCGGGGCTGGCCGCCGAGCTGCTGACCCTGCCGACCGAGTCGGAACTGGCCCGCGATCGCGACCCCGTTCCCGTCGAGGCGATCCACGCCGCGCGTCGCCACGCGCTGCGCGAACTCGGCACGGCCCTGTCCGAAGAGATCGAGCCCGTGCTCGGAGAGGCGCGCCCGGCCTGGGTCTTCGAGCCCGCCGACGTCGCCCGCCGCCGGTGGCGCAACGCCGTCCTGCGACTGGCCGTGGCCGCCGGGCTGACCGAGGCGGAAGCCCGCGCGGAGACCCAGTACCTCGAGGCCGACAACATGACGGACCGACAGGCCGCGCTGGCCGCCCTGGTCCACGCCGGCGCTCCGGCCGCCACGCGCGTGCTCGCCGACTTCGAGCAGCGACACGGCGACGATCCGCTGGTCATGGACAAGTGGTTCGCGATCCAGGCCACGGCGCCGACACCCGAATCCGTCGATGTCGTGGCCCGGCTCGTCGAGCACCCCGCCTTCTCCTGGAACAACCCGAACAAGGTCCGCTCGCTGATCGGCAGCCTCGCCCAGGCCAACCCCGTCGCGTTCCATCGCGCCGACGGCGACGGCTACCGCCTCGTCGGCGAGGCCGTCGCGCGGCTCGACGAGATCAACCCTCAGGTCGCTTCGCGGCTGGCCGCGGCCTTCAACCGCTGGACGGCCCATGATGCCGAGCGGCGCGCGCTGATGAAGAAGGAACTCGAGAAACTGGCCGGGCGCGAGCAATCCAGCCCCGACGTCGAGGAAATCGTACGCGCCGCGCTGGGATCCTGCGAGGCCGAGTGATCAGCCGCCCCCGAGCGCGCGTACGAGCAGGTCGCGGTCCAGCGCGGCTCGCGAGCGGTCGGGCCGCTTGACGGCGATGCGCGTGCCGCACTGGAGGCGGACGTTGAATTGCCAGCCTTCGCCGTTCTCGGCCTCGAAGATCGCGGAGATCATCGTGACCTTGTCGAGTACCAGCGTGAAGCCGGCGATATCGTAGGTGCGGTCCATCGGCAGTCCGGTTTCGGGCGCCGGTCGGGATGCCGGCCGTTCCCCGTGACCACGACAGTGTAGCGTGGCGGGAATCCGGTTCAGTCCCGGTTCAGCCTGTCGTGGTAGGTTCGGTGGCATGAACAGGAAAACCGCAGGAACGCTCCGTCCCGTCGCCGCGCTGCTGGCGCTTGCCGGCCTGCTTCTGGCGGGTTGCACCACGGTCTATCACCCGCGCTACGGCAGCGACGGCGTCTACTACGACGACGGCCCCTACTACGGAGAGGGTCCGGTCGTGCATCGCTCGCGCCACGCCGCGCCGGTCTGGGTGGCCAATCCCGTGATCTACCCGTACTGGTCGCTGGACTACTTCTACTTCAGTCACTACGTCCATCCCTATTCGGTCTACGTGGGTTACCACGAGCCCTACTACTATCCCTACCCGGGATGGACCCTCGGCCATTACTGGTCGCATCACGGCTACCACCATCGTCCGCGCTTCAGTGTCAGCGTCGGCTATGGCTGGGGCTATCCCTGGTCCGCCTACGGCTGGCACTATCCGTCGTTCGCGTTCGGCTTCTTCAGCGACTGGCGCGTCCACCACCACTACGGCTACGCGCGGCACCATCGCTACCACCGCGACCGCCTGCGCGCGATCGATCAGCGCATCGACAGGCTGCGTTTCCGCAGCGACCGCATCGATCGGCGCGCGCTGCTCGCCGGCCGGGACGACCGCGGCCGCGCCGTGCCGTGGACCGGCACGAGCGGCACGGTCCGGACGCTGGCCGAGCGCGGGCCTTCCTTGCGCACCGAACCAACGCTCTCGCGCCGCGACGCCGTGAATCGAGCAGGAGCCGAGCGCGGGTCGATGCGCGACGGCCTGCGGCGCGGCTCTTCCGCCTCGCCGCGCGCGACCACGGGCACAGCGACGCCGCGTGGCACGATCCGCGGGCGTGGAGATTTCCGCAGCCGCGAAGCGGCGCCGTCGCGCCGCGGCATCCCGATGGATCGCTTCGAGTCCCGGAGCCGCCGCAGCGATGCGCTATCCGGCTCGCGCGAGGCGC
>JAWVZQ010000222.1:0-3799 GCA_033722095.1 Wenzhouxiangellaceae bacterium | reverse complement strand
TCGCCACCGCGCAGGCCGAGGCGCAGATCGCCGTCAACGCGAACTTCTCCGTCTCGGGCGGCCCCGTCGACGTCACCGCCTCCGGCCGTGCCGTCGGATCGCTCGACGCCACGAGCCTGCGCGACGCTCTGGCGGCGCCCGGTGGTGCTCGCGATCCTCATGTACTGATCAGTACACTGCGGTCTCTGCGCTCCAGCGGTCACCGCCAGAAAGCCGCTCGTGACGCGCTCCGAAGCTTTAGTGCCCGAATCAACTGGAAATCGGGCGCCCCCCCGCGGTGCTCGAAGTCCTCATGTACTGATACGTACACTGCGGCTTCTGCGCGGAGCCTGCCCCGGACCCCGATCCGGGGGCGGTCACCGAGCACGGCCCGCTCGCGACGCGCTGAAAGCCTTCGGCGTCCGGACACGTTCTTTTCCCGGCACCCGTTGGCGCCCGGAATCCCCTCGTACTCATTCGCACACCGCCGTTGCCGCGCTGCAGCAGCCGACGGCTGTCGTGGTCCCGGCCGGTAGCCGGGAAATCGTGGACGCACCAGCGTAGATCGGCACCCGGTGACCGCGCGGCGCCGAATACACTAGGCCCATGGCCCCATGTGATCCAACTGCACTTCGCGCGTCGAGCGCTGCCGATCGGTCGACGAGGACCGCCCCGCGCCGGAGCCTCGACTCGTGACGTATCCGGCACCGGTCCGCGAACTCAAGACCCTGCTCAACACCTACCTGGAGCCGGAGCAGGTCGCAACGGTGCTGCGCGCGTTCGAGGCCGGCGAGGAAGCGCATCGCGGGCAGAAGCGCCGGAGCGGCGAGGACTACATCCTGCACCCCGTGGCCGTGGCCACCATCCTGGCGGGCATGCGCATGGACCACCAGACGATCACTGCCGCGATCCTGCACGACACGGTCGAGGACACGGAAATGACCGTCGAGGACCTCGAGCGCGACTTCGGACCGCAGGTCGCCAAGCTCGTCGACGGGGTCACGAAGCTCGACAAGATGAAGTTCCGCACGCGCCAGGAGGCCGACGCGGAGAGCTTCCGCAAGCTGCTGCTGGCCATGAGCCGGGACCTGCGCGTGATCTTCATCAAGCTGGCCGACCGGCTGCACAACATGCGCACGATCGGTGCGATGTCGAGCGATGCGCGCCGCCGGATCTCGGCCGAGACGCTGGACATCTACGCGCCCATCGCCGAGCGGCTGGGCATGAACTCGTTGCGCCAGGAACTCGAGGAGCTCGGCTTCGCCAACCGCCACCCGATGCGCTATCGGACGCTGTCGCGGCGCGTCCGGTCGACGGCCAAGCACCGCAAGGAAATCGTCGACAGCGTCAAGCAGGCGCTGAAGAAGCGGCTCAACGAGTCGGGCATCCCGTGCCGCATCGACGGCCGCGAGAAGACGATGTACAGCATCTACTCGAAGATGCGCGACAAGTCGCTGCCGTTCGACGAAGTTCACGATATCTACGCATTCCGCATCGTCACGCATACCGAGGCCCACTGCTACCAGGCACTCGGCGTCGTCCACAACCTGTTCCGCCCCCGGCCGGGCAGCTTCAAGGACTACATCGCGCTGCCCAAGCCCAACGGCTACCAGTCGCTGCACACCGTGCTGAACTCCCCTTACGAGGTACCCATCGAGATCCAGATCCGTACCGAGGAAATGGACATGGTCGCCGAGAAGGGCGCCGCCGCCCACTGGCTCTACAAGGCGGCGCCGCCCGACGGCTCCACGGCCGTGCGGGCCCGCGAATGGCTGCTGAAGCTCGTGGAGTCGCAGTCGCGTACCGGCGACTCCATGGAGTTCATCGACACGGCCAAGGCCGAACTGTTTCCCGACGAGGTCTTCGTGTTCACGCCGCGCGGCAAGATCATCGACCTCAAGGCCGGGGCCACGGCGCTGGATTTCGCCTACGCGATCCATACCGATGTCGGCAACCGAGCGGCCGGGGCGCGCATCGACCAGAAGCCGGCGCCGCTGAGCGCCGAACTCGAGAACGGCCAGACCGTCGAGATCCGCACGCGCGACGACGCCCGGCCGCAGGCGGAATGGCTGGAATTCGTGGTCACGGCCAAGGCACGCACGGCGATCCGCTCGCACCTCAAGAATCTCGAGCAGGCCGATTCCGTGGCCATCGGCCACCGGCTGCTCGACCAGGCCCTGGCCCGGCGCCACACCTCGCTCGAGAAGGTGTCCCCGCGGCGCCTCGATCGCTTCCTGAAGAAGGCCGGCCTCGAACGGCTCGAGGACCTGCTGATCCGCATCGCGCGCGGTGAGCAGCTGGCCGCCAACGTCGCGCAGAAGCTGCTGCCGATCACGCAGCGGCGCACGGCGGAGCACGGCAACGGAGACCTGTTCCGCGTCGGTTCCGGCGAGGGCAATGCGATCAGCTACGCCAGCTGCTGCAGGCCGATTCCCGGAGACTCGATCACCGGCTACGTCTCGCCGGGCCGCGGCATCGTCGTCCATCGGCAGCGCTGCCCGAACGTGCCGGCGCTCAAGCGCGAACATCCGGAACGGACGCTCGACGTCGCCTGGGAGCCCCTGCCGCACGGCAGCTTCAGCGTGCTGCTGAAGGTCATCACGGTCAACGGTCCCGGCGTGCTGGCCTCGGTCTCGGCATCGATCGGGCAGGCCGAAGCGAATATCGAGCGCGTGGAACAACGCGAGAGCACGAGCGAGACGGCCGAACTCCACTTCCTGATCGGCCTGAAGAACCGCACCCAGCTGGCCCGAGTGCTCAAGCGGCTGCGCCGCAACGCCAACGTGTTCCGTGTCCACCGGGAACTCGGCTGACGCGACCGCCGGAGCACCTCCGGCGATCGACGACTTCCACGACGACATCGCCGAGGCGCTGGCCGGCCCGGGCTTCTGGGTCGGCGAGCACGCGTTCGACGAGGCAGAGGTCCAGCGTCTGCGCGCCGAGCTCGACCGCCTGGTCGAGGCCGATGCGCTGCGCCGTGCCGGAATCGGCCGCGAACGCGATTTCCAGCTCGACCGCAGCATCCGCGCCGATCGCATCCACTGGCTCGGCGCCGGCCATCCCGAGCATCTCCGGTTTCTGGCCTTCGCCGAGCGACTGCGCCTGGCCCTGAACCGCCGCCTGTTCCTGGGACTCTTCGAATTCGAGGCCCACTTCGCGCTCTACCCGCCCGGCGGCTACTACCGGCAACACACCGATGCGTTCCGCGGCCAGGCCAACCGTCTCGTCTCGCTGGTCGCGTTCCTGAATCCCGACTGGCATGAAGGCGACGGCGGAGAACTCGTGCTCTACGAGGCCGACGGAGAACAGGCCCTGCGGCGCGTGCCGCCGCGCGGCGGCACGCTGGCCGTCTTCCTCAGCGAGGAAGTGCCGCACGAGGTGCTGCCGACGCGGCGCGACCGGGCCAGCATCGCCGGCTGGTTCCGCTGCAACACCTCGACCATGGACCAGGTCGATCCACCGCGCTGAACCGGGGGCCGCGCTATCCTTGAGCAGCCCGGTCGAAGGAGATTCCGCCATGCCATCGAAACCCGTTCACACCGAGTCGGCGCCGGCCGCCATCGGTCCGTACTCGCAGGCCGTGCACGCCGGCGACACCCTCTACCTGTCGGGCCAGATTCCGCTCGATCCGGCCTCGGGCGAGGTCATCGACGGCAACTTCGAGGCCCGCACCCGGCGCGTGTTCGACAACCTTGCCGCAGTCTGCGAGGCAGCGGGTGGATCACTGGGCGACATCTGCAAGCTGAACGTGTTCCTGACCGACCTGGGCCGCTTCGCCGAGGTCAACGCGATCATGGCCGAGTACTTCTCCGAGCCCTAC
>JAWVZQ010000221.1:0-3868 GCA_033722095.1 Wenzhouxiangellaceae bacterium | reverse complement strand
GGAGCGCCAGGGCCGCAGCTAGGAAGCCGAGTCGCTGACGTAGCGCTCCCTTGCGCTGCTGCGGGAGCGGGCCGGAACGAGCACCGAGCACGTCCCCGACGTGCTGCAGATCCGCGGCCAGGCGCTGCGCGGCCTGGGCCGCTGGCCCGAGGCCATCGAGACGCTGGAGCGCGGATGGGGACTGGCCCGGCGCACGGCGTTCCCCTCCACGGTGCGCGCGCGCAGCGCGAACAATCTCGCCACCACGCTGATCTACGCCGGCCAGCCGGACCGGGCCATGCCCTATCTTCGCGAGGCGCTGGCCAATTGGCGGGAGCTCGGCGGGGAGGACAGTTCCAGCGCGCTGACCATCATGGCCAACCTGGCGGGATTGCTGCACCAGCGCGGCGAGCTCGACGCCGCCGAGTCGCTGTACCGCGAAGCCATCGATCGACGAACGCGGCGATTCGGCGCCTCGGGTGCGCTGGCAGCGGCCCACCTGAACCTCGGCGCCCTGCTGGCGCTGACCGGCCCTGCCGAGGAAGCGCTGGACCATGCCGAGACGGGCCTGGAGATGATCCTCCGCTACGAAGGCACCGACAGCCTGGGGCACGCGCGCGCCCTGCTCTCGCGGGGCCGGGTCCTGCGCGACCTCGGCCAGCGCGAGCGCGCATCGGCGGACCTGGGCGCGGCGCGCGACATGTTCTCGGACCGGCTCGGGCCCGAGCACCTGTTCACGCGCATCGCGGAAATGCACGAAGCCTCGCTGTCCCCGGCGGACGAGGCCGAGCCGCGCTTCGCCGCGCTTGCCGAAACGCTGGACGCGATGCAGCCGGCCTCGGGCCGCTACCTCGCCTCCGCGCTCTGCGAACTGGCCCGGCTCAGGCTGGAACTCGGCCGCAACGGCGAGGCGCGCGAACCGGCATCGCGCTGCCTGGCGCTGCGCGAGGAATCACTCGGGGAGGAATCCTGGGAAACCCTGGAGGCGGCCGCGCTTCTCGCGCTGGCGTCGGGACACGACACCGGGATCATCGCGACATGGCGCGACGTCGCCGGCACGAAGCGTCGTGCCGGTCATCCCCGGGTACGCTGGTGGGATGGGCGCTCGCCCTGAGCGGGGCGAGGCGGACCGCCGTCGACCGGCGGCCTGCGACGGGCCGGGCGGCCCGGCCGTCGCCGTGTCGTTCAGCCGCGAAGCTCGACGATGTGACGGTTCAGCCGCGACTTGTGGCGGGCGGCCTTGTTGCCGTGCATGATGCCCTTCGAGACGGCCTTGTCGATCGCCGGAACCGCCTTGCGGTAGGCGCTCTCGGCCTGCTCGGCGTCGCCGGCCTTGACCGCGTTGACGACGTTCTTGATCATGGTACGGACGTAGGAACGCTGCGCCGCGTTGTGCCGGCGGTTGCGCTCGGCCTGTCGGGCGCGCTTGCGTGCGGATGCGCTGTTGGCCACGAATCGACTCCTGGATCGAAAATTCGAAAAATGAAAAAAACCAAGCCGCTTAGTATCGCGGTTTCGAACCCGTGCGTCAAGCACCGAAGGGGTCTGCGATGAGCCTGCTGCGGTCCACGTTCTCGTTCAGTTCGATGACGCTGATCTCGCGCGTCCTGGGGCTCGTCCGCGACGTGGTGCTGGCGCGCTGGTTCGGCGCCTCGGCGGCCACGGACGCGTTCTTCGTGGCCTTCAAGATCCCGAATTTCCTGCGCCGGATGTTCGCCGAGGGATCGTTCTCGCTGGCCTTCGTCCCGGTGCTCTCGGAAGTGCGCGAGACCGGAGACCGCGCAGCCATGAAGTCGCTCGTCGACGCGGCCTCGGGCAGCCTCATGTCCGTGCTGCTCGTGCTGACCGGCCTCGGCATGCTGGCCGCCCCCTGGGTCGTCGACGTGTTCGCTCCGGGCTTCCGAGACGCCCCCGAGCAGCGCCGGCTCGCCGCGGAGATGCTCGTCATCACGTTTCCCTACCTGCCGTTCATCGCGCTGACCGCGCTGGCCGGCGGCATCCTCAACACGCTGAATCGCTTCGCGCTGCCGGCGCTGACCCCGGCGCTGCTGAACGTGAGCCTGATCACCGCCGCGATCGCGTTCAGCGAGCGCTTCGACGAGCCCGTCAAGGCGCTGGCCTGGGGCGTGCTCGTCGCCGGCGCGCTGCAACTCGCCGTACAGCTGCCGGCCCTGGCCCGCCGGGGGCTGCTCCCGGTCCCCCGGCCGGACTTCCGCCATCCGGGCGTGCGCCGCATCCTGCGCCTCATGGGTCCGACGCTGTTCGGATCCTCGGTGGCCCAGATCAACCTCATGCTCGACGTGCTCATCGCCTCGCTGCTCGCACAGGCCAGCATCTCCTGGCTCTACTACGGCGATCGACTCATGGAATTCCCGCTCGGCATGTTCGGCGTGGCGCTGTCGGTGGTCATCCTGCCGACGCTGTCGGCCCAGCACGCCCGCGAGAGCCGCTCCGAATTCCGCGCCACGCTCGACTGGGCCGTGCGGCTCGGCGTGGTCATCGCGCTGCCGGCCGCGACCGGGCTGGCCGTCGCCGCACGGCCGATCGTCGCGACGCTGTTCCACTACGGCGCGTTCTCCGAGCAGGACGTCGCCATGGCCGCGCTCGCGCTGCAGGCATACTGCGTCGGCCTCCCTGCATTCATCGCCGTAAAGATCCTCGCGCCGGCGTTCTTCTCGCGCCAGGACACGCGCACACCGGTGCGCATCGCCGTCATCGCACTCGTGGCGAACATGGTCCTCAACGTCGCGTTCGTGCTCGCCCTGGCCGTCTGGCTGTCGGGCGGGAACTTCGCCGGAGGGCTGTTCGAAACGCTGGCGCGACACCCCGGCATCCACGCCGGCCTGGCGCTGGCCTCCAGCGCGTCGGCGTGGCTGAACGCGGGGCTGCTGTGGCGCGCGCTGAAGAGCGAGCGGCTCGCCGCCGGCCTGCCGTGGGCGACGCTGCTGGCCTGTCTCGGGGCCTGCGCGGTGATGGCCGCGGCCGTGACCTGGGGCACGCCGTCATGGCCGGCCTGGGCCGAGGCGGGGCTGTTCCGGCGCATCGGCTGGCTGGCGCTCGTCGTCGCCGGCGGTGCGGCCGTCTATGCCGCCGTGCTCGCGGCGGCCGGACTGCGACCCTCGGACCTCGCACGACCGCGCGAGGCCGGCTGATCACCGACATCGGCGCCATCCGCCCCGGCTACACTGCCCGCCCATGCGATTGATCCGCCACCTTCCCCATTCGGCCCCGGCACGGCCCACGGCCGTCGCGATCGGCAACTTCGACGGCCTGCACCGCGGCCACCGTGCGCTCGTCGAAGCCTGTACGGCCCGGGCGCCCGAGCTGGCCCCGGCGATGCTGTGCTTCGAGCCGCTGCCGCGAACCTTCTTCGCCCCGGAACGTCCCGTGCCGCGCGTCATGAAGCTGCGCGACCGCGTCCGGGTCGCCTCCGCGCTCGGCGTGGAACTGCTGGCCGTGCTGCGCTTCGACCGCGCGTTCTCGATGCGGTCTCCGGCCGGCTTCGCCCGCGACGTCCTCGCCGCGGGGCTGTCGGCGCGCCGCGTCGTCGTCGGCGAGGACTTCCGCTTCGGGCACCGAGCGGCGGGAGACGTCGATGCACTGCGGCAGTTCGGCCGGGAGCTGGGTTTCGACGTCGAGGCGATCCCGCCCGTGGTCGACGCCGACGGCCGGCGCATCTCCTCGACGCGCCTGCGTGCCGCACTGGCCGAGGGCGACCTCGACCGCGCGGCGGCGTTGCTGGGGCGGCGCTACCGCATTTCCGGCCGCGTCCTGCGCGGGAAATCGCTGGGCCGCGACCTGGGCTTCCCGACCGTCAACCTGCGCGTCGCCGAGCCGCCGGCGCTGACCGGCATCTGCGCCGTGCGCGTCCACGGCGCGGGGCTGCAGG
>JAWVZQ010000220.1:0-3937 GCA_033722095.1 Wenzhouxiangellaceae bacterium | reverse complement strand
TCGCCCGGCGCGGACTCCTGCGCAAGCGCGGAGCCGCCGGCGAGCAGGAGGAATGCCAGAACGGAGGAGAAGACGCGCTTCATGATTCACCTCCGTGGGCGTCTTCGGCGAACCATTCGCGGTAGCCCGAGTAGCGCGCGAGCTGCTCGGGCGTGAGCACCTGCTGGAAGCGCCGCCCGTCGATGATCCATGTCGGGTAGCCCGTGATGTCGTTGGCCAGGCATTCCATGGCCACGACGCCGCCGCGCCCCCCGGGTGCGCATTCGATGTACGGCAGGCGATCGGCCGAGCGCCCGAACATCGCGGACTGCTCCTGGCAGTTCACGCACCAGGATGCGCCGAAATAGCGCGCCCCGCTGGCGTCGAGGTGCTCGGCCAGCCCCTTCAGCCGCGGATTTTCCGGCGGCTCGAAGACGCCGCCCTGCCAGGCGCCGACGGCGCCGGCGACGAACAGCGCCACGAGCGCGACGTTGCCGACGAATGCCCAGCCGCCCGTTCCGGACTCGGGCCGGCGCAGCGCGACGGCCACGGCGATGGCCGTGATCGTGGCCAGCGAGGCCATGCACCAGGCGCACCAGGCGTCGAGCACGACGAGCCCGACGACGGTGAGGTAGACGCTGATCGCCAGCCCGATCCCGGCCAGCCAGGCCAGCCGGCGCCAGCGCTTGGGCTTCGCCGGCGGCGCCCAGGCGCTCCAGGCGATGAACAGGTACAGCAGCAGCCCCCAGAGCGAGACGGGCAGGCCGATCAGCGTCGAGTAACGACTGTTCTGCACGGCCGCACAGCCGGACTCCGCGCCGCAGAACGCCGGCGCCTGCGCGGTCAGCGTCGTCCAGGTCAGGATGCCGGTGATCGCAACGCCGACCAGCGCCAGCGCGAAGATCACCCAGTCGGGCTCGGTGCCGACCGGCCGCGGCGGCGGGAGGGGCGCGGACTTCGAGGGTTTCCTGCGTCGGGCCATGGGGAAGACTCCGGAAGAATCGGGGAAACGGAGATTCTACTCGGGGGGAATGGGGAGAGAGGAGGCGGTCGCTCTTCGAGAAATCCCTGCCTCGTCGATGTCCGGAGATGCTCTCGTTGCCGCTCCCCCGAGTAGCCCAGGGGCTACGTCCCTTGGGACCGGTTTTTCAGAGACCGGAAACCTTCAACCATGAACCGCCGGCGAAGCCGGAATGCCATTCGCTCACCCTTCGGTTCGCTCACCCGGGGATGTGACCCCGGGCTACGAAACGAATGCCGTCACTGACCTTGGCGCCCACGTCGAAGCCCAAGGGCGGCGTCCCTTGGGTGAGCGGTCAACGACCGCGAATGGGGTTTTGCGTATGCCGGGAATCCGGCGTCCGGAGATGTTCTCGTTACCACCCCAGGGGACGTAGCCCCTGGGCTACTCTCCGTGCCTTTTCAGGGGATTTCCCGGTTCTCTCTTCGCGCCTTTGCGCCTTCGCGCGCGTCCCCTAGAGCTGTTCGCCTTTCCAATCCGTGTCCATCCGCGTCCATCCTCTGGAGACCCGAGCTTTCTCCGAAGCGTCGCCCAGCGCCGTGCCGGGGTAACGATCCCGTCGAGCGGGTTCCAGGTGCGGTGATGGGCGCGTTTTGCGACCGAGCGGCCCGGAGGCGTGGCAGCGCCACGTCGAGGAGTCGCGACCGAGCGAAACGTGGTCAGCGCCGTGCCTGGGGCCCGCTCGAATTGACCGGCCGGCCAGTTAATGCTAGATTATCACCATGAACGAACCTGCCACCCGTGACCCCGACCTGACGCGCAGCCGCATTCTCGACGCGGCCTTCTCTCTTTTCGTGGAGAAAGGCTTCGCCGATGCGTCGATGCGCGAGATCGCCGCGGGTTCGGGCGTGACCAAGAGCCTGATCCATCACCACTTCGGCAGCAAGGAGGCACTCTGGGACGCGGCCAAGGAGCAGGCGTTCGAACTCTACGCCGAGCGCCAGCGCGCCGAGCTCGAGGACCCCTCGCTGCCGCCGCGCGAGCTGCTGCGCGCAGGCGTCGAGAACTACTTCCGCTTCCTGTCCGAGCACCCCGAGATCGTGCGCCTGTTCGCCTGGACGCACCTGGAAGGCGACACGAGCTGCGGACAAATGGATGCCGAGCTCGTGCGGCTCGGCGCCGAGCGAGTGCGCCAGGGGCAGGAAGCCGGCGTGTTCCGCGACGACGTGAATCCCACCCACGTGGTCACGACCTTCGTCATCGCCTGCACGCACTGGTTCGAGGCCCGCAGCCACCACTCGCAGTGGCCGGGCATCGGCGACGACGAGGCCTTCCTGTCCGATTTCCTGAAGATCTTCATGCGCGGCCTCGAACCCACGGGCTCGCGCGACCCGGAGGACTGATCCATGCCTGGAAGTTTTCTGCACGCTGCTTCGCGCACCCCGCGTATTGACCGGTCGGCCAGTCCGGTACGGGTCCTGATCGCGGCCGCGGCGCTGCTGTCGGCCGGCTGCGCGCCCGAGCCCGCCGAGCAGTCCGAAGCCTCGCCTGCACCGCGCCCCGTGCAGGTCGCCGAGGTCCGCGCCTCGGAGGCCGTCGAACGCATCCGCCTTCCCGGTGCGCTTCGGTCGCGCGACCGCGCCGACCTGGCGTTCCTCCACGACGGCACGCTGCAGGACCGTCTTGTCGGTCTCGGCCAGCGCGTCGCGCAGGGCCAGGCACTGGCGACGCTCTACAACCCGGCACTGCAGCCCGGCGTGGCCGCGGCCGAGGCCGACGTCCGCGAGGCACGCACGCGGCTCGAGCAGCTCGAGACCGACACGCGGCGCCAGCGCACGCTCGTCGAGCGCAACCTGATCTCCGAGGACGACCTCGAACAGACCCGGACACGCCGCGACGCGGCGCGAGCGGCGCTGGAGCAGGCCCAGGCCCGCCTCGAGCAGGCCCGCGCCCAGCTCGACGACGCCGCGCTGCGCGCCCCCTTCGCCGGCGTCGTCACGCGATTCGCGGCCGAGCCCGGCGACTTCGTGCGCGCCGGCCAGGTCGTCATGAGCGTGGCCGATCCCGATGAGCTCGAGGTCGAAGTCTTCGTGCGTCCCGCCAGCGCGGCCCGCCTGGCCGAGTCCGATCCCGCCGGCGTCGTGGTCCAGGACCAGGGGATTCGGCTCGACGCCACGGTGCGCGAGATCGGGCGCGCCGAACCCGGCCGGCCCGTGCCGCTCGTCGTTGCGCTGGACCCAGCCGATGTCTCGTCGGTGTCTCCGGGCGCACCGGTGCACGTGCTGCTCGAGCTGGCCGGCGAGGCCCGGCCCACCGTGCCGCTGGGCGCCGTCATCGACCCCGGCACGGGCTACGCGCGGCTGTTCCGCGTCGACGGCGATCGCGCCGAGGAAGTCTCGGTGCAGCTCGGTCGGCTGGCCTCGGGCTGGGTGGAAATCCACGGGCCGCTGGCGCCCGGCGACCGCGTCGTCGTCGCCGGCCAGGCCCACCTGCTCGACGGCGAGCCCGTCCGGGTCCTGCCGTGAACCTGATCTTCGGTGCGCTGGCGCGCCGCAGGCTGATCCTCGCGTTCGCGCTGCTGCTCTCGGCACTCGGCCTGCTGGCCTGGCAGGAGATGAACCGCCAGGAGGACCCGTTCTTCCCGTACCGCTACGGGCAGATCCTCGTCCAGTGGCCCGGCGCCGACCCGGCCGACGTCGAGCGCCTCGTACTGAACCCCCTCGAGGAAGAACTGGCCCAGCTCGAGGAGGTCTCCGAGATCCGCGGCACGGTGCGCCTCGGCGTGGCCCACGTCTGGGTCGGCATGCAGCAGCACATCTACGACACCGACGCGGCCTGGGACCGCATCCGCAATGCCGTGGCCGACGCCGAGCGCGAGTTCCCGCCCGGCCCGCTGCCGGCCGACGTCCGCGACCGGTCCATGGACGCCCACGCCGTCACGCTCGCGCTGACCGGCAGCGACGACCTGCTCGTGCTGCTCGACGAGGCGCGCCGGTT
>JAWVZQ010000219.1:0-3947 GCA_033722095.1 Wenzhouxiangellaceae bacterium | reverse complement strand
CGGGCTCATGGCCTTCATCTACTCCGACCTCATGGTTCCGCCGCTGGTCAAGGTCAACGCGCGCTACTACGGCTGGAAGGTCGCGCTCTACATCGCGGCCATCATGTACGTCAGCATCGTCTGCACGGCGCTGATCCTCGATATCGGATTCGGCGCGCTGGGCATGACCCCCGAAGGCGCGGCGTCCGCCGTGACCGAGGAGCAGTTCGCGATCGATTACACGTTCTTCTTCAACGTCGGCTTCGTCTTCGTCGCCGCGCTCATGCTCTGGCTGCACCGCCGTCACGTGGCGGGATCGAGCCACGGCAGCGCCCACGACCATGGAGAGGGCGGCATCGGCGTCCAGGACGTCGTGACCGGCATCGCGGTCGCCGCCCTGGCCATCGGCCTGGTTCTGTTCTTCCTGGCCTGAACTCCCTCCCCGTCCGGCGAACCGGCGCGCCGGTAGAATGGCGGCATGGAAATCTTCAAGGAATTCCAGGTCGAGGCCGCGCACCGGCTTCCGAACCTGCCCGACGACCACAAGTGCTCGAGGCTTCACGGCCATTCCTTCCGCATCGCCGTGCACGTCACGGGCGAGCCGGGCGAGCGGAGCGGCTGGGTCATGGATTTCGCCGACATCAAGCGCGCGTTCAAACCGCTGTTCGAACGACTCGATCACCATTACCACAACGACATCGACGGGCTCGACAACCCGACGAGCGAAAACCTCGCGAAGTGGATCTGGGCGCGCCTGGACACGGAACTGCCGGGATTGAGCAAGGTCGTCGTGCGAGAGACCTGCACGGCCGGCTGCGTCTACACGGGTGACTGAAGTCCCGCGCGGCCAGGCCCTGCGCTTCTGGGCCGGCTTCGCCGCCTGCCTGCCGCAGGCCGCCTGGGTGCGCGGCACCGCGCCGCGCTTTCCCGGAGCCGAGGGTCCGCGGCACGGAACCGCGGGAGAAGGCCCGACCCGCAGGCTCGTCGCGCTCGGCGATTCCATCGTCGACGGTGTGGGCTGCGGCACGCTCGATCGGGCCATGACCGGCCGGACCGCCGCAGCGCTGGCCGAGTACCTCGGTTGCCGCATCGCGTGGTCGGCCCACGGCCGTAGCGGCGCGACCACCGCGGACATCCGCGACCGGTGGCTTCCCGACGCCGACCTGGAGCCGGCCGACTACGTGGTCGTCTCGACGGGCGTCAACGACCTGATCTCGCTGCGCTCGCTGGCCCGCTTCCGCGCCGACCTGGGCGGGTTGCTCGACGGGATCCGCAAGCGCGCGCCGGACGCGGTTGTCGCGATGCTGGGCCTGCCGCCGATAGAAACGTTCCCGGCCCTGCCGCGCCCGCTGCGCGACGTGCTGGCGATGCGCGCAGGCCAGCTCGACCACGTACTGCGCGCCGGCACCGAGGACCGGTCCGGTGTCGCCCACGTCGCCGTCCGGTTTCCCCCGGCCGATGGCCGTCCCGACCCGCGCTTCGCCGCCGACGGTTTCCATCCCTCGGAGTCGGCCTGCATCGAGATCGGCCGGGCCGTGGCGGAGCGGCTGATCGAACTCCGCGGGCGGCTCTGAGCCGGGACGGCTTTGCGCCGGGCGGGCAGTGCCTTACCATGGCGAGCGAGATCGACGAGGGAGTCCGGATGAAGACCGTCAAGCATGTCCTCTACACCGCACTGGTGCTGATCGTGCTCACGATCGGCGGCCTGCTCGCCTTTGCCTACAGCGGCGTCTACGACGTCTCGGTGGGCAGCGGCCACAATCCCGTCGTCGGGTGGTTCCTGTCGACGGTGCGCCACAATTCCATCGATCGCGCATCCGCCGGCATCGAGGTGCCGCCGCTCGACGACGCAACGATGGTCGAGTCCGGCGCCCGGCTCTACGATCAGGCCTGCGCGGGCTGCCACGGCCGGCCCGGGCGACCGCCGTCCGAGAGCTTCGGCCCGCGCCCCCCGGCGATCACGCGCCACGCCCACGGCCCGGCCTACAACTTCTGGGCCGTCCGGAACGGCATCAAGATGTCGGCGATGCCGAAGCGCGGTCCCGAGAGCATGAGCGACGAGGAAGTCTGGCAGGTCGTGGCGTTTCTCGAGCGCGCCTCCGCGCTGACCGAGGGCGAGTACCGCCAGATGGTCGAGCCGCCGCCGCCCGAGCCCGGACCGCAGGAAGCCGAGGAACTCGCCGACGAGCCCGGTTCGGGCGAGGAAGCGGAGTCGGGGTCTTCCGCCGATGAACCGGAACCGGGCGGCGACGAGACCGGGAACTCCGCAGCGGACGAAGGCACTGAAAGCGAGGACGACGGGTCGGCGGAAGACCAGGGCGACGATGGGTAATGCGCCCCTCGGGCTCGCGCGGGCCGCACCGGTCCTCGCGGTCGTGCTGGCCGTGGCGGTGTCGGAGTCGGCCTTCGGGCAACCCGCCTGCACCGACGCCCCGACCGTTTCCTGGACGCCGGACCCGGCCCCGTTCGGAACGCCCCTGGACTTCGAGTTCGAGCGTCTCTGCCTGACCCAGGGTCTGCTGGACGTCGTTGCGACCCTGGAACACGACGGAATCCGATTCGACCTGGGTTGCTTCGGGCCCCTCCTCGAGATCGGTTGCGTCACCGGCAGTACGACGATCGGCCCGCTCGCGCCGGGCACCTACACCCTTCGCATGCACGATGCCCTCAGCGGCGATCTGCTGGCCACCAGAACACTGTTCGTCGGAGCCGCCCGCGATGTGCCTGCGCTGACTTCGACGGGGCAGGGCCTGCTCGCCGTCGCGCTCCTCGTACTCGCGGCCGCCGCCCTCGTCGGCAGACGCTGACTGGGCTTCACGCAGACCCGATCCGGCGCTCGCGCAACCGCTCGTAGGCCGGCATGCAGCACGATGCGACGTCGCGGGCTCGACCCTCGAGTTCGGGAGGGCGATCGGGAGGCGGTCCGAAGCCCGTCGACTTCCGGACCCGGTCGTACCAGTGCGGCGCCCAGGGGCCGTCGGTCTCGCGCAGGCCCGGGGGCCAGGACAGCATCGATTCGCTGAACGGAATGCCCAGCCGGCCGCAGAGCGCGCGCAGGTGGCCTTCGGGATCGTGCAGGAATTCGCCGGAATCGATGACCGGCGGATCCTGGCCCAGCTCTTCGGTGACGAAGCGGTACAGCGCCCACTGCTGCGGCACGCCGATGTCCTCGGCCGAGACCGTGTCGCGCTTCGCGAGATAGGAGGCCACGACGGCACGCGGGTCGCGGATCAGGAAGGCATGCGTCAGCCGGGACAGCCAACCGGCATCGAGCATGTCCGGCAGCAGGTGGTGGGTCATGTGCTTCTGGTACCAGACATCCTTGCCGTCGGGCGCCGGTCCCGTCAGTGCACCCGCCACCTTGCGCCAGTCGGTTTCCATGGCCTCGATGACTTCGTCGGCCATGGGGTGCGGCGCACCCGTGGCCTTCAGCCAGGCGCCGTAGAACGGCTCGTCGGAGACGCTGCAATCGTCGCGGTTCTCGAACGCGCGCATCATGGCCGTGGAGATGTTGCGCGGCCCGGACCACATCGCGATGCGTACCGGTCCGGTCACGCGCCGGCCTCGGTCTCGAGGACGCGGGCGTAGGCCTCCTGCAGGCGCTCGGTGACGGGCCCGCGCTTCCCGCCACCGATCGTGCGGCCGTCGACGGCGCCCACCGGCTTGATGCCCGACAGCGTACCCGTCACGAACGCCTCGTCGGCCGAATACACGTCGGTCAGCGGAAAGGTCTTCTCGGCGTGCGGGATATCGTGCGCCGCGCAGAGTTCGAGCACATGGCCGCGCGTGATGCCGCCGAGGCAGTAGCGCCCGTCGGAGGTCATCACGCGGCCTGCTCGGACGATGAAGAAGTGCGTCGAATTGCAGGTCGCCACGAAGCCGTCGGGATCCAGCATCAGCGCCTCGTCGGCACCGGCGACCGCGCCCTGGATGCAGGCCAGGATGCAGTTGAGCTTGCTGTGGCTGTT
>JAWVZQ010000218.1:0-3998 GCA_033722095.1 Wenzhouxiangellaceae bacterium | reverse complement strand
GCAGCGCCCACATGAGGTCGACGTTGAAGGTGTCGAATCCGGCGTCGCGGATGGCCTCGATCGCCCCGTGCGCCTCGCCGGGGCCGTGGATGCGGCCCAGGAGTTTCAGCCGTTCCTCGTCGAACGACTGCACGCCGAGGCTGATGCGGTTGACGCCGGCGGCGCGATAGGCCGCGAAGCGGTCGTGCTCGACGGCCCCGGGGTTGGCCTCCATCGTGACCTCTGCGCCGGGCGCGAGGCGCAGCCGCGCGGAGATCGCCTGGAGGATGCGCTCGATGGCGTCGGCCGGGAACAGGCTCGGCGTACCGCCGCCGATGAAGATCGCCGAGACCGTGCGCCCGTAGACGCGCGGCAGGTCGTGCTCGAGATCGCGGATCAGCGCTTCGACGGTCTCGTCGACGGGCAGGTTGCCGGTCAGCGCATGCGAGTTGAAGTCGCAGTAGGGGCACTTGGCCACGCACCAGGGCAGGTGCACGTAGACGGTCAGCGGCGGCAGGGACAGCGCCATGGAGATTCTATGGGCTCAGAGGTCGTCGATCTGGCGGATCAACTGTTCGAGCGCGCGGCCGCGGTGGCTGACCCGGTTCTTCTCGCCGGCCGGCAGCTCGGCGGCCGTCGCGCCCATGCGCCGGTCGTGGAAGACCGGATCGTAGCCGAACCCGCCGTCGCCGCGCCGTTCCTGCAGGATCTTGCCGTCCCAGCGGCCCGTGGCGATCAGCGGAGCCGGGTCCTCGGCATGCTGGAGCAGCACGAGGCAGCAGTAGAAGCAGGCGCCGCGGCGCTCGGGCGGAAGCCCGTCGAGTTCGGCCAGCAGCCGGTCGATGTTCTCGGAATCGGTCGCATCCTCCCCGGCGAACCGCGCCGAGCGGATCCCCGGGCGTCCGTCCAGCGCGTGGACGACGAGGCCCGAGTCGTCTCCCAGCGCCGCCCCACCGGCCGCCTCGGCGGCCGCGCGTGCCTTGATCAGCGCATTCTCGACGAAGGTGGCGCCCGTCTCCGGCGGCGGGTCGACGCCGACGTCGGACTGCGGTACGACCTCGTAGCCGCGCGGCTCGAGCATCTGGCGGAACTCGGCGATCTTGCCCGCGTTGCCCGAGGCGATGACGAGCCGGGTGCGCGCCACCGGATCAGTCCTCGAGGGCCGCGGTCTGCGCGGCCATGAGCTCGCGGATGCCGGCCTCGGCGAGGTCCAGCATGCGGTCCATCTCGTCGCGGTGGAATGCGTGGCCCTCGGCCGTGCCCTGCACCTCGATGAAGCCGCCGCCGTCGTTCATGACGACGTTGAGGTCGGTGTCGGCCGTCGAATCCTCGGCGTAGTCGAGGTCGAGCACGGGCTCGCTGCCGACGATACCCACGGAGACGGCCGCGACCTGGCCGTGCAGCGGGTCCTTCTTGAGACCGCGCTCACGCATCTTCCGCACGGCGTCGACGAGCGCCACGTAGGCGCCGGTGATCGAAGCCGTGCGCGTCCCGCCGTCGGCCTGCAGCACGTCGCAGTCGAGCGTCACGGTGCGCTCGCCGAGCGCGGCCAGGTCGACCACGGCGCGCAGGCTCCGGCCGATGAGCCGCTGGATTTCCAGCGTGCGCCCGCCCTGCTTGCCGCGGGTGGCCTCGCGCATGTTCCGCGTTCCGGTCGCACGGGGCAGCATGCCGTACTCGGCCGTCACCCAGCCCTGCCCCTTGCCGCGCAGCCAGGGCGGCACGCGGTCCTCGACCGAGGCCGTGCAGAGCACGCGGGTCTCGCCGCAGGAGATCAGTACCGATCCCTCTGCGTGGCGGGTGAAGTTGCGCTGGATGTCGACGGGCCGAAGCGCGTCGGCTTGCCTTCCGGACGGTCGCGTCAAGCCGGGGTCCTCCGTGGTGTGGATGGGGTCGAAGAAGAGCCGGCAAGCGTACCACGGCGAGGGGTTTCGACCGCGGCGACCCCGCGACGGATCGGGTATCCTGCGGGGTCTCTGTTCGCCGGACCCACCCTACCGATGATTCGCAGCATGACGGCCTATGCCGGCCGCTCGACATCCACCCCGGCCGGCCAGCTGGCCTGGGAGATTCGCAGCGTCAATCACCGCTACCTCGATGTCTCGCTGCGCCTGCCCGACGACTTCCGCGCCCTGGAGCCCGGAATCCGCGAGCGCTGCAAGGCGCGCCTGGCGCGCGGCAAGGTCGAAGTCGGCCTGCGCTTCGTTCCCGACCCCGAGGCCGCGGCAGGCACGTGGTCGCTGAACCGTCCGCTGGCCGAGACACTGCTTGCCCGTCACGGCGAACTGCAGTCGCTGGCGGGCCGGGATGCGGCACCGGACCTCGACGCACTCATGCAGTGGCCGGGGCTCGTCGTCGAGCAGCGACCGGACCTGGCCGACGAACGCGAGCGTGCGCTGGACCTGCTCGACGAGGCCATCGATGCGCTCGTGGAGGCGCGAGAGCAGGAAGGCCGCGCCATCGTCGAGATGCTCGAACCGCGGCTCGACGGGATCCTGGCCGAGGTGAAAAAGGTCCGTGAACACCTGCCGGCCGTGCGCGAAGCACTCGAGGCCAGGTTCCGCGAGCGCATCGAGCGCCTCGGCGACGAGATCGAGCCCGGCCGGCTCGAGCAGGAACTCGCGCTGCAGTGGACCAAGCTCGACGTCGACGAGGAACTCGACCGCCTGACCGCGCACGTCGCCGAGATCCGCCGCGTGATGGCGCTCGACGAACCCGTGGGACGGCGCCTGGATTTCCTCATGCAGGAACTCAATCGAGAAGCCAACACGCTGGGCTCCAAGGCCGTGGCCGTCGAAACCACGGGCGTGGCCGTGGAACTCAAGGTGCTCATCGAGCAGATCCGCGAGCAGGTGCAGAATGTCGAATGACCGCGTCGGGGAGCTCTACGTGGTTGCCGCACCCTCGGGCGCCGGCAAGACCAGCCTGATCCGGCGCATGCTCGAGGCGTTTCCCGACCTCGCCTTCTCGGTCTCGGCCACGACGCGGCCTCCGCGCCGCGGCGAAGCCGACGGCGAGCACTACCACTTCCTCGAGCGCGGGGAATTCCAGGACCGCGTCGAGCAGGGCCGATTCCTCGAGCATGCCGAGGTCTTCGGCCACTTCTACGGCACCGATCGTCGCCACGTCGAGACGCTCTGGGCGGACGGCAAGGACGTGCTGCTCGACATCGATGTGCAGGGCGCGGCTCAGGTGCGCGCGACGCATCCCGACGCCTGCCAGGTCTTCATCCTGCCGCCCTCGCTGGCCGTGCTGCGCGAGCGCCTCACGGGCCGCAACACCGACGCCCCCGAGGTCATCGAGCGGCGGCTGCGCGAGGCCCGCGACGAGATGGCCGGCTGCCTGGCCTTCGACTGGATCGTCGTCAACGACGACTTCGAGCAGGCCTGTGCCGAGATGCGCGCCATCCTGACGGCCTGGCCGCTGCGCCGCGAGCGACAGCGCAGCGCCCAGTCCGACCGTATCCGCAACCTGTTGGCGCGCGGCGCAAACGGCGATACAATAGAGGGCTGACTGCAAGAAACGCCCCCGTTTTTCAGAGGATTCCCGAATGGCACGAGTCACCGTCGAAGACTGCGTCGACGTCGAACCGAACCGGTTCAACCTGATCGTCATGGCCGCGCAGCGCGCGCGCCAGATCGCCAACGGCGCCGACCCACTGGTCGAGGAAGAGACCGACAAGCCCACCGTGCTCGCGTTGCGCGAGATCGCCGAGGGCAAGATCGACGCCGAGAACATCCGCACCTACCAGGCCGAGCTCGACGCGCGGCTGGCGGCGATGCAGGCGGAGCTCCCCCCGCCGCCCCCCGACGAGGACTGAAGCCGTTCAGCGCTACTGCGCGGGCCGTGCTCGGCGCTCGGTGGTGCTCGGAATCCTCATGTACTGACACGTACACTGCGGTTCCTCCGCTCCAGCGATCACCGAGCACGACCCGCTCGTGACGCGCTGAAAGCCTTCGGCGTCCGGACACGTTCTTTTCCCGGCACCCGTTGGCGCCCGGAATCCCCTCGTACTCATT
>JAWVZQ010000217.1:0-4032 GCA_033722095.1 Wenzhouxiangellaceae bacterium | reverse complement strand
TTTCATGGGTCGCGAGAGAGTCGCCGGGCCCCGGATCGGGTCCGGGGCGACAGGTGGGACGCAGGGGCGGGGTCTGCCCAGGGGGACCCAGCCCCTGGGCTACGAAAACCGGTGCCTGAGCCGGTGTCGTCGAAGGCCCGGTTCTCGTCCCAAGGGACGTAGCCCTTGGGCTACTCGGGTGGCGCGGAGATGGGAATTGGCGATGGTGTCGTAGCCCGGGGTTACACCCCCGGGTGAGCGAACCGGAGGGTGAGCGAATGGCTTTTCGAAATCCTCCGCCTTCTCTCTTCGCGTCCTTCGCTCCTTTGCGCCCTTGCGTCCATCCTCTGGAGGAAATCGCCACCATCTTCCGGGATCACCTCCGCCATGGGCCGCCCGGTGCGGCTTGTGCGAGGCGCTTTCCGGCCCCATCTTCCGGCCCATCCACGGGGTCGTCCCGCCGCCGCATGTAGAATGGAAACGATGACAAATACCGCAGAACAGACACCGCTGCTGCAGCGCGTGACGCGCGAGATCCGCGAGGCGCGGGAACGCGAGCTGTCGCCGCTGGCCACGCGCTCGGCCGACTCGCGCGGACGCGAGCGCGAGGAGGCCCCGGATCCGCATCGCACGGCCTTCGAGGTCGACCGCGACCGCATCGCGCACTCCAAGGCCTTCCGCCGGCTCAAGCACAAGACGCAGGTCTTCATCAATCCCGAGGGCGACCACTACGTCACGCGCATGAGCCACACGCTGCAGGTCACGCAGATCGGGCGCGCCATCGCCCGCGCACTCGACCTCAACGAGACGCTGACCGAGGCCATCTGCCTCGGCCACGACTGCGGGCACACGCCGTTCGGCCACACGGGCGAGGCGGCGCTTTCCGAATACGTCGACGACGGCGAGTGGCTGCACTCGGAGCAGGGCGTCCGGATCTTCCGGTACCTGGAGCCGCGCAACCTGACCTGGGAGGTGCTCGACGGCATCCGCGCGCACACCTGGCGCGTCAAGCCGCCGCCGCACACGCCCGAGGGCTGGATCTGCCGCTTCGCCGACCGTATCGCCTACCTGAACCACGACCTGCTCGACGCCGTTCGAGCCGGCCTGCTGACGGCCGACGACCTGCCCGGCGAGGTGACCTCGGTGCTCGGCGCGTTCGACGGCGGGCGCTGGATCGGCACGATGGTCGACGCGGTCATCGACGAGTCGCTGCGCCGCGAGAAGGTCACGATGCAGGCCGACGTGCTGCAGGCCATGCGCGCGATGCGCGAGTTCATGTTCGAGCGCGTCTACCTGCGCCCCGAGGCGGTCGCCCAGGCAGACCGTGCACGCCGCGTCATCCATGACCTCGTGGCCTACCTGAAGAAGCACCCCGACGAGATTCCCGACAGCCTGCCCGGGGCCGACGCACCGCTGGAAACGCGCGTCATCGACTACGTGGCCGGCATGACCGACCGCTACGCCCTGAACCTGCACGACCGCTGGTTCCGGCCCAAGGGCCTCGTCTAGCGCGCACCGTCCGCGCTCACTGTCGGCCGGGGTCCTCCGGTCGCAGATCTTTCGCGACACGAAGGGAGTGACGTCTTGACCGAAATCAACGCCGAGGCCCTGGAGCGCATCGAGGAACTCGAGGCGATCTACGAGACGGAATACGAGATCGGCCAGGACAACGTCGAGAAGTGGGGCTTCGACATGCACAGCCCCGTCTTCTTCGTCAGCGCGCTGCTGATCGTCGTGTTCCTCGTGCTGTCGCTGGCGTTTCCGGAGTCGGCCAAGACCGCGCTCGAATCCACGAAGACCTGGATCCAGGTCGTGTTCGACTGGGTGCTGCTGTCGTCGGGCAACCTGTTCGTGCTGTTCTGCCTCGCGCTCGTCGTGCTGCCGGTCGGCTCGATCCGCATCGGGGGCGCCGACGCCCGTCCCGACTTCAGCGTGCTGTCGTGGTTCGCGATGCTGTTCGCGGCCGGCATGGGCATCGGCCTGATGTTCTGGGGCGTGGCCGAACCGGCGGCCTACTTCACGGACTGGTGGGGGACTCCGCTGGGCGTCGAGGCCGGCACGGACGCGGCCCGCACGGCGGCGTTGGGCGCGACGATGTATCACTGGGGCCTGCACGCCTGGGCCATCTACGCCGTCGTGGCGCTGGCGCTGGCGTTCTTCGCCTACAACAAGGGCCTGCCGCTCACGATCCGGTCGACGTTCTACCCGCTGCTCGGCGACCGCGTCTGGGGGCCCGTCGGGCACGTCATCGACATCCTGGCCGTGCTGGCGACGATCTTCGGCCTGGCCACGTCGCTGGGATTCGGCGCGCAGCAGGCCGCCGGTGGTCTCGAGTTCCTGTTCGGCCTGGACAGCGGCGTCGGGACGCAGATCACCATCGTCGGCTGCGTGACGGCCGTGGCCATCGTCTCGGTGGTGCGCGGCATCGACGGCGGCGTGAAGGTGCTCAGCAACATCAACATGCTGACGGCCTTCCTGCTGCTGCTGTTCGTCATCCTCGCCGGTTCGGTGAGCGTGTTCGCCTCGAGCTTCGGTGAGACGCTGACCGGCTACGCGGAATACATCCTTCCGCTGTCGAACCCGGTCGGGCGCGAGGACGAGAAGTTCTACCACGACTGGACGATCTTCTACTGGGCCTGGTGGATCTCGTGGTCGCCGTTCGTCGGCATGTTCATCGCGCGCGTCTCGCGCGGGCGAACGATCCGCCAGTTCGTCACGGCCGTCCTCATCGTCCCGACGGTGGTGACCATGACCTGGATGTCGGCGTTCGGCGGCAACGGGCTGGAGCAGGTGCAGAACGGCGTGGGCGCGCTGGCCGACGGCATCGAGGACGAGGCGCTCGTGCTGTTCCAGATGCTCGAGAACCTGCCGCTGGCCTCGATCACTTCGTTCCTCGGCATCATGCTCGTGCTCGTGTTCTTCGTGACTTCGTCGGATTCCGGCTCGCTCGTCATCGATTCCATCACCTCGGGCGGCAAGACCGACGCGCCCGTGACCCAGCGCGTGTTCTGGGCCGTGATGCAGGGCATGATCGCCGCGGTCCTGCTGACGCTCGGCGGTGCGGCCGCGCTCGACGCGCTGCAGGCCGGGGCCGTCAGTACGGGCCTGCCGTTCACGTTCGTGCTGCTGGCCATGTGTGTCAGCCTGGCGCGCGGCCTGTACCATGAGCGCGCCCTGATCCGCGCCACGGAGGCCGTCTGATGGCGGATGACACGATGTATTCGAAGATCCTCGTTCCCGTCGACCTCGAGCACGCCGACCGGCTCGACAAGGCGCTGGCGACGGCCGCCGGGCTGGCTCGCTCCCAGGATGCGGAACTCTGCTTCGTCGCCGTGTGCGGAAAGGTGCCGAATCGCGTCGCACCGGATCCCGAGCGCTTCGCCGCCGAGCTCTCCCTGTTCGCGCGCGAGCAGGGCGATCGCTTCGGCGTCGAGACCTCCTCGCTGGTCAAGGAGAGCAACGATCCCGGCGCCGACCTCGACGACAAGCTGCTCGAGGCCATCGACGAGACGGGCGCCGACCTCGTGGTCATGGCTTCGCACATCCCCGGCGTGGCCGACCGGCTGCACCTGATCAGCTCGAATGCCGCCTGGATCGTCAAGCACACCAGGGTCTCGGTGTTCGTGGTGCGCTCCGGCGAAGACTGACCCGGGCGTCTTGATCCGCCTGCCCGCGATCCCTCATAATCCGGGCGACGAAGCGGGCGTCGTATAATGGTTATTACCCCAGCTTCCCAAGCTGGAGATGACGGTTCGATTCCGTTCGCCCGCTCCATTTTCTTTCGATTTTTCTCAAAGGCGTTTCGCCGCCGGCTTCGCCGGCTGTGCGACTGACTTCTTGTGGCGACAAGAAGTCAGCAAGAAACGGTTGCCGGGTGAGCGGTCGCCTGTCGGCGACTCCCTATTCGCCTTCGGCTCACCCAAGGGCTACGCCTTTTGGGGCGGGTTATGCCGAAACCTCAAATGCCATTCGCTCGCCCGCCGGCTCGCTCACCCGGGGACGCGGCCCCGGGCTACGACAACCGGGCAGGCATCGGGGTCGTAGCCCAAGGGC
>JAWVZQ010000216.1:0-4044 GCA_033722095.1 Wenzhouxiangellaceae bacterium | reverse complement strand
GCGCAGGACGCCGAACAACTGTCCAGCGTGCTCGAACCGATGCACGCCGCCGACGTGGCCGACCTGCTCGAGCAGATCAGCGGGCCCGAGCGCAGCGCGCTCGTCGAGCTGTATCCCGACGGCATCGACGGCGAAGTCCTTTCCGAGCTCGACGAATCGATCCGCGAACCGCTGATCGAGGCGCTGCCGGCGGAAGTCCTTGCCGACGCGATCCGCGAACTCGATTCCGACGATGTGGTCGACCTCGTCGAGGATCTCGAGGAAGACCAGCAGACCCGGATCCTCGAGGCGCTCGAGGCCGACGAGCGCGTCGGCGTGGAGAGTTCGCTGTCGTACCCGGAATACTCGGCGGGGCGCCTCATGCAGCGCGAGGTCCTGGCGATGCCCGAGGACTGGAGTGTCGGCGAGGCCATCGATCACGTGCGCGGTGCCGAAGAGCTGCCGGACCAGTTCTACCACGTGATCCTCGTCGACCCCGCAATGAAGCCGACCGGCTACGTGGCGCTGGGCCGCCTGCTGTCGTCGCGGCGCGACCGCCGCCTGCAGGACATCGTCGAGCCGAGTTTCCGCATCGTGAAGGTCACCGACAGCGAATCCGACGTCGCCTACCTTTTCAATCACTACCACCTGATCTCGGCACCCGTCGTCGAAGAAGGCGGCCGACTTGTCGGCGTCATCACCATCGACGACGCGATGTCGGTCCTCGACGAGGAGCACGAGGAAGACCTGCTGCGCCTGGCCGGCGTCGACGAGGACTCGAGCCTGGCCGATACGGTCTACCAGACCACGAAGGGCCGCGCCGTCTGGCTGTTCGTGAACCTGCTGACGGCGATCCTGGCTTCCCTGGTCATCGACCTGTTCGCCGAGACCATCGACCAGATGGTGGCGCTGGCCATCCTCATGCCGATCGTCGCCAGCATGGGCGGCAACGCCGGCACGCAGACCATGACCGTGGCCGTGCGCGCCATCGCCACGCGCGAACTCACGGCGCGCAACGCGCTTCGCGTCAGCGGACGAGAAATCACGGTCGGCGCGATCAACGGTCTGCTGTTCGGATTCCTCATGGCACTCGTGGCCGGATTCTGGTTCGGCGTGCCGGTGCTGGCCGGCGTCATCGCTCTGGCCATGGTGCTGACGCTCGTCTCGGCCGCGCTGTCGGGCATCCTGATTCCCATCGCGCTCGAGAAGCTGAAGATCGACCCGGCGCTGGCCTCGGGCCCGTTCGTGACGACGGTGACCGACGTCGTCGGCTTCTTCGCGTTCCTGGGCCTGGCCTCGGCGATCCTGCTCTGAATCGGCCGCAAAGGCCGGGGCGTCGCGCGCTGACGTCCTGCCCTCCATGGTGCGTGCTATCGTCGGCTCCGGTTTCCCGAGGCTGAACCCGCCATGGCAGAACGCGAATTCGACATCGTCCTCATGGGCGCGACCGGCTTCACGGGCCGGCTCGTTGCCGAACAACTGCTCGCCCGCCACGGTGCCGATGGCGACCTGCGATGGGCGCTCGCCGGACGCAGCGTCGAGCGGCTCGAGGAAGTCCGCAGGGAACTCGGGGGCAAGGCCGGCAGCCTGGAGCTGATCCGCGCCGACAGCCACAAGCGCGACTCGCTCGACGCGCTGGTCGCTCGAACGCGCGTCGTGCTGACGACCGTCGGCCCCTATGCGCATCACGGATCCGAACTCGTTGCGGCCTGTGTCGCCGCCGGCACCGACTACTGCGATCTCTCCGGCGAAGTGCCCTGGATGCGCAGGATGATCGACGCTCACCAGGACGAGGCGGCCGAAAGCGGCGCGCGCATCGTCCACTGCTGCGGTTTCGATTCCATTCCGTCCGACCTCGGGACCTGGTTCCTGCAGCGCGAGGCGAAGAAACGATTCGGCAAGCCGATGGACCGGGTGCGGCTGCGCGTCAAGGCCGCGAAGGGCGGCCTCAGCGGCGGCACCTTCGCCAGCATGCTGAATATCGTCGAGGAAGCGCGCAACGACCCCGAGGTCAAGCGCGTCCTGAAGAATCCCTATGCGCTGTGTCCGCCGGACCGGCGCGAAGGGCCGCGCCAGCCTTACGTCAACGGGCCGAAGCACGACGAGGTGCTCGACGCCTGGGCAGCTCCGTTCATCATGGCCGCGGTCAACACGCGCGTCGTCCACCGTGCGAACGCGCTGGCCGACTATCCCTACGGAAAGGAATTCCGTTACGACGAGGCCGTGCTCACGGGCAGCGGCTTCGGCGGGCGCATGAAGGCCACGATGGTTTCCCTGGGCATGGGCGCGTTCGCCCTCGGCGCGGCATTCAGGCCCACTCGCGCGATGCTGAACAAGCTGGTTCTTCCCGATCCCGGCGAGGGGCCCTCGAAGGAACAGCGCGAGAACGGCTTCTTCAACATCGTCATCGTCGGCAGCGACGAGAGTGGGAACCTGCTGAGGGTCCGCGTGAAGGGCGACCGCGACCCGGGCTACGGCTCGACCTCGAAGATGATCGGCGAAGCCGCGGCCTGCCTGGCGCGCGACATCGGGGACGATGTTCCGGGCGGCTTCTGGACGCCGGCCACGGCGCTGGGCGAGCCGCTGCTCCGGCGGCTGCGCGAGCATGCCGGGGTCACGTTCGAAACCGAGGACTGAACCGGAGACCGGCGAGGTCGTTCAGGACGCGGCCTCGATCGCACGCGCGTAGCGCTCGGCCGTCGCCGGGTCCGCACCCGGCCCCGGCGCCAGGCGCACGTCGCCCGGGCCCAGCGCGCGGCCGGACAGGGAACGCACCTGGAGCGGCGCGACCTCCCGCCCGCTCTCGCGCTCGACCACGCGCATCGGCTGACTGCCTTCGCAGAGCCAGGTTCCGGCCCACTGACCCAGCCCGACGAGCACCGGGAAGAGTTCGCGGCCGGCCTGCGTGAGCCGGTACTCGACGACCCTGCCGTCCTCGGCCGAGCGGTGACGCTCCATCACTCCGGCGGCGACGAGCTTCTTGAGGCGATCGGAAAGGATGTTGCGCGCGATACCGAGTTCGCGCTCGAAGTCGTTGAAGCGTCGCGTGCCGAGAAAGGCCTCCCGGAGCAGGAGCAGGACCCAGCCCTCCCCGAGCAGATCGGTGACCCGCGCGATCGGGCAGTTGCTCTCGAGCCAGTTCGTCGGTGACATGCAAGCATTGTGGCAAAGACGGTTGCAATATGCAACCTTTTCGGCTAGGCTGCGCATAAAAGGGTTTCGATTTGCAACCTGAATGAAGGAGAACACCATGTTGATTCCGTCCGACAGTCCCCGTTTCACGATGCGCCGCGCTCTGGCGCTGATCGCCGTCTACGGTCTGCTCGGGCTGTTCGCGTTCCTGGGCTGATCCGGTCCGGAGATCGTCCACCCGCGGTGGCCGATCGGCGACCCGGGCCGTATCCGGCCGCCGAGGCCGCCATTGGCGTTCCGTTTCCGGTAGGCGTAGGATTGATCGGGACAGGCGCCCACGGAGGGCCCCGATGCGATTCAACGCTTCCCTGTTGTGCAGACTGCTGGTCCTCGGCCTGGTTCTCGCGCCCGGGGCCAGGATCGCCGCCGCCACGCTGGAGAGCCTGCCGTACTCGACCTGGGCGGACGGCGAGATTCTCGTCCGTGGCCTGGACTACCCGGCCGGCGCAATCGTCCGACTGGGGCTCATCGCAAATGCCGACGGCTCGGAGACGCCGCTGCCGTCGACGACCGCCGACGACAGCGGCCGCCTGCTGACGACCGTAAGCACGCCGGACCTCGCGCCCGGCGGCTACCGGATGGCTGCGCGGGACGAGGCCGACCGCCTGCTGGCCACGACCGCGCACACCATCCTCGCCGCGCCGTCCCTGCAACTGCTTCCGGCCAGCGGCGCACCCGGCCTGAACGTGCGCGCCGAACTGGCGGATCTGCCACCGGGGACGGTCGAGCTGCTCTACGATGGCGTCCACGTCCTGGGCCCGGTTCCGCACGCAGGCGGATTCTTCAGCGGCGCCTTCGTGGTGCCCGGCGACCGGCCCGTGCCGATCGGGGGCCCGGTGACCGTGACGGCCATCGCGAGGACCGGCGGCGCGG
>JAWVZQ010000215.1:0-4074 GCA_033722095.1 Wenzhouxiangellaceae bacterium | reverse complement strand
TTTCGGCCACGGCGGCCGGGTCGCCGGAGACCGGGTCGGTCAGCACGATCTCGATCGCATGCAGACCCGGGGGCACGGCGCCGGCCGGCACGGCCAGCGTCAGCGCACGGTTGCTGACCTCGTCGGCCGGAACCGACATCGCCTCGGCGGGCGCGACGACGCGAAGTCCCTCCAGGCCCGAGGCCGAGGCCGAGAGCCGCAACGGGGCCTCGGTCCGGTTCGTCACCTTCAGCGCGAAGGCGTTCTCGACCTGCCCGTCCACGACGCGGTAGAGCGCGTTGCGATCGCGCAGCACGTCGAGGTCGACCATCTCGCGACCCACGAGCAGCGTGCCGAACAGCGCGAACAGGGCCAGCAGCACGCCGGCGTAAAGGAAGATTCGCGGGCGCAGCACGCGCGAGCGCTCGCCCTCGAGCGCGGCCTCCGTCGTGTAGCGGATCAGCCCGCGCGGGTAGCCCATGCGATCCATCACCTCGTCGCAGACGTCGATGCAGGCCGCGCAGGCGATGCACTCGATCTGCAGGCCGTCGCGGATGTCGATGCCGGTCGGGCAGACCTGCACGCAGCCCTGGCAGGCGATGCAGTCGCCGAGGCCGAGCGCGTCCTTGTCGGCGTCACGGCGCCGCTTGCCGCGCGGCTCGCCGCGCTCGGCGTCGTAGGAGACCATCAGCGTCTCGCGGTCGAACATCGCCGACTGGAAGCGTGCGTAGGGACACATGTACTTGCAGACCTGCTCGCGCAGGTAGCCGGCGTTGCCGTAGGTCGCGAAGCCGTAGAACAGCGTCCAGAACGTCGCCCAGCCGCCGGCCTCGAAGGCCACCAGGTCGGGCACCAGTTCCCGGATCGGCGTGAAGAAACCCACGAAGGTGATGCCCGTCCACAGCGCGAACGCGATCCAGAGCACCTGCTTGCCGACCTTCTTGCGGACCTTCTCGGCCGTCCACGGCCCCCGGTCGAGCCGCATGCGCTTGTTGCGCGGACCCTCGACCTTGCGCTCCATCCACAGGAACACCTCGGTCCAGACCGTCTGCGGGCACGCGTAGCCGCACCAGAGCCGGCCGGCCAGCGCCGTGAAGAAGAACAGCGTCATCGCCGCGATGGCCAGCAGTACGGCCAGCATGAAGAAGTCCTGCGGCCAGAACGTCAGCCCGAAGACGTGGAACTTGCGCGCCGGGAGATCGAAGAGCACGACCTGCCGGCCGCCGACCTGGATCCACGGCAGGACGTAGAACAGGCCGAGCAGCACCCAGGCGGCGATGACGCGCAGGCGCGAGAAGCGCCCTTCCGTCTCGCGCGGATAGACCTTGGGGGCCTTGACGTAGAGCGGGATCGCCCGCTCCGCGCCGTCGGGTCGGGCGTCGCTCATGGCTGCGAATCGTCGTGCCGCGGCAGCGGCCGCGGCGAATGGAAGCGGCTGCGCGGCCGCAGCCGGATCCACGGGAAGGTGCAGGCCGAGGCCGTCAGGAGCCAGAAGCCGAGAAAGCCGATCGTGTACCCGGCCCCGCGCGAAATGTCCGCGTCGGGCACGGCGATCGCGGCCAGGTCCAGCGGGTCGACGAAGGCGAACAGGACCATCGTCGCCACGCCGGCCGAGAAGAACGAGGGCCAGAGGATCGCGCCCAGCCGCTGCACGAGCGGCCGGGGCGCCGGATCGCGGCGCGGGCGTTCAGCCTTCGCCTTCACCGGAATTCCCGTCCTGGAGACTCAGCACCCAGGCCGCGGCCAGCTTGGCGCGCGTCTCGCCGATCAGCGGCTCCTGCGCCGGCATCACGCCCGAGCGGCCCTCGCGGATCGTCTCGCGCAGCGTGTCGATGTCGCCGCCGTAGGTGTAGACGCCGGCCGTGAGGTCGGGCGCACCCAGTGTCGGGTTGCCCTTGCCCTCGGGCCCGTGACAGGCCTGGCAGAGTTGCACGAAGTGCCGGCGGCCGGCCGCGGCCATCTGGGAATCCACGGTCTGCCCGGCCAGCTGCTGCACGTAGACGGCCGTCCGCGTGACGCCCTGCTCGCCGAGCGCTTCGCCGAAGGCCGGCATGGCGGCCCGGCGGCCCTGCAGCACGCTGGTCCGGATCTGTCCGGGCTCGTCGCCCCAGATCCAGTGGTCGTCGGCGAGGTTCGGGTAACCGGGCGCCCCGCGCGCGTCGGCGCCGTGGCAGGTGGCGCAGTTGTGGGCGTAGAGGTTGCGGCCCATCTCGACGGCCTCCTCCGAGTCGGCCAGCGCGGCCAGATCCATCTGCCCGAAGTGCGCGAAACGCTCCTCGAAGGCTTCGCGCGCGGCGTCCATCTGCGATTCGTACTGCGAGGTCTGCGACCAGTCCAGCACGCCGTCGTAGCGGCCCAGTCCCGGATACAGGATCAGGTAGACGATCGAGAACGCGATCGTGATCCAGAACAGGCCCAGCCACCAGCGCGGCAGCGGGTTGTTGAGTTCCTCGAGATCCTCGTCCCAGACGTGGCCCGTGGTGCCATCCTCCTTCTCGTCGGCCTTGACCTTCATCCGGCTCGTGTAGACGAGAAACCAGACGGTCGCGATCAGCGTGCCGACGGTCAGGACGACGATGTACCAGTGCCAGAACGTGCTCATGAATCCTTCTCCTCGGTTCCGGCCGCATCGGCCGGGCGGTCTTCGTGTCTTGCGCGCTTGCGTTCGCCGTCTTCCAGCGGCAGCTCGGCCTGGTCCCGGAAGTCCTCGCGGTTCTTGACGAGAAACACCCAGATGACGACGGCCAGGAAGCCGAGCAGCGCCAGCAGCGTGATGATGCCGCCGATCACGAGTCACCCCCGGTGACGCGAGGAACGACGCGCTGGCCGGTCCAGGCCGTGCCGAGGTCCTGCAGGTAGGCGATCAGCGCCTCCATCTCGGTCACGCCGACGAGTTCGTCGGCCGCGGCCTCGATCTGCTCGTCGGTGTACGGATCGCCGAGCGACTTCAGCACGCGCATGCGGCGCTGGATGTCGGCCGGGTCGAGGGTCCGCTCGGCCAGCCACGGATAGGCCGGCATGTTCGAGTCCGGCACCACGGCCCGCGGATCGAGCAGGTGCAGCTCGTGCCAGTCATCGGAGTACTTGCCGCCCACGCGCGCCAGGTCGGGCCCGGTGCGCTTCGAACCCCACTGGAAGGGCCGGTCGTAGACGGACTCGCCGGCCACCGAGTAGTGACCGTAGCGCTCCGTCTCGGAGCGGAACGGGCGGATCTGCTGGCTGTGGCAGCCGTAGCAGCCCTCGCGGACGTAGATGTCGCGCCCGGCCAGCTCGACGGCGCCGTACGGCTCGACGCCGTCGGCAGGCTCGACGATGGTGGCGCGGAACATCAGCGGGATGATCTGCGCCAGGCCGCCGAGGCTGATCACCACGAGGATCAGCACGGCCATCAGCCCGACGTTCTTCTCGATTGCTTCATGTGCCATGGTCGGGTCTCCTTCAGGCCGGTTGCGGGATGGCGACGGGACGGTCGGCGCGCTCGGCGCTCTGCCACGTCTTCCAGACGTTCCAGACCATGATGAACATGCCGGACAGGAACACCGCGCCACCGAGCAGGCGCAGCATGTAGTAGGGCTCGGTGCGCTTGAGGACCTCGATGAACGTGTAGGTCAGCGTGCCGTCGTCGTTGAACGTGCGCCACATCAGGCCCTGCATCAGCCCGGCCGCCCACATGGCCACGATGTACAGCACGGTGCCGATCGTCGACGTCCAGAAGTGCCATTCGATGGCCTTGATGGAGTACATCCGCTCGACGCCCCAGATGCGCGGGAACAGCGTGTAGAGACTGCCGATGGAGATCATCGCGACCCACCCCAGGGCGCCGGCGTGCACGTGACCGATCGTCCAGTCGGTGTAGTGCGACAGCGCGTTGACGGTCTTGATCGACATCATCGGACCCTCGAACGTCGACATGCCGTAGAACGAGAGCGCGACGATCATGAAGCGCAGGATGGGATCCGTGCGCAGCTTGTGCCAGGCGCCCGACAGCGTCATGATCCCGTTGATCATCCCGCCCCAGCTCGGGGCCAGCAGGATCAGCGAGAAGATCATGCCCAGCGTCTGCGCCCAGTCCGGCAGCGACGTGTAGTGCAGGTG
>JAWVZQ010000214.1:0-4126 GCA_033722095.1 Wenzhouxiangellaceae bacterium | reverse complement strand
GGCGCCCCGAACGGGCGTTTCCAGCCCATCGCCGCCAACCTCGACACGCTGCTCGTGGTCATCGCGCCGGAGCCCGCACCCTCGTTCGACCTGCTGCACCGCTACGTTGCCGCGGCGCGCATCCACGACGTCGAACCGATCGTCGTCGTGCACAAGACCGACCTCGGCATCCCCGAAACCGCCCCGTTCGACGCCCTCGACGAGTTCGGCGTCGAGGTCTTCCGCACGCGCTCCGAGCCCGATGTCGACCTCGGCGGCCTCGACCGCCGGCTGCGCGGCGGCGTCCACCTGCTGGCCGGCCAGTCGGGGGTCGGAAAGTCGTCGCTGAGCAACGCGCTGGTTCCGGGCATCGAGCTCGAGACCCGGCGGCTGTCGCGGACGACGGGCAAGGGACGACACACGACGACCTCGGCCAGGCTGCACCCGCTGCCGGCCGGCGGATGGCTCGTCGATACACCCGGGGTCTGGGAATACGGTCTCTGGCGCATGCCGCCCGAGGAACTCGTGCGCGGATTCCCGGAAATCCGCGAGCGCGCGGCCGGATGCCGATTCCGGAACTGCCTGCACCTCGAGGAACCCGGCTGCGCGGTGCGCGAAGCCGCCGACGACGGCGCGATTCCGGCATCCAGGTACCGCGCCTGGCGATCGCTGCTCAAGGAACAGCGCAGGCTGGCCGATCGCGGCTGAGGCCGGGTTCCCGCAACCCTGCGCGGCAGGGCCCGGCGCTGCGCCGGTTTCCGGCGGAGACGATCGCTACCAGGGCAGTTCGTCGCCGTTGGCGTGCCGGAAGCAGCCCGTGGAGGCCATGTCGAGCTCGTCGATGCGCGCAACGAGCCCTTCGGCGGCCTCGTCGGGCGCCACGTGGCCGGACTGGTTCGTCATGCCCGTCTTCACGTAGCCCGGGTGCAGCAGCGCCACGGCGATGTCGCGGGGCTCGAGCTCGTGAGCCAGCGACACGCCGCCGGCATTGACTGCGGCCTTCGACATCCGGTAGCCGTAGCTGCCTCCCGAGGTGTTGTCGCCGATCGATCCCATGCGGCTCGTGATGATCGCGACCTTGCCGCCGTCGCGCAGTTGCCCGGCGAGCGCCCGCGTCACGCGCAGCGGACCCAGCGCGTTGACCTCGAACTGCAGCCGGAAGTCGTCCAGCCGGTCCTCGAGGTTCTCGAAATCCGTCGATCGCATGACGCCGGCATTGTTGACGAGGATGTCGATGGGCGTGTCGCCGAGACGCCTGGCAAGTTCGGCCAGTGCCTCGCCGTCGGTGACCTCGATGCCCGATTCCACGCGGACTCCGAGCTCGTCGAGTTCGTCGGAAGACTCGCGGCAGATGCCGACGACGTGGTCGCCGCGATCGTGGAAGCGGCGCGCGAGCGCAAGCCCGATTCCGCGGTTGGCGCCGGTGATGACGACGTTGCTCATGGAACTGCTCCGGATCGGATGAACCTGCATTATCGGCGACCGCCGGCAGTGTCGCGCCAAGGTCGCCGATCACCCCCGGAACCCCCTGCTCGCGGCCGCGTCGCGGCGGGTGCGCGACGGGACTCGATTCCGCACCCGCCTTGACCGCGACCGGGCCCGGCCCCATCTGATTCCCTCACGCACGAATCCGGAAAGGGAGAACGCCATGGAGGCGATGCACGGCACGACGATCGTGTCGGTCCGCCGCGGCAACCAGGTCGTCATCGGCGGAGACGGCCAGGTCACGCTCGGCAATACCGTCATGAAGGCCAACGCGCGCAAGGTGCGGACGCTCTACAAGGGCGAGGTCATCGCCGGGTTCGCCGGCGCCACGGCCGACGCCTTCACGCTGTTCGAGCGCTTCGAGGCCAAGCTCGAGCAGCACTCGGGAAATCTGACTCGAGCGGCCGTCGAGCTGGCCAAGGACTGGCGCACCGACAAGCTGCTGCGCCGTCTCGAGGCGTTGCTGGCCGTGGCCAACGCCGATGCCTCGCTGATCATTTCCGGCAACGGCGACGTGATCGAACCCGAGGAAGGCCTCATCGCCATCGGCTCGGGCGGTCCGTTCGCGCAGGCCGCCGCGCTTTCGTTGCTCCGGCACACCGAGATGGACGCCGAGAGCATCTGCCGGGAGGCACTGAAGGTCGCCGGGCAGATCTGCATCTACACCAACGACAACCACACCATCGAGACGCTGGAAACCGACGAATGAGCTTCATGACCCCGCGCGAGATCGTCCAGGAACTGGACCGCCACATCATCGGCCAGTCCGCAGCCAAGCGCGCCGTGGCCATCGCCCTGCGCAACCGCTGGCGGCGCATGCAGGTCGACGAGAAGCTTCGGCCCGAGATCACGCCGAAGAACATCCTCATGATCGGCCCCACGGGCGTCGGCAAGACCGAGATCGCCCGCCGGCTCGCCGCGCTGGCGCGCGCGCCGTTCATCAAGGTCGAGGCCACGAAATTCACCGAGGTCGGCTACGTCGGCAAGGACGTCGAGTCCATCGTCCGCGACCTCGTCGACGTGGCCGTGAAGATGGCCCGCGACCGCGCGATGGAGGAGGTCCGGTCGCGCGCCGAGGACGCGGCCGTCGAGCGTATCGTCGACCTGCTGCTGCCCGTCCGGCAGTCCTCGGGCTTCTCGAACGCGCCGTCCGAGTCCCAGGACACGCAGTCCGAAACGCGCCGCAAGATGCTCAAGAAGCTGCTCGACGGCGAGTTCAACGAGCGCGAGGTCGAGGTCGACGTCGCCATGAACGTCGGCGTCGACATCATGGCGCCGCCGGGCATGGAGGAGATGACGAGCCAGCTGCAGCAGATGTTCTCCAACATCGCCGGCGAGCGCAAGAAGACCCGACGGATGAAGGTGCGCGATGCCCTGCCCATCCTCATCGAGCAGGAGGCCGCGGCGCTGATCAACGACGAGGAAGTCAAGCAGCAGGGACTGGAGAACGCGCAGCAGAACGGCATCGTGTTCATCGACGAGATCGACAAGGTCTGCCGCCGCGCCGAGCAGGGCACGAGCGCCGAGGTCTCCCGAGAGGGCGTGCAGCGCGACCTGCTGCCGCTCGTGGAGGGCTCGACCGTCAACACCAAGTACGGGCCGGTCAACACCGACCACATGCTGTTCATCGCCTCCGGCGCCTTCCATCTGGCCAAGCCGTCGGACCTCGTGCCCGAGTTGCAGGGCCGCCTGCCCATCCGCGTCGAGCTGCGCGCGCTTTCTGCGGGCGATTTCGAGCGCATCCTGACCGAGCCGGACGCCTCGCTGACCGAGCAGTACCGTGCGCTGATGGCCACCGAGGGCGTGGAGATCGAATTTGCCGACGACGCGGTGCGCCGGCTGGCCGAAATCAGCTACTCGGTCAACGAAACGACAGAGAACATCGGTGCTCGTCGCCTGCACACGGTCATGGAACGGCTGCTGGACGAGATTTCCTACACCGCGCCCGACCGGTCGGGCTCGAAGGTCGTCATCGACGCCGCCTACGTCGACGAGCACCTGGGCGATCTGGCCGGCGACGAGGACCTGACCCGCTACATCCTGTAATCTGTCCCCGGGGGCGGCGTTCACGCAAGGGAAGCAGAATCCGGGCGGTCTGCTTCGCCGATCGGGCCGCGAGCCCGCCTTCGCCATCGATCCGGACGGGTTCTAAACTTCCGTCCGCAACGATTGTCTGTTGCTGACAAAGACGGGAATCGCCGGACGGGCGGATCCGACAACAACAACGGGACACCACGGACGTGGAGACGACCAGCATCATCAACCCGGACCGGCCGGCGATCCGCCTGGAGGGCGTTCGCATGGTCCGCAGCGGCAACGTCGTCCTCGATGAATTCGACCTCGAGGTCCCGGCCGGCAGGGTCACGGCGATCATGGGCCCCAGCGGCTCGGGCAAGACGACGGTGCTCAAACTGATCACGGGCCAGCTCCGGCCCGACGAGGGCCGCGTGTTCGTCGGCGACATCGACATCTGCGGCCTGAACCGGAACGAGCTCAATCGGGTGCGGCGCCACATCGGCGTGCTGCTGCAGAATGGTGCGCTGCTGACCGACATGACGTGCTTCGACAACGTGGCACTGCCGCTGCGCGAGCATACCGAGCTGCCCGAGGAGCTCGTCGAGAAACTGGTGCTTCTGAAACTGCAGGCGGTGGGGCTGCGCGG
>JAWVZQ010000213.1:0-4144 GCA_033722095.1 Wenzhouxiangellaceae bacterium | reverse complement strand
GACCGGTTCTTCGTGCTGCTTTCGGCCGGCAACCTGGCCACGACCCAGGCCGTGCGCAGCCAGATCGAGCGGGACCTGGCCAATCCCGAGGCGACCCGCGACCTGAACGCCTTCGCCCATCTCGACGAGGCCGCGGCCTACGTCGGCGAGATCTCGTCGCGCGTGCAGGGCAACTACACCGAACAGTCCGAGCAGCAGGGCTTCGACGCCTCGTTCCTGCTCGGCGGCCAGATCGACGGCGGCGACCCGGACCTGTTCCTCGTCTACCCCGCCGGCAACTACATCTCGGCCTCGCGCGACAAGCCGTTCCTGCAGATCGGCGAGACCAAGTACGGCAAGCCCATCCTCGATCGCATCATCGAGCCGACGACCTCGCTGGAGCGCGCCGGCCGCTGCGCGCTGGTCTCGATGGATGCCAGCATTCGCAGCAACCTCAGCGTCGGCCCGCCGATCGAGTTGCTGCTCTACGCCGCCGGATCGCTCGAAGAAGCCCGCTACCATCGCTTCGACGAGGACGACCCCTACCTGGCCAGTCTCTCGAAATCCTGGTCGGAAGGGCTGAAGAAGCTGTTCATGGAACTGCCCCGATTCCACTGGGAGGAAGACCGATGATCTCGACGCTGCGCACGACCTGGCTCGCGGTGGGACTTCTGATCGCATGGACGGTCGTTCCCGCGGCCGTGACCGACGAGCAGGCGGAGGTCGAACACCTGCTGCACGAATTCCTGGCCGGCGCATCGCGCGACGATGCGGCCATGCACGACCGCTTCTGGGCCGAGGACCTCGTCTACACCTCCTCCTCCGGCGAGCGATTCGGCAAGCCGCGGATCATGGCGTCGCTGGAAGAATCCGGCGGCGGGGCGTCCGGCCCGACCTACTCGGCCGAGAACGTCAGCGTCCGGGTCTTCGGCGACCTCGCCGTCGTGACTTTCCGGCTCGTCGCCGAACGCGACGGCTCACGCGAGGGCGAGTTCTTCAACACCGGCGTGCTGCGCCGCCAGGACGAGTCCTGGAAGGCCTTCACCTGGCAGGCCACGCGCATCCCGCTCGACGACTGAGCCGTAACGGAACGTGAACGCCGCGCAATTCCGGGCTTGATAGTTTGAGCAGAACTCCAACCCGGAATTCCGACGATGCACGCAGTTCGCATCCTGATCGCCGTGGCCGGCGCATGGCTGGCCTGTCTCTCTGAACCGGTCGCCGCACAGGCGCCCACCGAGGAATCCGCGCCGCTGAAGGTCGCGGTACGGGTCGCTCCTCCCTTTGTCGTCGAATCGCCGGACGGCGAGCTTTCCGGCATCAGCGTCTGGACCTGGCGGCGCATCGCCGAGCGGCTCGACCTCGACTACGAATTCGTGCCGGCCGGACTCGACGAGACGCTCGAGGGCACGGCCGCCGGCCGATTCGACGTCGGCGTCGGAGCGTTCAACGTGACGGCCGAGCGCGAGCAGGTCATGGACTTCAGCCACGCCTTCCACTCGTCGGGCTACGGCATCGCCGTGCGCGCCGAGGACGGCGGCGGCTGGCTGCAACTGGCCGGCCGCTTCCTGTCGCTGGAATTCCTGACCGTCGCGGTTTCGCTGGCCGGGCTGCTGCTGTTCTTCGGCGTGCTCGCCTGGTGGTTCGAGCGGCGCGCCAACCCCGAGGAGTTCGATCGGCGCCCCGGTCCGGGCATCGGCTCGGGCTTCTGGTGGGCGGCCGTCACCATGACCACGGTGGGCTACGGCGACAAGTCGCCGAAATCGCTCGGCGGGCGCATCGTCGCGTTCGTCTGGATGTTCGCCGCGATCATCGTCATTTCCAGCTTCACGGCCGCGATCACCTCGAGCCTGACCGTCAGCCGCCTGTCCTCGGACATCCAGGGCATGGACGACCTGCGCGGACTGGCCGTGGGCACCGTCGCCGGGTCGGCCAGCGCGGCCTGGCTCGACGATCACGGTTTCCGGCGTGCCGACCACGAGTCGCTGGACGCCGCCCTCGACGCCCTGGCCGAAGGTCGCATCCGCGCGGTCTTCTACGATGCACCGCTGTTGCGCTACCGCCTTTCGGGGAACGACCTCGGAGGCGTACGCGTGCTCCCGCAGCGCATCGAGCGGCTCGACTACGCATTCCTGCTGCCCGAGAACAGCGCGCTGCGCGAGCCGCTGAATCGCGCCCTGCTCGAAACGCTCGGCACGCGCGGCTACCAGGCCACGATCGACACCTGGCTCGGCGAGGACTGAGCCACGCTGGGCCCGATCAGGCCACGAGCAGGATGATCGCCGTCATCGCGTAGACCCAGACGAACGGCAGCACGAGATAGCCCATGACATCGCGAGCCTGTACACGCACGCCGGCGCCCATGACCGGCAGGACGGCCAGCAGGAAGAACGGCTGCAACAGGTTCGTCGAGGTCTCGCCGTAGGCCACGGCCATGGCCACGCGTGCCACGAAGGCGTCTCGCTCGACCGGCGGCAGGTCGGCGGCCAGGCGCAGCGCCGTCTCGGTCATCGACGGACCGATGACGGCCCACTCGCCGCCGGCCGAGGGAATCGCGAAATTCACGAGCGCGCCCGAGAACTGTGCCAGGAGCGGCAGCGTCTGCAGCGTGGCATTCGCCGCGGTCCACTCCGCGACCATGCTGCCCAGTCCCGAGAACATCATGATGCCCATGATCCCCGCGTAGAACGGGTACTGGAAGATGATCCCCGAAACGTTCGCGCAGGCCCGGCGCATGGCGACGACGTAGCGCAGCGGCGTGCGGTGGGCCAGCATGCCGAGCGCGAGGAACGCGAAGATCATGACGTTCAGATCCAGGTCGAACCCGTTCGCCGCGAAGTGCCGGCCCAGCCACGCGAGCGCCGCGAGCGCCACGACGCCCTGCAGCAACGCGCTGGCGTTCATGCGGTCCGATGGACATCGGCCATCGAGCATTTCCGCGCGCGCCTGCGCCGCCACGCTGCGGTCGTCGACGGCGTCGTCGTCGGCCAGGTCGGACATCGGGACGGCCTTCGAGACATCGGGCCGAAGCCACCAGACCAGGGCCGGAATCGTCGCCAGCGAGGCAAGCACGTAGGCGATGTTGAGCCGGCTGCCCAGCGTCTCGCCGATGGCGATCGTCGACTCGAGCACCCCGCCCTCGATCAGGAAGTTGCCGTCGGTATTCAGCAGCAGCGGGATCGAACTCGAGAATCCGCCGACCCAGGGCTGGCCGGAAAGGTAGACGCAGGCGACAAGATACGCGTAGTCGATGCCGTCGACGCGCCTCGCCAGCTCCCGGGCCAGCACCGCCGTCAGGACGATCCAGCCCCAGCTCACGAGCGAGAACAGCCCGCCGGCCACGAGGACCAGGACGTAGACCGCACCGGGCGACCGGGCCAGTCGCGCGAGCCGGTCGATGGCCGATCCGGCAATCGGTGAAAGCGCGATGGCGTAGCCCGTGGTCAGGATCAGGACCATCTGCATGCCGAATTCCAGCAGCATCCAGAAGCCCGAATACCATCCGTCGATGACTTCGCCGGGATCCGATGCGGTCAGCAACCAGGCCAGCAGGCCGACGACCACGGTCAGGATCAGTGCGAACACGAAGGGCTCCGGAATCCACCGCCGAAGAAAGAAGGCCAGACGGTCTCCGAGGGAACTGAGCATCGGCGGAACTCCGAAGTCGTGAGTCGTCGCTACGGTACACGCTCCGGCCCGCAGCGACACGGCAACGACCACGCAGGGATATGCTTCGCGGCGGTGCGGTGACACGCGGGGCGACACGAATGCAGGACATCAAGCGAATGCAGCTCTACGCCGACGCCCGGCGCGTGGAGCGCGAACTGGCCGCACTCGGATCGGCCGGCGAATCGCCGCTCGACACGGCCAGGTGCGCGCGCTTCGATCAATTGCACTACGGCGGCACCTCGGCCGTCGACGAGGCCGCCCACCGGCTCGGCATCGACGCCGGAACCCGCGTGCTGGACGTCGGGTCGGGCCTCGGCGGCCCTGCGCGCCACCTCGCGGCATCCACGGGCTGTGCGGTCACGGCCGTCGAACTCCAACCGGATTTCCACGATGCTGCATCGCGCCTGACGCGACGCTGCGGTCTCGATGACCGCGTCCGGCACGTCCGGGCCGATTTCCTCGAGGCCGAATTCGAAGACCGACACGATGCGCTCGT
>JAWVZQ010000212.1:0-4156 GCA_033722095.1 Wenzhouxiangellaceae bacterium | reverse complement strand
GCCGCGGACCGCGTTCCTCGACGAGGCCGCGGCCGAGGAGCGTCGTACACGAAGCTTCGAGCGCGACGCGCGCCGGGCCGAGTCCCGGCCGTCGCACACCGCGGCCGCGAGCCGCGAGCCGCAGGCGGCCGCGGGACCGGCCCATCGCGCCGGCGCCGATGCCCTCGAACGCCTGTTGATGCGCGTGGCCTACCTGCACCACGACGAGGGGATGGCCGGGCGCGACGTGGCGGGCCGGGCGGCCGGCGGCTGGGCCACGGCCTTTTCCACGCTCGTGCGCCAGCGCCGTGCCGTCAGTCTCGAGCGGCCCGGAGCGACGGCGCGCCTGTGGGCCGCCGTCGAATGGCTGCCGGCGCTGCTCGCACTGAATCCGGACCTGCGCGTCTCGCCGTGGTTGCCGGCCGGCGTGGCCCGGCCATTGGCCGATGCGGCAGGACTCGCCGATCGGGTCCGCGCCGCCCGGGGCGAACTGGGGTGCGGCGAAGCCGTGAACGTCGCCTGCGACCTGGGGCTGGCGCAGCACGCCGAGCCGGCGGCCTCCGACGGTCCCGTCGCGGCCGGCACCGGGGGTTGACGACGCGCGATCGGTTAGAATCGGAGATTCCGTCCCGACCCGTTCCCAAGACATGTCCCAGGAGTCCCCCGAGGCCATTCCCATCACGGTGCGCAGCGGCGAGAAGGTCCGCAAGCCGCAGGGCTTCACGGCCATCCGCGACGGCATCAAGGCTCGCCGCGACGCGCCGCCCGAGCCGTTCGGGCGCAAGCCGGAGTGGCTGCGCGTGCGCCTGCCGTCCGGCGGCAAGTACCAGCAGGTCAAGGCCAACGTCGAGCAGCACCGCCTGGCGACCGTCTGCTCGGAATCGAAGTGCCCGAACATCGGCGAGTGCTGGTCCGCAGGCACGGCGACGATCATGCTCATGGGTGACGTCTGCACGCGTGCCTGCCGGTTCTGCTCCGTCGACACCGGCAACCCGCGCGGCTGGCTCGATCCCGAGGAGCCGGCCAATGCCGCCGAGTCCGTGCGCCTCATGGACCTGAAGTACATCGTCCTGACCTCCGTGGACCGCGACGACCTGGCCGACGGCGGGGCGCAGCACTATGCCGACTGCGTGCGCGCGATCAAGGCCGCGAATCCGAAAACGGCCGTCGAGGCGCTGACGCCGGACTTCCAGGGACGCCACGAGTGCATCGAGACCGTCGTCGACTCCGGGCTCGAGGTCTTTGCCCAGAACGTCGAGACCGTTCGGCGGCTCACGCACCCCGTTCGCGACCCGCGGGCGGGCTACGATCAGACGCTGGACGTGCTTGCCCACGCCAAGCGGCATCGTCCCGAGGTGCTGACCAAGACCAGCCTGATGCTCGGCCTCGGGGAGTCCGACGACGAGGTCGTGGAGACCATGGACGACCTGCGCGCCATCGGCGTCGACATCGTGACCTTCGGCCAGTATCTACGTCCGACGCCGAACCACCTGCCCGTGGACCGCTACGTGACGCCGGAGCAGTTTCGCCGTTTCCGCGAGATCGGGCTGGAGAAGGGCTTTCTCGAGGTCGTTTCGGGCCCGCTGGTCCGCTCGAGCTACCGCGCCGAGCGCGTGCTCGAAAAGAACAACTGCGGTCTGGATTGACGCGCGCGGACGACGTCGAGACCCAGCTTGCGCGACTGCGCGCGATTCTCGAGCGCGCCCGCCGCGAACGGCGCACCATGACCTACCTGCAGATCGCCGACGCGCTGGAACTCGAACCGCCGAAGCGGATCCACCGCGTCGCCCGGCTGCTCGAGAGATCGATGAAGCGCGACGTCGAAGCGGATCGACCGCCGCTGGCGGCCCTGGCCGTCAGCCGCGCTCGAGCCGGCCCGTTGCCGGCCCCGGGCTTCTTCGATCGCGCGCGCCGACTCGGTCTCTACGCCGGTGACGATCCGGCCGTCTTCCACGCCAGCCTGCTCGACCGCCTTTTCTCTACACCGGACCCGATCGAATGATCCGCATCCTCGTCCCGGCCTCGATCGCGCTGACCGTCTCGCTGCTGCTGGCGTCGTGCGGCGGACATGATTCGGACCCACCCGTCCCGCCCCAGGCCGAGCGCCGCGACCACGTCGTCTCCGCCCCGGCCGGAGACCGCTTCGATCCCTATCACTGGCTGCGAGACGACCGGCGCAGCGATCCGGAGGTGATCGCACTGCTCGAGGCCGAGAACGCCTACACCCAAGGCGTGATGGCCGGAGAGCGCGCGCTGATCGAGCGTCTCGAGGGCGAGATGCGCCGCCGCATCCCCGCCGAGCAGACCGGGGCGCCGTGGTTCGACGACGGCTACTGGTACTACACCCGCCATGTCGCCGGTGGCGAATACCCCGTCTATGCACGGCGCCGGGGCAGCATGAACGCCGAAGAGGAGATCCTGCTCGACGGCAATGCCCTGGGCGGCGACAGGAACTACTTCCGGATCGGAGGCTGGGACGTGAGCCCCGACGGCCGGCGCCTGCTCTGGCTCCAGGACGTACTGGGACGTCGCCAGTTCCAGCTCATGATTCGGGATCTCGAGACGGGTGAGGTCGTCGACACCGGCCGCGTGGGCCTGTCCTCGGCCAGCTGGGCCGCAGACGGGCGCAGCGTGCTCTATGTCGAGAACCATCCCGAGACGCTGCGCTCGTTCCGCGTGCGGCGGCTGCTTCTCGACGCCGAGGGTGAGGATCCGGTGCTCCACGAGGAAGCCGACACGGCGTTCTTCACCTCGGTGGGCCGCACGCGCTCGGACCGCTACAACTACGTGTTCCTGCGCTCGACCACGTCCACCGAAATGCGCATTCTCGACGGCGCCGATCTCCATGATCCCGATGCGCGGCTCGAAGTCTTCCTGCCGCGGCGGCCTGGCCACGAGTACGCGGCCGACCACGTCGGTGATCACTGGATCGTGCGCACCAACCGCGACGCGCCCAACTTCCGCATCATGCGCGTCGACGACGGCGGGCACGCCGATTTCTCGGCGTGGACGGACCTGGTCCCGCACCGCGAAGACGTCTTCGTCCACGAGTTCGATCCGTTCGAGACTTTCCTCGCCGTCGCCGAGCGCGTCGACGGATTGCGGCGGCTGCGCATTCTCGACTACCTGACCGGACGCAGCGAGGTCATCGCCTTCGACGAGGAGGCCTACGTCGCTCAGTTGGGCCGCAATCCCGAACCCGGGCTGCGCCGACTGCAGTTCGCCTACACCTCGTTGACGACGCCGCGGACGACGTTCGAACTCGACCTCGACACCGGCCAGCGCCGGCGCGTCGACCGGCTCCGGGTCGGCGGCGGCTTCGACCCTGACGATTACGGCACGCGGCGTCTGTGGATCGAGGCGCGTGACGGCACCCGAATTCCGGTTTCGCTGGGCTGGCATGTCGATACGCCGCTGGACGGAACGGCGCCGCTGTACCAGTTCGCCTACGGCTCCTACGGCCGCTCGTCGGAGCCCGCGTTCTCGAGCGAGCGGCTGAGCCTGCTCGACCGCGGCTTCGTGTTCGCAATCGCCCACGTTCGCGGTGGGCAGGAGATGGGTCGGGAGTGGTACGAGCAGGGCCGGTTGCTGCAGAAGAGGAATTCGTTCACGGACTTCATCGACGTCACGCGCGGTCTCGTCGGGCGCGGTCTCGTCGACGGCGAGCGCGTGTTCGCGACGGGCGGTAGCGCCGGCGGGCTGCTCGTCGGCGCCGTGGCCAACATGGCCCCCGACGACTATGCCGGCATCGTGGCCCACGTGCCCTTCGTCGACGTGGTCACGACCATGCTCGACGAGTCCATCCCGCTGACGACCAACGAGTTCGACGAGTGGGGCGATCCCAGGCAGCCCGAGTACTATCGCTACATGCTCTCGTACTCGCCCTACGACAACGTCGTCGAGCAGGACTACCCCGCCATGCTCGTCACCACCGGCCTCTGGGACTCTCAGGTGCAGTACTGGGAGCCCGTGAAGTGGGTCGCACGGCTGCGCCACCGCAAGACCGGCAATGCGCCCGTGCTGCTCCGGGTCGACATGCAGGCCGGTCACGGCGGCCAGTCGGGGCGTTACCGGAAGCTCGGCCTGACCGCGATGGAATACGCGTTCGTGCTGCGCCGGGCCGGCCTGGAAGGCTGAGCGGGCCGCGTCATGCGTTGGCTGCGGCTCAAGGTCCTGC
>JAWVZQ010000211.1:0-4160 GCA_033722095.1 Wenzhouxiangellaceae bacterium | reverse complement strand
TCGTCGACCGGTGCACCGTCGACGGTCACGGCAAGCGTTTCCAGGCCCACGCCGTCGAGGACGAGCGGCGCGTCGGGAGCCGCCTCGGGATTCCGACGCACGTCGAGGCGTGCCCTCACGCGTGTACGTCCCGGATCGAGATCCAGGACCAGGTCGACATCGTCGATGAACCAGTCCGGCGGACGATGATCGCTGCGGTGCACCGGCGTGCGCGGCTTGCTGCCTTTCAGCGCCATTCGGGCGTCTCCGTTGAAATGGGAGGGAATCGGGTAAACCCACTATGATACCGCGATGAGCATTTCACCCGAACGCGATGGGCCCGGGCCCGAGCCGGGCCGGGCGGCCCCGCGAATTGCCGGAGTCGTTCACCGCACCCCGGTCCTGACGAGCCGCTCGCTGGACCGCGAGTTCGGCTGCGAACTGGTCTTCAAGGCCGAGCACCTGCAGCGCACGGGCTCGTTCAAGTTTCGTGGCGCCAGCCACGCCGTCGCCCTGCTGGACGACGACTGCCCGGGCGTGGCCACGCACTCGTCGGGCAACCACGGCGCTGCGCTGGCCGCCGCCGCGGCGACCCGCGGTCTGGCCTGCCACGTGGTGATGCCGGACAACGCCGTGGCCTCCAAGGTACGGGCCGTGGAAGCCTACGGCGGCATCGTTCATCGCTGCGCCCCGAACCAGGCCGCCCGCGAGGCGGGACTGGCCGAACTGCTCGGGCAGGGCTTCGAGGCGGTTCCGCCCTACGACGACGACCGCATCATTGCCGGACAAGGCACCTGCGCCCTGGAACTCCTCGAGCAGCGGCCGGATATCGACGTCATCGTCGCCCCGATCGGCGGCGGCGGACTGCTCGCCGGCACGACGCTGGCCGCGCGCGCGTCAGGCGTGGAAGTCGTCGGTGCGGAACCGGCCGGCGCCGACGACGCGGCACGCTCCCTGGCCGCCGGCGAACGCGTGACCGATCACCACCCCGAGACCGTCGCCGACGGTCTTCGCGCGCTCGTCGGCGAGCGCAACCTCGAGGTGCTGCTGCGTCACGACGTCGCCGTGCTGACCGTCGAGGAGGCGCGAATCCGCGAGGCGATGGAGTGGGCGTGGAGCCGGTTGAAGCAGGTGATCGAGCCGTCCGGCGCCGTGGCGCTGGCCTGTATCGCGGCGCACCGCGATCGATTCGCGGGTCGCCGGGTGGGCGTGATCCTCTCCGGCGGAAACCTCGACGTGGCGGCGCTGCTCGACGGCGACGGAATGCCGTCATGAGTCGGTGCTGGGTGCTCGTGCGTCACGCCGAGGCGACGCCGACCGGTGCCGGCATGCCCGACCGTGAACGGCCGCTGACGCGGGCGGGCCGTCGCCAGGCCGCCGAATGCGCGCGCTGGCTCGGGGAACGCGAGGAACTCTCCGACCTGCCGATGCTCGTGTCTCCGGCGCGCCGAACGCAGCAGACCGCGGAACTCGTCCGCACCGGCTGGCACGCGGGTCCCGTGCGCACCGAGGCGGGCATCTGGAATGCGACCCAGGGAACGCTGCTCGCCATCCTGCGCGAAGCCGGAGACGCCATCCTCGTCGGACACAACCCGGGCGTCGAGATGCTGGCACGTTCGCTTTCCGGCCGCGTCGTTCCCGTGGGCGTGGGCGCGGCACTGGTCTTCGAGATCGATGCCGACGAGCGCGTGCGTCTCGTCGCCCGGTTTCAGCCGTCCAGCGACTCGGCGTAGAGCGTCGCGAGCGCCTCGAAGCCGCGCTGGTCGCGATCGTCGAAGCGACCCGGCCGCGGGCTGTCGATGTCGAGCACCCCGAACACCTCCCCTCCGGCGACGAGCGGAACGACGATCTCCGATCGGGAATCCGGGTCGCAGGCGATGTGTCCCTCGAAGGCCTGGACATCCTCCACGCGCTGCGTGGCGCGCTCGCTCCATGCCGTGCCGCAAACGCCGCGGCCGCGCGGGATGCGGACGCAGGCCGGCTTTCCCTGGAACGGGCCGACCACGAGTTCGTCGCCCTCGACGAAGTAGAAGCCCGCCCAGTTCAGGTCGGGCAGTGACTGGAAGATCAATGACGAAAGGTTGGCCGCATTGGCGATACGGTGATGTTCACCGGCCAGCAGGGCCCCGGCGCGCTGCAGCAGCTCGTCCCAGGACGCCACCCGGCCTTCGGGCAGGTCGAAACTCACGGTCTTTTCCTCATCCGCGCTTGCGGAAGATCAGGGTGTGGTTGTTGGCCGGCATGGAGAGCTCGGCCTCGCGCTCCAGGTCGTGGCGCCGTCCCAGTTCGTCGAGGTCGGCGAGATCGCGGATGCCCATGCCGGAATCGCGCTGCTTCAGCGATCGATCGAACTCGGCATTCGAATCGGCGTGGTGGACGCGATTGCGCCGGAACGGTCCGTAGAGCACGAAAACGCCGCCCGGCCGAAGCACGGCGCAGACGCCGGCGAACATCGCTTCCACGGCCGGCCAGTGCATGATGTGCGCGGTGTTGGCCGAGTACACGGCATCGAACGGCCCCGTGGGCCAATCGGCGGCCTCGACGTCGAGCGCGACCGGTTCGGCGAGCCCGTCGATGTCCTCGGTCAGCCCCGCGCGCAGCTCGTCCAGCGCCGCCGGATGCTCGGACGGATGCCAGGCGACCCGGTCGAGGCCGCGCGCGAAGTGGCGCGCATGCTGGCCCGTCCCGGCGCCGATCTCGAGCACGCTCGCGCCCTCCGGCAGCCAGTGCCGCAGCACGACCAGGATGGGTTCGCGGTTGCGCTCCGCGGCCGGTGAATGCGGCCGCGTCACCGCCCGGCTCCGGCCGTGAATGAAACGCCCGGGCGCAGGGCCCGGGCGTATGGGTCGGGCTTCGCGATGCCCGTCAATCGATGAGCACCTGGTCGTCGAGGATGTTCGGCGTGATGAAGACGAGCAACTCGCGCTTCTCGTCCTCGGTCGAGCGGCGCCGGAACAGCGTTCCGAGAACCGGCACGTCGCCGAGCATCGGGACCTTGGTCGTGTTGAAGTTGCGTTCTTCCTGGAAGATGCCGCCGAGAACCACGGTCTGGCCGTTCTCGACGAGCACGCTCGTGCCGAGTTCACGCGTGTCGATGGAAGGCACCGAGCCTCCGCGGCCGGTCTGGAAGATCTCCCCGACCGTATCCTGCTTGATCGCCAGTTCCAGCTGGACGCGGTTGTCGGGCGTGATCAGCGGCGTGACGCGCAACTCGAGCACGGCTTCCTTGAACTCCACCGAGGTCGCACCGGCCGTCGTGGCCTCCTCGTAGGGAATCTCGACACCCTGCTGGATGAACGATTCCTGGCCGTTCGCGGCGATGACGCGCGGCGTGGAGATGACCTCGCCTTCGCCCTGCGCTTCGAGCGCCGAGAGTTCGAGGTCGAGCAGGAAGTTGCTGGCCAGGAAGCTGATCCCGAGCGCGCCGGCCGGGTTGGACACGGGCAGGTTGACGTTCAGGCGATCCTCGAGCGTCGGCACGGCGATGCCGTCGGTACCGACCTCGATCGGATCGCCGGGCTCGGCGTCGGGCAGAAAGTTCGGACGGCCCGGGCGCTGGCCGAGGAACTGACGGCGCGCCAGCGCCACGTTGCTCATGCGGTCCGTGGCCTCGTTCGAGCCGGACAGCGACAGGATCTTGTTGTCGATCTGGCGGTTGCCCGACACGCCGAAGCGAACGCCGAGTTCGTGGTTGAAGTTCGACCGCGCGATGACGATGCGCGATTCGATGAGCACCTGGCGCACGGGCCGGTCGAGCTCGCGGACGAGTTCGCGGACGGCCTCGATCTGCTCGGCCGTGTCGGTGACGAGCAGGGTATTGGTGCGCTCGTCGATGGTCACCGAGCCGCGCTCCGACAGCAGGCCGGCGGCACTCTCGCCGCCCTCGCGGGAGGCGCGGATGAGTTCGGCCAGCGCGTCGGCGTCGGCGTAGCTGACCGGAATCATCACGGTACGCAGCGGCTCGAGCGTCTGGCGCTCCTGGCGGGCGCGCAGGATCTGCTGCTCGCGCGCCGCGATTTCGGAGGCCGGCGCTACCCAGCGCACGTTGCCGGACTCGCGCATCGCGAGGTTGCGCGTCTCGAGGACGATGTCGAGCGCCTGGTCCCAGGGCACGTTGTCGAGGCGCAGCGTGAGGCTGCCGTCGACGGAGTCCGAGACCACGATGTTGAGTCCGGAGATGT
>JAWVZQ010000210.1:0-4183 GCA_033722095.1 Wenzhouxiangellaceae bacterium | reverse complement strand
TCCTCGGCCGTGGTCAGCCGCGGGCGGCCGTCGGCGAGGTCGGCCTCGTCGAGGCACTGACTGCGGATCGCCTCGTAGCGCTCGCGGATGCGCGCCGGCGTCAGCAGGCCGCGCTCGACGCAGAGACGCGCGGAGACGAGCAGCGGATCGCGCGCCTCGGCGCGCTCGAGATCGGACGGGTCGCGATATTCGATCTCGAAGTCGGTGCCCGCATGGCCCATGAGACGCGTGACGTCGAGGTGCAGCAGCGTCGGGCGCCGGCGCTCGCGGCACTGCCGTACGGCCTCGGCGATCGGCCCCCAGCCGGCGTCGAGATCCAGTCCGTCGGCATGCACGTAGTCGAGCCCGTGGCGCGAGGCCAGCGAGCGCGCGGTCCAGCCCGACGGCGTCGGCACCGAGATGCCGAGGCCGTTGTCCTCGCAGACGAACAGGATCGGCAACGGCAGATTCTGGTGGCGCGTCCAGGCCGCGGTGTTGAAGGCGGCCTGGGCCGTGGCGTGGTTGGCGCTGGCGTCGCCGAAGCTGCAGACGACGATGCTGTCGCCGGGCACGTCGAGCGCGTGGCCGATGCGGCCCGCGTGCGCGATGGCCAGCGCCGTGCCCACGGCCTTCGGCAGGTGGCTGGCGATCGTCGAGGTCTGCGGCAGGATCCAGAGCTTCCTGTGTCCCCAGACCTTGTGACGCCCTCCCGAGGCCGGGTCGTCGGCGGCGGCCGCGAAGGACAGGCAGGTATCGCGAACGAAATCCAGGCCGTCGACCTTGCGGTAGCGCTCGGCGACGAAGGCGCCCGACCGGTAGTGCAGGAACGCCGGATCCGTCGCACGCGTGAGTCGGCCGACCATGGCGTTGCCCTCGTGGCCCGAGGATCCGATCGTGTAGAAGACCTTGTCTTCCTTGCGCTTGACGCGCGCCATGAGGTCGAGCTGGCGCGAGATCAGCTGGCTTTCGAACAGCTCGAGCAGGTCCACGTCGCCGGGACCGTCCGGTGATCCGGTCGAGGTCTTGCCTGGGTCCAGCGTCTCGAGGTAGCGCAGGAACTGCGCGTCGACGACCTCGGCGCGGTTGAGCTTGCGCGTTTCGGCGGGATGGGCCATTTCGAACCGTGCTCGGGAAGGACGTCCGATTCTACGTCGTGTCGGCCTCGGTGCAACGGTGGCGCGGCGAAGTCTAGGCGAAGCGCCCGACCCCGTCCTCTGGTTCGGGCTCGGGCCGGTCCTTGGCTCGATACATGTCTGCGTCGGCATGGCGAAGCAGGGCCTCGGCGTCGGTGCCGTCCTGGGGATAGACGGCGATGCCGACCGAAGCACCCAGCGGCGCATCGAGATCGGCGGCCGGACGCATTCCCGCCAGGGCGTCGCGCAGGGTGCGGGCCCGCTGGCGCGCCTGGCCGTGACCACCGAGGCGCGGCGACAGCACGGCGAATTCGTCGCCTCCGATGCGCGCGACGAACTCGTCGTCATCCAGCAACCCGGCCAACCGCGCCGCAACGCGGGCCAGCACCTCGTCCCCGCGGGCGTGCCCGTAGGCATCGTTGATTTCCTTGAACCCGTCGAGATCGACGTAGAGCAGGCCGAAGGTCCCGCCCCGCGCCTCGGCGCGCCGGACCTGGTGATCCAGCACACGATCGAAGCTGCGACGGTTCGCCAGCTGGGTCATCGAGTCGTGCGTGGCCAGCCAGGCGATGCGACGCCGCTCCTCCACGACGAGGAACAGCAGCGCGGCGATCACGATGGCGACGATGTGCCCGGCCACGCGATCGACGCGCAGGGCCGGCGGCAAGCGTTCGAGTCCCGTCGGCGACGCGGCCAGCTGCCATGCGCCGCCGGGAACCGGGATGTCGAGCACGACGGGATCGGCGCTGAATACCTCTTCGCGGCCGAGGATGGTTCCGGGCTGGCCGGGGCGGCCACGCCTCCATCTCAGCGCATACTCGACGCCCTCGCTGGCCGAGAAGTCCGCGGCCTCGAACAGCGAGTTCATGTCGATGACGATGCTGAGGATGCCCCAGTAGCGATCGGAGTCGATGTAGACGGGCGTACGCGCGATCAGCGCCTGCCCGCCCTGCACCAGGTCCACGGGACCGGTCAGGACAGTGCGACGCTGCTGCATGGCTCGGCGGACCTCGGGCCATTGTGCCGGCAGATCGCGATAGTGCGTGCCGAGCGCCGTTTCGTTTCCCTCGACGGGGTAGATGTACGTGATCCGGTTGCCGGGCGCCAGGCCCACGTTGCGGACGTGGCGCCCCTGTTCGTAGATGACGGCCAGCGCCGTTGTCACGCGCTCGGGCTCGAGGAAGTCGTCGTAGGCGGTCACGTATCCGACGAGGCCGGTCGTGATGAACAGCGTTGCGTTGAGTTCGCTTTCCAGCCTCGCCCTGGCGGCGGATGCGGCCTGGACGATCTCGGCGCGACGGTCGCGATCGAGCCGCTCGCGCTCGAGGTCGTGCAGGCGTTCGACGAGGAGCATCATGGCCGCGGCGAGGAATGCGCAGACCAGTGCGGTCGCGGCGCGGCCGGCGACCATGCCCATCTGCCTGGCGTAGCGCCGATTCGAAGATCGCCTCACGGACCGCGATGCCCCCACTTTCCGCCCGTCGCGCGACCGGCCTGATGCGGGAATGCAGGCGACATCAGAACGACGATCCCGGCTGCTGCAGGAAAGTGCGCTCGGCGTCGGTGGATTCTCGGCCGAGGATGCGGTTGCGGTGCGGGAATCGCCCGAAGCGCGCGATGACGTCCCGGTGTCGCTCGGCGAAGTCGACGAAGGTATCGAAGGGTTCGCGCTGCGCATCGGGCACCGAGGAGGCCAGGCGGCGCATGGCCGCGACGCAGCGGTCCTGGTGCTCGATGTTCTCGGAGTGCTCGAGCGGCAGCAGCACGAACACGCGCTCGATGGCGCGCAGTTCGCGATCCTTGCCCGAGTCGATGAGCGCCGTGGCGTAGCCCAGCGCGCGCTCGTCGGTCGCAAAGGCGCGTGGCGTGTCGCGATGGATGTTGCGCGGGAACTGGTCGCAGAGCAGGATCAGAGCGAGCTTGCCGCGAGCCTCGTCGCCCCAGTGGTCGAGCTCGCCCGCAGCGGCCCTTTCCACGGACCCGGCGAACCGGTCGCGGATCTCCCGGTCGACGGCGGGGTCCTTTCCCCACCAGAGCCCGGCCTGCGATGCGGCCACTCGCGCATCGTCCGATTCGTCGCCGAACCAGAATTCCAGAATCGGCGCCCACGGAATCGACATGCGGGGTCCCTCCAACCGACCGGACCCCAGTCTAGCGGCTCGACGGCGTGAACCACCAGCGTCCCGCGACGTAGGATGCGAATCTGTTCGTCGAGCCCAGCACGAGGAACCCGGCCCATGACGCAACTCCAGATATTCGCGGTCCTGCTGGCTGCCTGCGCGGTCGCGCACCGGCTCGGCGAGGTGCGCGGCGGGCGCGCGATCGGCGGCGCACTGCTCGTCATCGTGCTCTCCGGTACGCTGGCCAATCTCGGCATCATCCCGCTCGCGGCCGAGGGCGTGCCCGTCTACGACGCGCTGCTCGGCACCGTCGCGCCGATCTCGATCTTCCTGCTGCTGCTCAACGCACGGCTGTCTTCACTGGCGCGCGCCGGCGGGCCGATGCTCGCGCTGTTCGCATTCGCCGCAGCCGCGACCGTGGCGGGCGTGCTCGTCGCAGGCTGGCTGCTCGACGCCCCGGACTGGATGGGCCGCTGGTACGGCCCGCTGTCGGGCATGTTCGCGGCCACCTACATCGGGGGCGGCGCGAACTTCAACGCACTGGCCATCCACTACGAAGTCTACGAGAGCGGCAACCTCTACGCGGCCTCCGCCGTGGCCGACCACATCATGACCGTGGTCTGGATCGCCGTGCTGCTGGCGTTCCCGCGACTCGTCCGCGGCGTCCTGCCGCATCGCGACGATGCGGCGAGCGGCGACGGGTCGACCGGTCGCGATTCCCCGCAGCCGGGCAAGCCCGGACTGTCCGACCTCGTCATCCTCTCCGCGCTGGGGGTCGGGGCGCTCGTGCTTTCCGATGCCGTATCCGCATGGAGCGGCGACGTCCTCGGCATCGCCGTGCCCTCGATCCTCGTGCTGACCACGCTGGCACTCGCCCTGGCTCAGGTCGAGGCCGTCGCCCGGCTGCGCGGCACGCAGGTACTGGGCATGTTCGGGGCCTACCTGTTCCTC
>JAWVZQ010000209.1:0-4191 GCA_033722095.1 Wenzhouxiangellaceae bacterium | reverse complement strand
CGCGAGTCGGACGCGAAGACGAGTCCCTGGTCGAGGCGCATTGCAACACAATAGGTCATACGGACAGGGGCGCGAGCCCACGGTGATTCCGGGGCGCGATCATAGCAGCAGCGACCGGCATCCAGCGCGAGACGCGCCGGATGCCGCGCGCGCCGATCGTCCGGCAAACGCCGCTCCAGGACGCGGGGTCCGCGATCGGATGCGGCCCCCGCTCCGCTCGACTATTCGTGGACGGCCTTGCGAATGCGATCCGAGGCGACGTGGGTTTCCGAACGCTTGCCGGACTTTTCCGCGCGGCGCTCCTTCAAGGTCTTCGTCGGCTTCTTGCGCGCTTCCTTGCGCTGCGTGTCCCTGCTCTTGCTCATTGCGATGCTCCGGTGGCCGGCCGTGGCGCTCACTGCGAGCGCGATCTCCGGCGCGGGTTGGACCGCGGCGCCCGGATTTGATTCCGTTTTCCGGATCTCCCGCGGTCAGAGCGCCTGAGACAACTTGAAGAGCAGGGCGGCCACCGAAACCGCGGCGCCGATGAGCGGCAGGCTGCGCGGCAGTGTGAACTGCCCGGCCGGCCGGCGGGATTCCGGCCACCCCTTCAGCCACCAGAGACCGAGGTTGACCACGACGAATACCGTCAGCAGGACCCCGCTGGTGATGTTGGCCAGCGTGGCGAGTTCCATCGAGACGGCCAGGAGGGCGATGACGCCGGTCGCCAGGACAGTTCCGACCCATGGCGTGCGCGTGCGCTCGCCGACGGTGGCGAAGATCTGTGGCGCGTAGCCGCGATTGGCCATGCCGTAACCGACGCGGGCGACCATGACGATCTGCACCAGCGCGCTGTTGACCGCCGAGAGGATGCTGACCACGCCGATCGCGGCGACGGCCAGCGCGCCGTGGTGCCGGACGGCTTCGGCCAGCGGGGTCTCCGCTCCGGCTAGCGTCTCCGGCTCGATGTGCAGGACCATCAATGCGCTGACGAGCATGTAGAGGCCCGCCGTCAGGGCGAGGCTCAGGATGAGTGCCCACGGCAGCGTGCGCCGCGGCTCGCGGACTTCCTCGGCCATGTTGACCATGTCCTCGAACCCGATGAACGCGTAGAAGGCCAGGAACGCCGCGCCGAGGATGCCGGCCCAGGCCGCCGGATCGACGGGCGGTAGCAGCTCGGCCAGGTCGCGCCCGGGCGTCCCGGGGACGCCGGTGGCCGCAACGGCCACGTAGACGAGGGCCGCGATCTGGATGACGCTGATCGCGACGACGACGCCCACGGCCTGGCGAACGCCCCAGGCCGCGATGCCTCCCAGCGCGAGCGCCACGAGCAGGATGGACGGTGCCTGAGGGACGGCGGCGAAATCGCCGATGAAGCGGACCGTGGCGACGGCCAGCGTCGCGGCCGAGACGATGCCCGTGGTGATGATGAGCCAGCCGACGAGCGCCGAGAGCCAGAGCCGGCCGAACGCCTCCTCGAGATAGCGCGCCGAGCCGCCGGCATGCGGCAGCCGCGACGACAGTTCGGCGAAGGCCAGCGCGCTGAACAGCGCCAGCAGGCCGGCCAGGCCGAACGCCAGCGGAGCGGCCATGCCGGCCTGGCCGGCGACCTTGCCCGAAAGTGCGTAGAAGCCGGCCCCGACCATCGTGCCCATGCCGTAGAGCACGAGGAACCAGAAGCCGATGCTTCGATCCAGCCCGGACCCTCCGTTCTTCGTCTCCTCGCTCACGGGCTCAGTCGACCGGTTCGTCGTCCGCGGGCTTCGGCGGTGTCCGTCGTGGCCCGCGCGATCGCTGCGGCCACGACCGGAACACGCATCGGAATTCGCATCGGGCTCGTTCCCTGGGAGATGGCGGAGAGAAACAGTGTCGGCCATCGATTGCCCGGGTGCAAACCGGTGCGGGGGCGGCGTTCGGTCACCGCAGCGATGGGCCGTCGCCGCGGGGGAGCGTGTCGGCCGTCATGGGCCCGGGCGGCCGGCCACGGCCTTCGCGGCCCCGTCGCGGTGCGCTCTGCTGCGCTCAAGTCGGAACCGGGATGGACAGGAATTCGAAGCCTGACGGCCGAGCGCGGTCCCGGACGCTGCCTTACGCGGGGCTCCGCCTGCATCGCACCTCCGAGCTGCGCCAGCGCGAGGACTGGATCGAAGAGGCACTGGCGCATCCCGGTGCCCGCGTGCTGCCGGTCTGGCAGCATCGCAGCCTCGTGCATCGTCCCGACGAGGCGCCGCGGGCGCAGGCCGCGAATCACGTCCACGAGCACGCCGACGAACTGGTGCTGCTGGGTGTGGACGTGGAAGGAGGAGAATCCGCGCCCGTGCTCGCCGCAGATCTCTCGTCGATGGAATTCGACGCGGCACAGGCGCTCGTCGGCGAAGCCCGCTTCCTGGACCTGCGTCGCGTCGGTCCTGCGCTCGGCGCCCAGGACGCCGCCGTACTCAGCTACGCCCGCGGCATGGTCCACTGGCATCGCACCCACCGCCACTGCGGACGCTGCGGTGCGGGCACGGTCAGCAAGCTGGCCGGCATGCAGCGCTCCTGTCCCGACGAGGCCTGCGGCGGCGACGTCTTTCCGCGCATCGACCCGGCCGTGATCGTGCTCGTCGACGACGGCGGCCTGCACGACGACGGCGTCGCGCGCTGCCTGCTCGGGCGTGCCTCGGGCTGGCCGAAGGGGGTGTACTCGACGCTCGCGGGCTTCGTCGAGCCCGGCGAGTCGCTCGAGGAAACCGTGGCCCGGGAAGTCCGCGAGGAAAGCGACGTCAGCGTCGAGCGAATCCGCTACGTGGCCTCGCAGCCCTGGCCGTTTCCGTCCTCGCTGATGCTCGGCTTCCGGGCCAGCGCGCGCTCGCTGGACATCACGCGCCACGACGGCGAGCTCGAGCATGCCCGCTGGTTCACGACCGAGGAGCTGCACGGCGCCGGGACCTGGGGCGACGACGACGAGATCTGCCTGCCCCGGCACGATTCGATCGCGCGATTCCTCGTCGAGCACTGGCTCGCCGAGCAGGGCTGAGGCGGCCGCTCGCGACCGGCTGCGAAGACCTTGCGTTAGCGGAGCCGCTCGCTGTAGGTCGGCGCGCGCAGCACGGCGTTGGCCAGCAGCGTGTTGAGGCCGTCCAGGTAGGCGCGCACCGTGGGGTCCTCGGTGAAGCCGATCACCATGCCGCGTCCGCGCGGCTGGTGGACGACGAACGGCTTGTAGGCGAGCTGCGCGCGGTTCTCGTCCCAGAGCAGGCCGGCGGCCAGCAGGTCTTCGGGACCGGCGAAGCGCACGACGTCGCGGCCCGCTTCGCGCGGCATGGGCCGGAATACCCGGTCGCCGCGTACGAGCACCTGCACGCTGCCGGCCACGCCGGCCGTCAGCCAGTGGTCGGGGTCGGACTCGGCGCGGACGAGCACGCCGGCGACGGGGTCGGGGTTCTCGCGCTCGGGCTGCACGACGCGCTGGAATTCGGCTGCCGACTCGATGCGGATGCCGGGCACGCGCCCCGCGACGGGCGCGTCCTCGTCCGGCCCGGAATCGCCTTCTTTCGATTCGACTTCCTCGTCATCCTCGTCGCGCACCTGGTGTTCGGCGCGGATCGCGAGCAGGTCGACGTCGGGATGTGACGCCCATTCCGTCGCGCCGGCCATGGTGACGAGCACGCCGCCGCCGTCGACCCAGTCGGCGAGGTGATCGCGGCCCTCGTCGCCGAGGATCTCGCTGTAACCGCCGAACCTCTCGGACGCGTCGGGGAGGATCAAGACGTCGAAGCGGTTCAGGTCCGCGTCCTTCAGCGTGCTCGTGCGGATCGGGATGACCGGATAGCCGATCTCGCGCTCGATGACGAAGCGCGTCGCGCCGGGCGCGTAGATATCGGTCGGCGTGTCCCAGGCCAGTGCGATGCGCGGCGCCACGATTCGCGGCGCCGACCGGCTTCCGAAGTCCGGTCCCGCGGTGACCCAGCTCTCGCCGGCGCCGACGACCTCGGCGCCGGTTTCCTCCGCCAGCGCCTGCAGTCGCGAGACCACGTCCTCGCCGTTGCCGGAGGCCGGCACGATCAGTGTGCCGCGGGGATATTCGCGTCCCTCGTGCGTGAAGGCCTCCTCGGACGACTGCACGGAGAGCCCGCCGCGCAGCGCGCCGGCCAGCAGCCGGGTCGTGGCGCGCGAGCCGCCGGGCGCGAGCCAGGCCACGGCGTCTTCGGGGCCGCTGACGCTGCCCGGCGG
>JAWVZQ010000208.1:0-4205 GCA_033722095.1 Wenzhouxiangellaceae bacterium | reverse complement strand
GAGGTCCTCACGCCGGCCCTCGTGAACCTCGGCCTGCAGGAATCGGGGCTCGGCGAACCCGACGAGGCCGTGCCCGAGACGGTCATCCGAACCAAGCGCGGCATGATCCGCGCGCGCGGACCGAACCAGCGCCGCTACCTCGAGCGCATCGGCACCAACGACGTCAACTTCGGTGTCGGGCCGGCAGGCACCGGCAAGACATTCCTGGCCGTGGCCTGCGCCGTCGACGCGCTGGAATCCGAGCGCGTGCAGCGCATCGTGCTCGTTCGGCCGGCCGTCGAGGCCGGGGAGCGGCTCGGCTTCCTGCCCGGCGACCTGGCCCAGAAGGTGGATCCCTACCTGCGCCCCCTCTACGACGCGCTATACGAGATGATGGGCTTCGAGCGCGTCGCCCGGCTCATCGAGCGCAACGTCATCGAGGTCGCGCCGCTGGCCTACATGCGCGGGCGGACGCTCAACGACGCCTACGTCATCCTCGACGAGGCGCAGAACACGACGCCCGAGCAGATGAAGATGTTCCTGACCCGCATCGGCTTCGGCTCGCGCGCCGTGATCACCGGCGATCTGACGCAGATCGACCTGCCTTCGAAGGCCTTGTCGGGCCTCAAGCAGGCGCTGGGCCTGCTGCGAGACGTCGAGGGCGTGGGACAGACCTTCTTCGATGCCCGCGACGTGGTTCGTCACCCGATCGTGCGGCGTATCGTCGAGGCCTACGATCGTGCCGACGCGGAGTCGGCACCGGATGACCACCGTGCCCGTTGACATCCAGCGCGCCGTCGAGCTCGAAGGCATCCCGGCCGATGAGGCGCTCGAGCGCTTCGCCCGGGCCGCGCTCGAGGACGTGGGCGGCGACCCGGATGTGACGCTGCGCATCGTCGACGAGGCCGAGGGCAGGGCACTCAACCGGCGCTGGCGCGGCAAGGATTCCCCGACCAACGTGCTGAGTTTCCCGGCTGCCCGCGTACCGGGCCTGCCCGACGAGGCAGCACCGGCGTTTCTCGGCGACGTCGTGGTCTGTGCTCCGGTCGTGGCCGCCGAGGCCGCCCGCCAGGGAAAGGCGGCCGAACACCACTGGGCACACCTCGTGATCCACGGTATCTTGCACCTGCGGGGGTTCGACCATACATCGGAACCCATGGCATCGGAAATGGAGTCAGAGGAGCGGGCGCGACTCGCCGGGCTCGGAATTTCCGACCCCTACGCCGAGCCGGGCCGGGACGGTACCGCCGGCGAACCATCCAACCCATCCCGAACGTCCTGAATGAACGAAGAATCCGACAGTAGCAGTAGCAACGGGTCGGGCGGAAAGACCTGGCTGGAACGACTCGGCCGCGTCTTCGGCTCCGATCCGAAAAGCAGGGAAGACCTCGTCGAACTGCTCGAGGAGGCCACGGAGCGCGGTCTCATCGAGGGCGAGACGCTGAAGATGATCGAGGGCGCCCTCGAGGTCGACCAGCTGCAGGTCCGCGATGCGATGATCCCGCGTTCGCAGATGGTCGTCATCCACCGGGGCGAGACGCTCGAGGACATCCTGCCGATGATCATCGACTCGGGCCATTCCCGATTCCCCGTGGTCGGTGAGGACAAGGACGAAATCCGGGGAATCCTGCTCGCCAAGGACCTGCTGCAGCTCGTCGGCGTCAAGGAGGAACTCGAGCTCTCGGACCTCGTGCGCGAGCCCGTGATCATTCCCGAGTCGAAGCGCCTGAACGTGCTTCTGCGCGAGTTCCGTCTCAACAAGAACCACATGGCCATCGTCGTCGACGAGTACGGCGGCGTGGCCGGCCTGATCACCATCGAGGACGTGCTCGAGGAGATCGTCGGCGACATCGACGACGAACACGACGCCGAAACGGTCGAGGACATCCAGCCGCTCGGCGACAGGCGCTGGCTCGTGCAGGCGCTGACGCCCATCGACGATTTCAACGAGGCGTTCGGTTCGGAGTTCAGCGACGAGGAATTCGACACCATCGGCGGGCTCGTGGTCTCGGAGTTCGGTTACGTGCCCGAGGTCGACGAGGACATCGAGCTCGAGGGTTTCCGCTTCCAGGTCGCGGCGGCCGACGATCGGCGCATGCACGCGATCGAGGTCACGCTGGACTCTTCCGAGACATCGTCCGAGACGCCCTGATCTTTGCGCTGCGCCGGCGCGTTCGCGTCGGCGACCAAGTACCGGTTCATCGTGCGACGGCACCGGGCCGCCGCAGACCTCGTTTTCTTCACCCCCGCTCCCGGGTTCCCTCGTGCCGCTCGTCATCGGCTGCCGCGGCCTTGTTGTGATCGACTGCACACCGGTTTGCTTTTTTCTTGATCTCCGTGCAGGATGACAGCGCTGGCACGCATCAGGCGTCCACGAAATGTCCGGAATCGGACCCATACACGGAGTATTGCAGTGAACAACACCAAGAAAATTCTGGCCGCCGCGATCGCGATGGCCGTCACTCTGCCCGCAGTGGCCGACAATCACGAGGACGACGAGGGCTACATGCTCTCGATCATGGACCTGACCTACCAGCACGGCCACGGAATGAAGTTCCGGGATGCGCTCAGAGCCTACAAGGACTGCTACGCCGAGAACGACGGCGAGAATGGCTGGTCGGCCTGGTCGGCCGTCGACGGCGAGCCGAATCGCATGTACATCGTCGGGCGCATCGACATGTGGGCCGACCTCGGCGAGGACGACCCGGCCCGCCAGGCCTGCTGGCCCGAGCACGGGCAGGAGATCACCTCGCACATTTCCTCGGCCAATCGGCGCATGTGGCGCTTCATGCCGGACTGGAGCGGAGACAACTCGGGCTACAACGTCGTGCGGGTTCACAACTTCCGCGTCGGCGACGGCGAGGCCTTCCGCGAGGTGGTGGGAGAAATCGCGGGCCACATGAAGGCCGCCGACGCCGAACACATGGGCAACTGGTTCCAGGCCGTCGGTCAGCAGCGCTGGGGAGCCGACTACATGGTGGTAGCCCACTACGAGGACTTCGCGGCGATGGACGAGGACCGCAAGGGTGCGAACGACTACCTCGTTGACGCCGTCGGCGAGGAAGCGGCCGAGGCGACCTGGGAGAAGTTCCGCGAGTCGATGGCCGAAATGGAGCCGTACTGGACGCAGACCCTCGCGCGTTCCGAATCGCTGGGCTATTCCCCGGGCGGGGACTGACACGCGCTACAGGCGCGCATCGTTCGTGCACGCCAAAGGAAGGCCCGGCACCGTCCGGGCCTTCTCGTCTCTCGGCCGGATGACGGGTTCGTCCGGCCATTTGCTTTTGCAATGTGATTTCCATCACAATGATGGAGGCCAGTCCGCGCCGTTCGCCGAACCGGCGTCCGGCGTGGTTTACCCAACGGGAGAAGAATCATGAAACACACGACGAAGACACTCATCGCCGCCAGCGCGCTGGCCTGCAGCCTTCCGCTCGCCGCCGACAATCACGAGGGCGGCGACGACTACATGCTCGCCATCCACCACGTCCACGTGAAGGTCGGCGACATGCCCGCTTTCCGGGAGGGCATGAAGGCCTATGTCGAGTGCTACGCCGAGAACGGCGGCGAGGACGGGTTCAGCGTCTGGCAGGCCCTAGACGGCGACCGGACCGGCTTCCACATCGTGGGCCGCTTCGACGCGTGGGCGGAGTTCGGAGAGGAAGACCCCACCGACGAGAAGTGCTGGGGCAACGACGAGATCCGCAAGGGCGTCTTCGACCACATGTCCTCGTGGGAAACGATGTACGCGAAGAGGATGCCGGCCTGGAGCGGTGACGCTTCCAACTACAGCATCGTCAAGCTGCACAACTTCCGCGTCGACGAAGGCTCGGACTTCCGCGCCCTGGTCGGCGAGATCACGGGTTACATGAGCGAGGCCGAGTACGCGCACCAGGGCACCTGGTACGACGTCCAGGGCGGCCGCTACTGGGATCCCGACTACTTCGTGGTCGAGCACTTCGAGAACTTCGCCGCGATGGACGCCGATCGCCAGGGCGCCTACGGCGTCGTGCGCGAGGCCGTCGGCGAGGAACGCGCCGACCAGCTCTGGGAAGACTTCGGCGACACGCTCGAGGAAGAGGGCGGCTACTGGAGCTTCACCCTGGTCCGCCAGGGCGAAATGGGCTACGAGCCCGAAGAGGACTGATCGCGTCGGGCCGGCCGGACTTCCGGCCGGCTTCGAGCGAATGACCGGATCGAAGTTCCGATCCGCGGACGGCCCGGAG
>JAWVZQ010000207.1:0-4274 GCA_033722095.1 Wenzhouxiangellaceae bacterium | reverse complement strand
GCCCCCGCGTCCCACCTGTCGCCCCGGACCCGATCCGGGGCCCGGCGACTCTCTCGCGACCCGTAAAAGACACTGGATCCCGGATATCGCTGCGCGATTCCGGGACGACAGGGACAATGCCTCTCCGTATTGCAGGGGTATGGCGGCGGAATCCGAAATGCCATTCGCTCGCCCTTCGGTTCGCTCATCCGGGGACGCGGCCCCGGCTACGACACCATCGCCAACCCCCGCCTGCTGCGCCAGCGTCGTAGCCCAAGGGCTACGTCCCTTGGGACGAGAACCGGGCCTTCGACGTCGCCGGCTCAGGCAGCGGTTTTCGTAGCCCAGGGGCCGCGGGCCGCGAATGGGTGTTCGATCTGCCGGAAATCGGGCCCCGGAGATGTCCTCCCTCCCACCCCAGGGGACGTAGGCCCTGGACTACTTCTCGTGTCTTTTCCGAGGATTTCCCGATTTTCTCTTCGCGCCTTGGCGTCTTCGCGCCAATCCTCTAGAGGCTTTCGGAGCGGGGCACCGCCCCTCCCCACCTACGACGAGATGATCTTCCTGCGGATCGCGCCGGAGACCATGTCGATGGCCAACACGACGGCGATGGTCAGCACGAGCACGGCGGCGGCCTTCTCGAAGTGGCGGTAGCGCAGCGTGTTGAGCAGCACACCGCCGACGCCGCCGGCGCCGACCACGCCGAGCACGGCCGAGGCGCGGATGTTGAGCTCGAACCGGAACAGCCAGTGGGCGATGATCTCCGGGAGCACCTGCGGCAGCACGGCCCAGCGCAGCGCCAGCACGCGCGAGCCGCCGACGGCCTCGACGGCCTCGACGGTGCCGTAGTCGAGCGAGTCCACGACCTCGGCGCCGAGCTTCGTCAGCATGCCCACCGACGAGATGCCGATGGCCAGCGCGCCGGCGAAGGCGCCGAGTCCGACGATGGGCACGAAGTAGATCGCCAGCAGGATCTCCGGGAACGCGCGGGCCGTCGCCGAGATCAGCTTGACGACGCGCGCCAGGCGCGGGAACAGCGTGCGCGCACCCAGCAGCGCCAGCGGCAGCGAGAGGATCGCCGCGATGATCGTGCCGATCCAGGCGATCTGGATCGATTCGACGATGGCCGGCAGCACGCGGTCCCAGCCGTAGGCCATGTCGACGGGCCAGAAGAAGCTCAGCACGCGCGCCACGCCGCCCGGCACGTCGGCCAGCCGCTCGGGCGTGAAGCCGATCGCGAACAGCGAGAAGAAGAACAGCGCCGCGATGACGAAGGTCGTGATCGTCCCGAAGCCGATCGGCGGCCCGGGGCGCTTGAGCAGGTCGGGATGCACGCTCACGTCAGCCGCCTCCGGATGGCCTCGGAGATCTCCTCGATGATCAGCACCGCGACGAGCACGGCCAGGATGATCATCGTCACGCGCTCGTACTCGAAGTTCGCGCGCTGCGTCTCGAGGATCATGCCGATGCCGCCCGCGCCCACGAGGCCGAGCACCACCGAGGCGCGGATGTTGAGCTCGAAGGCGTACAGGGCGTAGCTGACGTAGTGCTGCAGCGCCTGCGGCAGCGCGCCGAACTGGACCATCTGCAGCCAGTTGCCGCCGGCCGCGCGCACGGCCTCGGGCAGGCCCATGTCGATGGCTTCCAGCGACTCGGAGTACAGCTTGGAAATCACCGCGATCGTGAACACCGACAGTGCCAGCGCGCCGGCGACGGGCCCGAAGCCCACGGCCGTGGCGAACAGCATGGCCCAGAACAGGTCGGGCAGCGTGCGCAGGATGTTCATGAAGTTGCGGTCGGCGAACCACGTGAAGCGGTCGGTGGCCAGGTTGCGCGCCGCCAGCACGGCCACGGGGATGGCCAGGATGCCGCCGACGACGGTGCCGATGATGGCGATGAATACCGTCTCGAGCATCGGCTCGGCCAGGCGCGGCAGGAACGCGAAGTCGGGCGGCCAGGATTCCTCGAGCAGCCGGCTGCCGCCGGCGATGTTGCAGGCCAGCTCGGTGACCGAGAAGCCGATGCCCCAGGCCGACCAGACCGTCATCGCCACGAGGAAGCCGGCGATGGCCAGCCAGAACAGCCAGGCCGCGGCCGGCTTGTCGGGCAGCTCGCGGCCCGAAGGCCGCGACGGAGCGTCGCCGCTCATCAGCTGCCTTCCTCGAGCAGGTCGTCGTCGGTGAAGTCGCGGCCGTAGATGTCGCGGAAATCGTCGTCGGTCACGCTCTCGGCCGAGCCGTCGTAGACGAGCTCGCCGAAGCGCAGCCCGATGATGCGGTCGCCGTATTCGCGCGCGAGATCCAGGAAGTGCAGGTTCACGAGCGTGGTGATGCCGAGCTCGCGGTTGATGCGCACGAGATCGCGCATGATCTGGTGGGTCGTGACCGGGTCCAGCGAGGCCACGGGCTCGTCGGCCAGGATGATGGCCGGCTCCTGGGCCAGCGCGCGCGCGATGCCGACACGTTGCTGCTGGCCGCCCGAAAGCTGGCTGGCCCGCGTCCAGGCCTTTTCGGCGATGCCGACCCGCTTCAGCGCGTCGATCGCGATCTCGCGGTCCTCGCGCGGCCAGAGGTTCAGCATGGCGCGCCAGCCCGGGACGTGAGCCAGGCGGCCGATCATGACGTTCGACAGCACGCTGAGCCGCTTCACGAGCCGGAAGTCCTGGAAGATCATGCCGATGCGCTTGCGCAGCTGGCGCAGCTCGCGGCCGGTCTTGCCGGCGACGTTCTCGCCGTCGATCTCCACCGAGCCCGAGGTCAGCTTGTTCAGGCCGTTGACGGCGCGCAGCAGCGTCGACTTGCCGGCGCCCGAGGAGCCGACCACGACGACGAACTCGCCGGGCCGGATGTCGAGATTCATATTCTTCATGCCGACCACGCCGTTCGGGTAGACGATGCCGGCGTCCTTGAACCGGATGGCGCCGCGGGCCGCTTCTCGGCCGGTGTTCGTGGCGGACTCGTTCATGGAGTTCGGTTCCTTCGGGTTCGGGGTGGCGGCGCCGGTCAGCGGCGCAGGATCTCGTAGGCCGCGCGCACGGGGTCGTAGACGCCGGGCGTGAACGGCACGAAGTCGTCGATCTCGTAGAGGATCCAGAGCGTCTTCTGGTCGTCGGGCAGGTGCGCCTCGGACTCGGCGAGATCGACGAAGGCCTCGGCGATCGCGAACTGCAGGTCCTCGGGCAGGCCCGGGCGCAGCTGGACGCCGTCGTTCGGGATCATCGGCGCGTAGTTGAAGACGATGACCTGCTCGCCGATGTCCGGGTACTGGTTGCAGATCATCATGCGCGCGTCGTCGTAGGCCACGCCGAAGCGCGTGTCGCCGGCGTAGACGGCCAGCGCGGCGGCATCGTGGCCGCCGACGAACAGCCCGTTGACGTCCTTCTCCGGATCGATGCCCTGGTCCATGAGCTGCACGGCCGGGAACAGGTAGCCCGACGTGGAATTCGGGTCGACGAAGGCCACGGTCTCGCCGCGCACCTGGTCGATGTCGCCCTCGCACTCGAGGAAGGTGCGCGTTTCCGCCTCGCGGCCCTTGACGCGCGACTCGCAGAGGAGCTCGGTGGCCACGGGCGGCGAGTCGCAGACGGCCGGGTCGTTGGTCATCCACTGCGTCTGGTAGCCCGTCTCGCCCTTGCGCTCGGAGATCAGGATGGTCTCGATGTCGTAGCGCCGCTGGCCCAGCATGGCCGCGAACGGCGGCAGCATGCCGATGTCGGCGCGCCCCGAGCCCAGCGCCTCGACGAGGCCCGTGTAGTCCTGCGGCACGAACGAGCGCACGGGGATGCCCAGCGACTCCGTGAGGTGATCGGCCAGCGGGTCGAGGTTGTCGACGAGCGCCTCGGCCTCGAGCGCCGGCACGAGCCCGAGCACGAGCTCGTCGGGCCAGCCGCGCTCGTCGACGGCATCGCCGGGACAGCACCCGACGAGCGCGGCCGCGGCCAGCAGCGCGACGATCGGGCGCGGCGAAAGAGACGGGAAATTCATGGCGTTGCAAGGATACCGCAACCGCCCCCGGGGCGGGTTTCAGGGCGATGACGGTGTGCGCATCGGAGGGTCGTCCCATCGGCGATCGGAGCCGGGGCCAGAAAGAGCGATTCGGGAACATTTCGGCAAAGGCCCGAGGAATAGCCCAACGGCTACGTCCGTTGGGATGGGAAACAGAACATCTCCGGACCCCGGGTCGAGGCGCCGAACCAATCGTCCGGCGCGGGTGCAGGTCTCATCCCAAGGGACGTAGCCCTTGGGCTACGACGCCGGCGCTGCCACGGACGATTTCCGAGTAGCCCAACGGCTACG
>JAWVZQ010000206.1:0-4345 GCA_033722095.1 Wenzhouxiangellaceae bacterium | reverse complement strand
GTTTCCGTTCAACATGAACCGCGTATCGGCGCCTGATGCCAACTCCTGCGCCGGCTGCCACAACAGCCCGCGCGTCGGTGGCGGAGGCGACTTCGTGACCAACGTGTTCGTGCTCGGTCAGCGCTTCGACTTCGCGACCTTCGACGTGCTCGACGAGCGCGAGGACGACTTCGCGACGCGCGGGGCCTTCGACGAGAACGGCATGCCCGTCACGCTTCAGACGATCGGAAACTCGCGCGCGACGTTGGGCATGTTCGGTTCCGGCTTCATCGAGATGCTGGCCCGGCAGATGACCGGCGAACTGCGGGCGCAGCGCGATGCGCTGGCACCCGGAGGCTCGACCGCGCTCGTGGCCAGCGGCGTGTCGTTCGGCGTCCTGGCGCGTGACGCCGAGGGAAACTGGGATACCTCGAACGTGGAAGGCTTGACGCCGCCGAGCCTGGTCTCGGGCGGTCCGGCCGATCCACCGAACCTCGTCATTCGCCCGTTCCACCAGGCCTCGGCCGTCGTCTCGCTGCGCCAGTTCACGAACAATGCCATGAATCACCACCACGGCATGCAGGCCATGGAGCGATTCGGGCCCGGAGATCACGACGGCGACGGGTTCGACAACAATCTCTCGCGCGCCGACCTGACGGCGGCCAGCGTCTGGCAAGCGCAGCTGGCCGTGCCGGGCAGGCGCATTCCGCGCCACCCGATCGTCGAGGCCGCCGTCTCCCACGGTGAGCGACTGTTCCTGGAGATCGGCTGCGCCGACTGCCACGTTCCGTCGCTGCCGCTCGTCGACGGCAACTGGGTCTTCGTCGAGCCGAATCCGTACAACCCCGCCGGCAACCTCCAGCCCGGCGACGCACCCGATTTCGCGATCGACCTGACCGACTCCGCGCTCGATGCGCCGCGCCTGCGCGTCGACGCTTCCACCGGGACGGTTCGCGTCCCGGCCTTCACCGACATGAAGGTGCACGACATCACGAGCGGTCCCGGCGATCCGAACTGCGAGGCGCTGAACATGCACCATGCGCCGGGCTCGGCGGACTTCAACGGCGGCAACTGCCGCTTCCTGACCAAGAGGCTCTGGGGCGCGGCGAACGAGCCGCCGTATTTCCATCATGGCCTGTTCACGACGATGCGCGAAGCCGTCGAGGCACACCGCGGCGAGGCGCTGCCTGCCTGGCAGGCCTGGCGCGACCTCGACGAGGCCGGACGAAACGCGATCATCGAGTTCCTCAAGACGCTGCAGGTGCTCCCGCCGGGCACCGAATCGCTGGTCGTCGACGAGCACGGCCGGGCTCGGACCTGGACTTCCGCGTTCGATTGAGCGCCCACCGGAAGCCGGCGGTCCTGCCGCCGGCGTCCCGTTCCGTGAACGCGACCGGGGTAGACTCCGGCCATGAACCGCAGAACGAAGATCGTGGCCACGCTCGGCCCCGCCACCGACGACCCGAAAGCCCTCGAGCAACTCATCGCCGCGGGCTGCGATGTGGTCCGGATCAACTTCTCCCACGGCGATTCCGAGACGCATGCCCGGCGCATCCGCATGGTGCGCGCCGCGGCCCGCGAACTCGACACCGACGTGGCCGTGCTGGCCGACCTGGCCGGCCCGAAAATCCGCATCGAGCGGTTCCGCGAGGGCCACGTGGATCTCGAGGCGGGACAGGAATTCACGCTGGTTGCCGAGGATCCTCCGCCGCCCGGTGACGAGACCATGGTGGGCGTCGCCTACCTGGGATTGCCCGACGACGTCGAGACCGGCTCGGAGTTGCTGCTCGACGACGGGTTGATCGCGATGCAGGTCCGACGCGTCGAGGGACGGCGCATCGTCTGCGAAGTCCGCACGAGCGGCAGGCTCTACGATCGCAAGGGCCTGAACCTGCGCGGTGGCGGGCTTTCGCTGCCGGGTGTCTCCGAGGCCGACGAGGCCGACATCCGGCTTGCGGCCGACTGGCAGGTCGACTATCTCGCCGTCTCGTTTCCGCGCAGCGGCGACGACATCGAGCGGGCGCGGACGCTGCTGCGCCGCGCCGGCGGCGAGGCGCACCTGGTATCCAAGATCGAGCGCACCGAGGCCATCGAGAATCTCGACGACGTCATCGAGGCTTCCGACGCCGTGCTCGTCGCGCGCGGCGACCTCGGCGTCGAGATCGGGGAGCCCGAACTGCCCGGCCTGCAGAAGCGCATCATCGCCTGCTCGCTGGAACACAACCGGCCCGTGATCACGGCCACGCAGATGATGCAGTCCATGGTCGAGGCGCCGGTGCCGACCCGGGCCGAGGTGCTCGACGTCGCCAATGCCGTCATCGACGGCACCGACGCGGTCATGCTCTCGGCCGAGACGGCCGTCGGCCGCCACCCGGCGCGCGTCATCGAGGCCATGGCGCGCATCTGCGAGGGCGCCGAGCGCCACGTGCAGGCGCACATCCCGCAGCGCCGGCTGACGATCCGTCCCGAGCGCACGGACCAGGCCATCGCCATGGCCGCGATGATCACGGCCAACAACGTGCCCGTGCACGCCATCGTCGCGATGACCGAGTCGGGCTCGACGGCGCAGTGGCTGAGCCGCGTGCGCTCTCCGGTTCCCATCATCGCGCTGTCCCCGAACCGCGCCAGCCTGCGCCGGATGCGGCTCTACCAGCACGTGCGCCCGTTGTTCTTCGGCATCGAGGAGGCCGAGCCGGTCGCGTTCACGCGGCTGGCGCTGCAGCGCGTCGTCGAGGCCGGCCTCGGCGAGCCCGGCCAGCGCGTCATCCTGACCATCGGTGACGAGATCGGCGTCGAGGGCGGCACGAACACGATGAAGATCGTGACGCTGCCCGACGCCGAACACGGTGGGCCCCAGGGCGAGTTCGAGAACCTCTGAACGCGGTTCCCGGCGCCGTGTCGGCGAGGGCTTCCGATACAATACGCGCCGATGGCGCCCGCACCGCCTCCGGGTTCGCGGGCCTTCTCGACATCCGAACCGAATCCGCATCCGCCGCCCCGAGGAGCCGAACATGAGCAACGATCTCGAACAACTCGTCCAGACCGCACGGGCCATGGTGGCCCCCGGCAAGGGAATCCTGGCCATCGACGAGTCGACGGGCACCATCGCAAAGCGCCTGTCGTCGGTCGGCGTGGAGAACACCGAGGAGAACCGGCTCGACTACCGCTCGATGCTGCTGACGACCGAGGGGCTCGGCGAGCACATCTCCGGCGCGATCCTGTTCGACGAGACCATCCGCCAGGAGTACGAGGGCAAGCGGCTCGTCGACATCATGAACGCGCAGGGCATCCTGCCCGGCATCAAGGTCGACAAGGGCGCCAAGCCTCTGGCCGGCTTCAACGGCGAGAAGGTCACCGAGGGCCTGGACGGCCTGCGCGAACGTCTCGACGAATACGCCTCGCTGGGCGCGAAGTTCTGCAAGTGGCGTGCCGTGATCACCATCGGCGCCGAGATCCCGTCGAAGACCTGCATCGAATCCAATGCCCACGCACTGGCGCGCTACGCCGCGCTGTGCCAGGAAGCCGGTCTCGTGCCCATCGTCGAACCCGAGGTGCTCATGGACGGCACGCACGACCTCGACACGAGCTACGACGTCACCGAGGCGACGCAGAAGGCGCTGTTCGCGCAGCTCTACGAGCAGGGCGTACTGCTCGAGGGCACGGTCCTGAAGGCCTCGATGGTGATCTCGGGCAGCGAAGCCGGCGATCGAGCCGGCGTCGACGATGTCGCCGAGGCCACGGTCGATTGCCTGCTCAATGCCGTTCCGGCCGCCACGGCCGGGATCGTCTTCCTGTCCGGCGGGCAGGGCGACGTCGAGGCCACGGCGCATCTCGACGCGATGAACCGCATGGGCGACCTGCCCTGGCCGCTGAGCTTCTCGTACGGCCGGGCGCTGCAGGAGGCCTGCCTCAAGGAATGGGCCGCCGACCCGAAGCGGAATCGCGCCAGCGCCCAGAAGATCCTGCTCCACCGTGCCCGCATGAACGGCCTGGCCGCACAGGGCGAATGGAGCGAGGACCTCGAGAAGTGACGGTCCGCCCCATCGCCGCATGATCCCGACGCCGGCCCCAGTGCCGGCGTTTTTTTGGCCAGAAAACCGCTGATGGACGCGGATGAACGCGGATAAGAAAATGCACAACGTGAGTAGCCCAGGGGCTACGCCCCCTGGGTGAGACCGAAGCCTTCCACGGACCTCCGTCCGGGCGTGAACGAAGCACGGCAGGCTTGAGCGAATACCGGCCGACTTGCCCCGACTCCTGGTTCGGCGATGCCCTCATTCCTGCCCCAAGGGACTTAGCCCTTGGGCTACCACGACGGCACCACGATCGATGACGGTGGTGGTTTCGTGGCCCGGGGCAACATCCC
>JAWVZQ010000205.1:0-4365 GCA_033722095.1 Wenzhouxiangellaceae bacterium | reverse complement strand
GGGTCTGCTCCTTCTCGTCGTGGCCGCCGGCCATCGGCCCGAGCCCGCGCGCGCGGCCCATGGCGTCGAGCTCGTCAATGAAGATGATGCACGGCGCCATCTTGCGCGCCTGCTCGAACAGGTCACGCACCCGCGCCGCGCCGACGCCGACGAACATCTCGACGAAGTCGGAGCCGGAAATCGAGAAGAACGGCACCTCGGCCTCGCCGGCGATGGCGCGTGCCAGCAGCGTCTTGCCGGTGCCGGGCGGGCCCACCATGAGCACGCCCTTGGGGATCTTGCCGCCCAGGCGCTGGAATTTCGACGGGTTGCGCAGGAACTCCACGAGTTCGACGACCTCGTCCTTGGCTTCTTCGACGCCTGCGACGTCGGAGAACTTGACCTTGACCTGGTCCTCGCCCTGGAGCTTGGCCCGCGACTTGCCGAAGCTCATCGCGCCCCCGCGACCGCCGACCCCGCCCTGCATCTGGCGCATGAAGTAGACGAACAGGAAGACGAGCAGCAGCACGGGGAGCAGGCTGATCAGGATGTCGACGAGGATCGAGCGTCCTTCCGGAGGAATCGCGGAGTGCTCGACGCCGTTGTTCTCGAGGTCGGCGATGAGCCCGCTGTCATCGGGCGGCGCGAAGACCTCGAAGCGCTGACCGTTGGTGGTCTCGCCGCGCAGTCGCTTCCCGCCCGGTGTGGCCTGGATCTGCACCGACTCGACCTGCCCGTTGCGAACCGAGTCCAGGAACTGCGAATAGCTCATCTCCTGCGCCGGAGACTCGGTCTCGGCGTAGTGCTGGAAGATGCTCATCAGGACCATCGCGACGACGATCCACATCAATAGATTCTTGGCGAACTGGCTCAAGCCTGGCTCCTGTTCTGGGCCCCGTCGCCGGGACCGTTCGTCATGACCGGGAACTCTAACCCGGACGGCGTGAAGCGGCCACAAGGTAGACCTCGCGACTTTCCTTGCGCGACGCCTCGGGCTTGCGGACCTTGACGGCCGCGAATTCGGACCGGGCGCGCCGGACGAAGTCGTCGAACCCTTCGCCCTGGAACAGCTTGACGGCAAACCGCCCGTCGGGCTGCAGCCATTCGACGGCAAAATCCAGCGCAAGTTCGGCCAGGTGCATGCTGCGTGCCTGGTCCGACGCTGCGATACCGGAAATATTGGGGGCCATGTCCGACAGCACAAGGTCCACGCGCTCGCCGACCAGCGTCTCCAGCGCGGCCAGGACCTCGTCGTCGCGGAAATCGCCCTGCAGCACGTCGACACCCTCGATGGGCTCGATCTCCAGCAGGTCCAGCGCGACGACGCGGCCCTGCGGGCCGACGCGCTCGGCGGCCACCTGGGCCCAGCTTCCGGGCGCCGCCCCCAGGTCCACGACCTTCGCCCCGGGACGCAGGAGGCGGTCCTTGCGATCGAGTTCCAGCAGCTTGTAGGCCGCGCGCGCCCGGTATCCCTCGCTGCGAGCCTGCCGCACGTAGGGATCGGACTCCTGGCGGGCGCGCCAGCGACTGCTGCTCATGAGCGTTCCGATATGGGCATTCCGGAGCATTATCGCACCCGGCGAGAAGGCCCGCAGCGGTCGGGCGCCGGAGCGATCGTGCGATAATCTCGGCTTGACCCGCCAGCCGCAGCATCCCCGCACGATGACCCGACGCCTGCTCGTCACCGCCGCCCTGCCGTATGCCAACGGCCCGATCCACATCGGCCACATGCTGGAGTTCGTCCAGACCGACATCTGGGCCCGGTTCCAGCGCAGCCGGGGCCATCACGTGGTCTTCGCCTGGGCCGACGACGCGCACGGCACGCCGATCATGCTCAACGCCGAGAAGCGCGGCATGACTCCGGAGGCGCTCATCGAGCACTTCGGGGCAGAGCACCAGCGTGATTTCCGCGATTTCAACCTCAGCCACGACCACTTCTCGTCGACGCATACCGAAACCAACCGGGAACTCGTCGAGACGATCTGGCAGCGCCTCGTCGACCGCGGCAGCGTCAAGTCGCGCGAAATCGAGCAGTTCTACGACGTCGAGAAGGCGATGTTCCTGCCCGACCGGTTCATCCGCGGGACCTGCCCGCGCTGCAGGACCGAGGACCAGTACGGCGATTCCTGCGAAGCCTGCGGCGCGACCTACGAGCCCACGGAACTGCTGGACCCGCGCTCTGCCGTCTCGGGCTCGCGGCCCGTGCCGCGACGCACGGAGCACTTCTTCGTCACGCTCAAGCCCTTCGAGCCCATGCTCCGCGAATGGATGCGCTCGGGCGCACTGCAGGACGAGGTGGCCAACAAGCTCGACGAGTGGTTCACGGACGGCCTGCGCGACTGGGACGTCACGCGCGATGCGCCGTACTTCGGGTTCCGGATTCCGGGCCACGAGGACAAGTTCTTCTACGTCTGGCTCGACGCGCCGGTCGGCTACCTGTCGAGCTTCCTCGAGCACTGCCGGCAGGCCGGGCTGGACTTCGAGGACTGGATCTCGCCCGACAGCGACGCCGAGATGCACCACTTCATCGGCAAGGACATCGTCTACTTCCACTGCCTGTTCTGGCCTGCGATGCTCGAGGGCGCGAACCTGAAGCGACCCACGAGCGTCCATGCCCACGGCTTCCTGACCGTCAACGGGACGAAGATGTCGAAGTCGCGCGGGACCTTCATCATGGCCCGGACCTGGCTGGACCACCTGCCGCCCGACTACCTGCGCTACTACCTGGCCGCCAAGCTCGGGGCCGGCCTGGCCGACATCGACCTGAACTTCGACGATTTCTCGAACCGCATCAATGCCGACCTCGTCGGCAAGCTCGTCAACATCGCGAGCCGCGCCGCGGGCTTCGTCCACAAGCTCGCCGGAGGCAGGCTGGCTGCCGGGCTGCCCGACCCCGGTCTGTACCGGGAGTTCGTGGAAGCCGGCGAGGACATCGCGGCCGACTACGAGGCGCGCAATTACGCTTCGGCCATCCGCCGCATCATGACGCTGGCCGATCGCGCGAACCAGTACGTCGACGAGCACAAGCCCTGGAAGATGGCCAAGGAGGACGGCCGCGCCGACGAAGTCGTGGCCGTCTGCACCCAGGCGTTGAACCTGTTCCGCGTGCTCATGGCCCGGCTCGCCCCCGTCATCCCGGGCATCGCCGAGGCCAGCGGCACCTTCCTGAACTGCCGCTTCGAGCGCTGGGACGCCGTCGAGACGCCCCTGCTCGACCACGAAATCGAACCGTTCCGTCCGCTCGCACGGCGCGTGGAACCCGCACAGATCGAGGCGCTCATGAACGACGCGAAGGAATCCCTTGACCGATCCGGACCCGACGCCCCGGCGGCCCCGTCCCCCTCGGAAGCACCCGAGATCGAGCTCGCGCCGGAAATCACGATCGACGACTTCATGAAGGTCGACCTGCGCGTCGCGCGCATCGTGGAGGCCGGACTCGTCGAGGGCGCGGACCGCCTGCTGAGACTGAAGCTCGACCTCGGCGGCACCACTCGCCAGGTCTTCGCCGGCATCCGCTCGGCCTACGATCCGGCGAAGCTCGAGGGCCGGCTGACGATCTGCGTGGCCAACCTCAAGCCGCGCAAGATGCGCTTCGGACTTTCCGAGGGCATGGTGCTGGCCGCCGGTGGCGACGAGGGCGGCCCCTACCTGCTGGCGCCGGATTCGGGGGCCGAGCCCGGGATGCGCGTCAAATAGGCTGCGCGCGCCAGACACGGCGCTGGCCGGGTTCCGCTCGGTCGCGGCTCCTCGACGTAGCGTTCCGGCATCTGTGGCCGAAGTGCCGCGGATCTCGAAAACTCTTTTCGCCCACGCCCTTCGGGCGCTTTGGCAACCCACTTTTGTCAATCGCGACAAAAGTGGGCAAAAACGCTCTGCGAATGTCGCCGTCGGGCTTCGCCCGATTCCCTGCGATGCTCGTCCGGGCCGGGGGCCGCCAAACTCGCTCCGGTCGCTGTTGCTCCCTTCGCTCAAACATGTGGCGTCCCTCTCTCCGGCCCGTCCTCCGCTTCTCGGCGACGCCAACGCGCGAACAGACCGTCCGACGATGATCTCTCTCGTGCATCCCATTCTCTAAAGGCGGATGCCACGACGTCATCCCGGCAGCATCGGAAAAGTCATTCACGATCTCCGATCGCTCACCCAAGGGACGCGGTCCTTGGGCTACGACGTTAGCGCCCACCCGGTTTTCGTAGCCCGGGGATCTGCCGTGCAGGAGTCTCGGGGTCCGGACATGTACTCATTCCCCTCCCAGGGGACGTAGCCCCTCGGCTACTACTCGCGCCGGTTTTCGGTGTTTTCCAGGTTTCCGGGTTTCTCTTCGCGCCTTCGCGTCTTCGCGCCCATCCTCTACAGGCCGATGGCACCACGCCTGCCGACGACGCCGTT
>JAWVZQ010000204.1:0-4377 GCA_033722095.1 Wenzhouxiangellaceae bacterium | reverse complement strand
TCGCAGCCGGCGTGACCGTCGTGGCCGGCGCGCCGCTGCTCTGGAGCGTGCTTCACGAGTACCAGAAGAACCGTGTGCGCACGTTCCTGGATCCGGAGTCCGACCCGCTCGGCGAGGGCTGGAACATCATCCAGTCGAAGATCGCCGTGGGCACGGGCGGCCTGACGGGCCGGGGCTGGATGGACGGCACCCAGTCGCGCCTGGAGTTCCTGCCCGAGCCGCACACCGACTTCATCCTGGCCGTGCTCGCCGAGGAATTCGGCTTCCTCGGCGTCGCACTGCTCCTGGCGCTCTACGCGGCCATCGTCCTGCGCGCCATGTTCCTGGCCTCGGGAGCCCGCGACCTGTTCGGCAGGATGCTCGGCGCCAGTCTCGTGTTCCTGTTCTTCGTCTACCTGCTCGTCAACGCCGGCATGGTCTCCGGCGCGATGCCCGTCGTCGGCGTGCCCCTGCCGCTGGTCAGTTACGGCGGCACCTCGGCGGCGACGCTGCTGACGGGCTTCGGTATCATCATGGGCCTGTACAGCCGCCGCAAGCTGATGAAGTCGTGAACGATCCCGTCCCCGCGCGGTCTGCCTCCCCGACCGTCACCCGAAACGCGCCGATTCCGGAGTGCCCATGCGCAAGCTGATCGTGTCCCTGCTGACCACCGTCGCGGCCCTGCCGCTGGTCTGCTCCGCCCAGTCCGCCCCGACCCATCCCGGCCAGGACGCCTTCGTCGAACGCGTCATCGCCGAGCACGGGGTCGACGAGGCGCGCGTCCGCGAAGTTCTGGCCGGCGCGGTCTACCAGCAGGCCATCATCGACGCCATCACGCGCCCCGCCGAGAGCAAGCCCTGGCATGCCTACCGGCCGATCTTCGTGCGCGAGCCGAGAATTTCCGACGGCGTCCGGTTCTGGGCCGAGCACCGCGACCTGCTCGCGCGCGTCGAGCGCGAGACCGGAATCCCGGCCGAGATCGTGCTGGCCATCGTCGGCGTCGAGACCAACTACGGGCGCAACACCGGCAGCTGGCGCGTGGTCGATGCCCTCGTGACGCTGGGCTTCTACTACCCGCGCCGCGGCACCTTCTTCGCCGGCGAGCTCGGTCACCTGTTCCGTCTCGCCGACGAGGAAGGCCTGCCGCTCGAGGAACTGCGCGGCTCGTATGCCGGTGCGATGGGACTCGGCCAGTTCATTCCGTCGAGCTACCGCGCCTACGCCGTGGACTTCGACGAAGACGGTTCGCGCGACCTCTGGCGCTCGCTGCCCGATGCGCTCGGCTCGGTGGCGAACTACCTGGCCGTGCACGGCTGGCGGGACGGCGAGCCGGCCGTGCTGCCCGTCGAATCCGTGCCGGCCGACCTCGACGCCGACTTCGACACGACGCCGCGCCATACGCTCGACGAACTTCGCGAGATGGGCATCGCCTTCGACGCCGCCGGGCTGCCCGGCGACACGAAGGCCACGCTCGTCGAACTCGAGACCGAGGACGGCCCCGAGTACTGGCTGGGCCTGAACAACTTCCACGTCATCACGCGCTACAACCGCTCGCCGCTCTACGCGATGGCCGTGCTGCAGCTCGCCGGCGAGATCGGCGAGGCCGCGCCGGAGGCGCTGGCGACGGCCGGGCCGGGCGCGCCGCCGGCCGAGGACACGGGGTCGTGATCGCGGCGATGCGGATCCTCGTCCTGCTGGGGCTTTCGCTGCTGCTCGTTGCCTGCGGAAGCCGCGACCGCCGTGCCGATTCCGACGGCGCCGGCCGACCGCTGGACCGCTCCGCGATCGAGGTCCCCGACCCGCGCCCCGAGCCGCGCTCGCGCTACGGCAATCACTCCCCCTACACGGTGCTCGGACGCACCTACCACGTGCTGCCCACCGCGCACGGCTATCGCGAGCGCGGCCGGGCGTCGTGGTACGGGCGCAAGTTCCACGGCCGGCCGACCTCGTCGGGCGAGCCGTTCGACATGTATCGCGTCTCGGCCGCCCACCGCACGCTGCCGCTGCCGACCTGGGTCGAGGTCACGAACCTCGACAACGGCGAACGGCTCGTCGTGCGCGTCAACGACCGCGGCCCGTTCAAGCCGGGCCGCATCATCGACCTTTCGTATGCCGCGGCGATCCGGCTCGGCATCCTCGAGGCCGGCACTGCCGAAGTCGAAGTCCGCGCCATCACCTTCGACGAGGCGGCACCGGCCGTCGCCCAGCGCCCGCGCGAGGTTCCCGTCGAGATCCAGGCCGGCGCCTTCTCGGGCCGCGATTCGGCGCGCGCGGTCGCCCGTCGCCTGGAGCGCGCCGGCATCGATGACGTTCGCGTGGAGCGGGCGCGCACGGCCACCGGCACGCTCTGGCGCGTCCGCATCGGACCGCTGCGCTCGGCCGACCGCGCCGAACGCATCATCGGCCGCGTGCTCGACCTGGGCTTGGAAACCCCCGTTTTCGTCTATCCTTGAAGGTGGTCCGCGGGCCGCGCTTCGTCGCGGTCCGGACTGCCCCAGAACCGTCCACCCGGAATCCCGAATGACCCCGAAACGTCTCGCGCTGCTCTGCCTGATCCCGCTCCTGTTCGCCGCCCCGGCCTCGGCCCAGATTCCGGGTCCGCCGGACCTCGCCGCCACGAGCTACATCCTCATGGACTTCCATTCCGGCGAGATCATCGCCGAGAAGGCGCCCGGGCTCGAGGTCGAGCCGGCCAGCATCACGAAGCTCATGACTTCCTACGTCGTGTTCCGCGAGCTCGCCTCGGGCGCGCTGGACCTGTCGGACCCGGTGCGGATCAGCGAGAACGCCTGGCGCACGGGCGGATCGCGGATGTTCGTGGAGGTCGACACCGAGGTCACCGTCGAGGACCTGCTCAAGGGCGTCATCGTCCAGTCCGGCAACGACGCCAGCGTCGCGCTGGCCGAGCACGTGGCCGGCTCCGAGGAAGTCTTCGCACAGATGATGAATGCCGAGGCCGACCGCCTCGGCATGGCCGCCACGCACTACGCCAACGCCACGGGCCTGCCCGCCCCGGGACACGTCACGACGGCCGAGGACGTCGCGATCCTGGCGCGGGCCCTGATCGAGGAGTTCCCGCAGTACTACGCCTGGTATGCGCAGAAGTCGTTCACCTACAACGACATCGAGCAGTCCAACCGCAATCGCCTGCTCTGGCGCGATCCTTCCGTGGACGGCCTGAAGACGGGCCACACCGAGGCCGCCGGCTACTGCCTGGTCACCTCGGCGCTGCGCGACGGCATGCGCCTGATCAGCGTGGTCATGGGCACGCCCAGCGAGGACGCGCGGGCCACGGCCAGCCAGGCCCTGCTCAACTACGGTTTCCGGTTCTTCGAGACCTTCCGCCTCTACTCGGCCGGCGACGAACTGGCCAGGGTCCCGGTCTGGAAGGGCGCCGTCGACGAAATGGGCCTGGGTATCGCCTCGAACCTGTTCGTGACGATCCCGCGCGGCGGCCAGGATGACCTGTCGGCCGAACTCGAGATCCCGTCGCGGCCCGTCGCACCGTTCCAGCGCGGCCAGCAGCTCGGCAGCGTGCAGATCCTGCTCGACGGCGAACCGCGCGTCTCGCGGCCGCTCGTCGTGCTCGAGGACGTTCCGGCCGCCGGCTGGTGGGGGCGCACGACCGACGGCATGGGCCTCTGGTTCCGCGGCCTGTTCGGCGGAGACGACTGAGCCCGGCCATGGACGTGAAGCTCGACGAGACCGGCGCACTGGAATTCCCGTGCCGCTACCCGATCAAGGCGATGACGCACCGCCAGGATCGCGCGCTCGACCAGGTGCTCGGCGTCCTTGCCCGTCACGAGACCGACTTCGAGCGCGAATCGGTGCGCCTGCGGCCGAGCCGCAACGGCCGCTTCCAGAGCATCACCGTCGCCGTCCGGGCCGAGAGCCGCACGCACCTCGAGACGCTCTACGCGGAACTGCGCGCGCTCGACGTCGTGGTCATGCTGCTGTGAGCGGGCGTCCCGCCGTGTTCGTGCGCGAACTCGGCCGACGGCCCTACGAGCCGGTCTGGCGGGCGATGCGCGAGTTCACCGACGCACGCGACGCTTCCTCGCCCGACGAACTCTGGCTGCTCGAGCACCCGCCCGTCTACACCCAGGGGCTGGCCGGACGCCCCGAGCACGTCCTGAACCCCGGCGACATTCCCGTCGTGCAGACCGACCGCGGCGGACAGGTGACCTACCACGGTCCCGGACAGCTCGTCGCCTACCCGCTGCTCGACCTCGAGCGGCTGGGCCTCGGCGTGCGCACGCTGGTCTGCCGCCTCGAGCAGATCGTCATCGACCTGCTAGCGGGGCTCGGCCTCGAGGGCGAGCGCCGCGAGGGCGCACCCGGCGTCTACGTGCACGGCGCGAAGGTCGCCTCGATCGGGCTCAAGGTGCGTCGCGGCTG
>JAWVZQ010000203.1:0-4406 GCA_033722095.1 Wenzhouxiangellaceae bacterium | reverse complement strand
GGCCGCATCGGCGGCGGCAAGGTCGGGCGCGTCTTCGGCGCCCTGGCCGGAGGATCGCGGAGCGCGCACATGGCCATCGACCTGCGCGTCGTCGACGCGCGCACGAGCCGCATCCTCGCCGCGACCAGCGTCGAGGGGGAGGCCAAGGACTTCAACCTCGGCGGTGCGCTCGGCGGCTACACGGGTTCCTATTCGCTCGGCGGCGCGCTGTCGTCCTGGAAGAACACCCCGCGCGAGAAGGCGCTTCGCGACGTCATCGAGGCGGCCGTCGACTACGTCATCTCGGTCACGCCGCAGGAGATGATGCGCTACGACGCGATGGGCAATGTCGTCTCCTCCGGCGGCGGGTCGGGCGGCGGCTCGGCCGCCGGTAGCGCGACCGAGCAGGTCGTCATCACGGCCAGTTCGCTCAACGTTCGCCGGGGACCGGGAACGGACAACCCCGTCGCCTTTTCGCTGGCGTCCGGCGATATCGTCGATGTGGTCAGCCGCGCCGGCGAGTGGCTGCACGTGCGCACCGGCAACGGCCAGGAAGGCTGGATTTCCTCGCAGTACGCACTCGAAGTGGAGTAGCCGCCCTCCCCCGTTTCCGAGGGAATCGAAGAGCCCGGCCACGTGCCGGGCTTTTTTCATTCGAGAAGGAGAAAGTTTTCAGATTGAAGTTTTCAGCAGGCAGGCGCCCGCCTCTTGCCAGCGAAAGTGCGCGCACCAGCCACATCGGCTCTCACGGGCACTGGTTGCTTGAATCTCAAAACCGAAAACTTCAATCCCCGTCTTCCAGGCGGAAAACGGTCATTCGTCGAAGCGCAGGTGGCGGACGGAGCGGCCCTCGTCGCGAATCTCGCGCAGCGCGTCGATACCGATGTCGATCTGGGCGTCGACGAACTTCTCGGTGATGACGCGATCGCTGGCGTCGGTCTTGACGCCGTCGGGAATCATGGGCTGGTCGGAGACCAGCAGCAACGCGCCGGCCGGAATCTGGTTGGCGAAGCCGGTGATGAAGATCGTGGCCGTTTCCATGTCGATGGCCATGCAGCGCGTGCGGCGCAGGTACTTCTTGAAGGCCCGGTCGTGTTCCCAGACCCGGCGGTTCGTCGTGTAGACCGTCCCGGTCCAGTAGTCGTGGCCCTGATCGCGGATCGTCGAGGACACCGCGCGCTGCAGCGTGAAGGCCGGCAGCGATGGCACCTCGGGCGGGAAGTAGTCGTTCGAGGTCCCCTCGCCGCGGATCGCGGCGATCGGCAGCACGAGGTCACCGAGCTCGTTCTTCTTCTTCAGGCCACCGCACTTGCCGAGGAACAGTACCGCCGAGGGCTCGACGGCACCGAGCAGGTCCATGATGGTGGCGGCGTTGGCGCTGCCCATGCCGAAGTTGATCATCGTGATGTTCTCGGCCGTGGCGTTGCGCATGGCCTTGTCGCGCCCACGCACCTCGACCCCCATCCGCTCGGCGAATTTCTCGACGTAGTTGTCGAAGTTCGTCAGCAGGATGTAGTCACCGAATTCCTCGATCGGCGTGCCCGTATAGCGGGGCAGCCAGTTCTCGACGATGTCGCGCTTCGATTCCAAGTTCCGTTACTCCTGTTCCGACAGTTCGGGGCCAAGGGCATCGCGCAGCGGGTCGAGCCAGGGCTCGAAGTGCCGCCACTGCTCGACGCCCGAGGTGTAGATCGGCTGGCGGACCTGCTCCGAGCTGGCCGTGCGCACCGAGCGCTTGGTCCGATGGAATTCGACGCACTGCGGCTCGAATTCCATGCCGAGGAAGTCCAGCATGCGATGGACCTGGGGTTCGAGGTCGGCGACCACGTCCTCGTAGTCGACCTGCAGGATGCGGCCGGGATAGACGCGCTGCCAGTGTGCCATGAGATCCACGTAGTCCCGGTAGTAGCGCCCGATATCGGCCAGGCTGTAGCTGAACTCCTGTCCTTCTGCGAACAGTTGCTTGTAGCCGCTGAAGCAGCAGGCCATGGCGGCGCGGCGGGCGTCGATGATCCTGGCCTTGGGCAGCATGGTCAGGATCAGGCCGATATGCCGGAAGTTGTTCGGCATCTTGTCGGTGAAGTACGGCGCGCCCTGCCGGTGCACACGCGTGTCCTCGATGTACTGGCGCCCGAATTCGACGAACTTCTCGTCGTCGAGATCCGCGAGGATGCCGGGGTAACGCGGCGCCTCGTCGCGTCGACGTCGGCCGTTCAGGCGATGGACAAGGGCCAGGACGTTCGGCAGTTCCAGGGTGCCGTCGATCTTCGAATGCGACGCGAGGATCTGCTCGACGAGCGTCGAGCCCGCACGCGGCAACCCGACGATGAAGATCGGGTCGTCGTCGGACGCGCCGCTGCCGTCGAGTTCGCGCACGCGCTCGGGCGTGAAGAACGCCTTCTGGCGCTCGAAGTCCTCGTGCATGCGGTCGGCGCTGTAGCGCAGCTCGGCGTGCTTGCGGCGATTGCCGCGATCGTAGTACCGGAAGGCCTCCGCGTAGCGTTCCCGGTCCTCGAGCGCCTTGGCGAAGGCGAAGCACAGATGGTATTCGTCGACGGCCGACAGCCGCCCCCGGTCGAGCAGGCGATGCATGGTGTCGAGTTCATCGTCGTCGAAGCGGTAGGTCTTCATGTTGGCCAGCGACCACCAGGCGTCGCCGAACTCCGGACGATGTTCGCGGGCGGCCTGATAGGCCTCGACGGCCGCGTCGTGCTCGCCGACTGTCTTCAGGGCGTGGCCGCGAAGCATCTGCACGTTGGCTGGCCGTTCCACCCGTTCGGCCAGAGCGTCGAGGACCTCGAGCGCTTCGTCGTAGCGCCCGACGGCCGAGCACTCGTTGGCAAACGCCAGTTCCGCCGCGATGTTGCCGGGCATGCGGTCGCGCAGCAATGCCGCCTCCTCGTGGGCACGCGCGAACTTCTGCCGCTTGTGCAGCACGCTGACGTAGTCCATGCGCGCGAGGTCGAAATCGGGATCGAGTTCCAGCGCGCTCTCGAGCAGGAACTCGGCGTCGTCGTAGACGTGCAGCTTCATCCCGATCACGGCGAGCAGGCGCATCGCCTCGAGGTGGTGCGGCGTTCGCTGCAGGAAGTGCCGGCAGAGGCGCTCGGCCTTGTACAGCGCGCCCTCGTGCATCATCGACGTCACCGAGACGAGTTCGGGCGGCAGGTTCTCGAGGCGGCGGAGATTCGTCTTCGCGAGTGCCTCGCGCCGCTCGTCGCCGATGCGCCGGGCACTCTGCGCCAGGAAACGCCAGCTCGCGATCAGACCGGGGTTGAGTTCCACGGCACGCTCGTAGGCGCCGACGGCCTCGTCGTCGCGACCCCGGTCACGATGGTTGTGGCCGATCTCCTGCCAGGCACGCCCGTAGTCCGGCTGTCGATCCAGCAGGCGCTCGAGCGTCTCGAGCGCGCGGTCGTGGATCTTGCGATAGCGCAGGCAGACAGCCAGCAGGAAAAGAGCCCGGGCGTTCCCGGGCTCGTCTTCGATCAGCGATTCGAGCAGTCCGGACGCTTCGCCGATGCGCTGCTTCTTCAGCAGCGCTTCGGCGCGGTCCAGGCGGTCGTCCCCGGCGGAGCCGGCAGTGGAATCCGGTTCGACATCACCCATGATTCCATTCTACCGCGGCCGGCCCCGGGGGGACCGGCCGGCGGGGGTGCGGCGTCAGTACGGCAGGAAGCGGTACGAGACGCTGAGACCGATGGTACGCGGGCGGTTCGTGGTGATCCGCAGGATGTCGTCCTGCGTGTTCTTGAACAACTCGGCACGCTCGTCGGTCAGGTTGTGCACGAACAGCTCGGCGGTCCAGCTTCCACGCGAGATGCCGGCCGTGGCATTCCAGATCGTGTAGCTGTCCTGCTTGCGCCGTTCCTCGGCAACCAGGGAACTGAACGATTCGTCGGCGTATTTTCCGGAGACCTGGAAGTGACCGAAATCGACGAAGTCCAGGTCCAGTCGCTTCTCGTAGCGGCCTCGCCAGCTCAGCTGCAGCTCGGGAACCAGCGGCAGCTGGCTGCCGACGGGGGCGAGCTCGATGACCTGGGCGTCGACGCTGGTCAGCTCGGTATCGTTGTAGGAGAAAGCGCCGTAAAGCGTGAAGTTCGGCGTCGCCCGCCACGTGAAGTCGCCCTCGAGGCCGCGGATCTCGGAATCGGCCGCGTTCTCGATGAACGTCAGGATGGACACGTTCTCGGGATCGAAGCGCGATACCTGCATGTCCTCCCACTCGATGTAGTAGGCCGAGCCGTTGAACCGCACCGAGCGATTGAACAGCAGGGTCTTCCAGCCGATCTCGTAGTTCGTCACGTCGTCGGTGTCGTAGGTCGCGTTGACGTTCGGGAAATCGGGATTGATCGACTCGATCCCGCCACCCCGGTTCCAGCCGCCCGGACGGAAGCCCTCGGACCGGGTGAAGAAGAACAGCAGCT
>JAWVZQ010000202.1:0-4435 GCA_033722095.1 Wenzhouxiangellaceae bacterium | reverse complement strand
TTGCACGGCAGCGGCATCGGCGAACTGCTCGACGCCATCGAGACCGTCTACGAGTCGGCCTGCCGGGCACCGTCTTCGGGACGGCTGAGCCGCGTTCTCGAGAAGGCCGTCGAGGCGCACTCGCCGCCCGTCGTCCAGCGGTTCGCGGCGAAGCTCCGCTACGCGCATCCGGGCGGCAATTTCCCGACGCGCATCGTCATCCACGGCAATCGCACGAAGCACGTGCCCGACGCCTACCGCCGCTACCTCGTCAACCGATTCCGCGAGGCGTTCGACCTCGTCGGCGTTCCCGTCCAGCTCGTGTTCCGCGACTCCGAAAACCCCTATGCCGGGCGCCGCAACACGCTGACCCCCCGCCAGGTCAAGCGCCGCCAGCGGGTGCGCAGGAAGAAGTGAGCCGCACGACGCGGATCTCGGCGCGCGAGGCCTGGCGGCGCCTGGGTCGGCAACGCTTGCGGCTCATCGACATCCGTCGCCGCCACGAGACGCTGACGGGGATGGCCGAAGGCGCCGATCACGTGGAGCGCGACGCGCTGGCCGCAGACCCCGATCGCTTCGCTTCCGATTCGGCACTTGCGCTGATCTGCGCGCGCGGGATGCGCTCTGCGGATCTGGCCGACACGCTGGCCGATCGTCTCGACTGCGACGTGCTGTCCGTCGAAGGCGGCATGGAGGCCTGGCGCGAGGCCGAATTGCCGACGCGCACACCGGACTCGTCCCTGACAGCACGCGAGGCCGAGCGGTACCAGCGCCACCTCGCGCTGCCGGGTATCGGGGAAGCGGGCCAGATGGCGCTCAAGCAGTCGCGCGTGCTCGTCGTCGGTGCGGGCGGTCTCGGCTCGCCGGCCTCGCTGTACCTGGCCGCCGCAGGTGTCGGACGGATCCGGATCGTCGACGACGACCGCGTGGAGCGCTCGAACCTCCAGCGCCAGGTGCTGCACGGCGAGGCCGGCCTCGGCCGGGCGAAAGCCGGATCGGCGCGCCAGCGCCTGATCGACCTCAACCCCGACGTCGAGATCGAGGCCGTCGAGGCCCGCGTGGATTCGGCCAACGTCGACGAGCTCGTTTCGGGCTGCGATGCCGTCATCGACGGTAGCGACAACTTCCCGACGAGATACCGGCTCAACGACGCCTGCCTGCGCGCCGGTGTCCCACTTGTATTCGGCGCGGTGGAGCGCTTCGTCGGCATGATCGGCATCGTGGAGGCCGGGCAGGGCGGCTGCTACCGCTGCCTCTTTCCCGAGCCCCCGCGGCGCGAGGATGCACCCGGCTGCGCCGAAGCCGGCGTGTTCGGGGTGCTTCCCGGAGTCATCGGCACGCTGCAGGCCACCGAGACTCTGAAGCTGCTGCTCGACATCGGGCGTCCGCTGACCGGCCGTCTGCTTCGCTACGACGCGCTCGAGGGCCGTTTCCTGCAGTCGAACCTCACGCGCGATCCCGACTGCGGCTGGTGCGGCCCCGGCGCCTCGCCGCCCGCGGAATTCGACTACGAGGCCTTCTGCTCGGACTGAGCGGCGCGCTGCGACGGCGTCTTGAAACCGTCGCGCTCATCCCCATTTTTCTTCCCGGGACCGCCGAAAGGGGTTCCCGGCCCGGCCATCCGGCGGGTCGAAGATTCGTCAACTCGCTCAATGGAGGAGATACGACATGACCACGTTCGATCTTTCACCCCTGTATCGCACCGCGATCGGCTTCGATCGCCTGGCCGACACGCTGACCAATGCGTCCCGGCTCGAATCCAACGGCTATCCGCCCTACGATATCGAGTCGCGCGGCGAGGACCGCTATCGCATCTCGATGGCCGTGGCCGGTTTCTCCGAGGAGGAACTCGACATCGTCACCGAGCAGAACACGCTGACGGTTTCCGGCGCCCGCAAGGAGGAGTCGGAGGACGACGATCGCCAGTTCCTGTATCGCGGGATCGCCAAGCGCTCGTTCGAGCGCCGCTTCCAGCTGGCCGACCACGTTCGTGTCGACGCGGCGTCGCTGGAAAACGGCCTGCTGCACATCGACCTCGTGCGTGAACTGCCCGAGAAGATGAAGCCGCGCCGGATCCGGATCGGCGGCGGCAGCTCGCTGATCGAAGGCCGCAACGACCGTGCCGAGGAGTCCAGCGACGCCTGACGGGCACGGTGCGCGCGGAGCGATTCGCGCTGCATGACGATGCAGGGGCACCGGGCCACCCGGTGCCCCTTTTGTTTTCTGAACGGCGCGTCGTGCCGCGACGGGCCACGATGACGCCAGGAGGACGGGGGAATCGCCTGGGTGGCTGGGGGATCAGGCGCTGGTCGCCGGCCTCCTGCCCATGGGGTTCACGGGGTCACGGGCCGGCTTCGCAGCGTCTACGTCCCGACGGCGGGCCGCAGGACGAATTCCTGCATGCCGTTGTTGAGCAGGCGGGTCTCGTCGACGACGAGCCCGGGCAGGGATTTCTCGAGCGCCTTGGGGCTGGGCCTCGGGGCCTGGACGCGGGTGGACGACCGCTCCCGCGCCTCGAGCCCATCGGGAGGCAGGAACAGGAAATCCGCGGGTTGCTCGGGCATGGTCGCCTCGGAGTAGTGGACGAGCGCGTGGACGGCGCAGCCGGGCGCGCAGTGCCGGCGCGCGAAGTCGGCCAGCGAGGCGAGAGCATCGGCGTCCATGTAGTTCGGCAGATCCCAGCACAGCAGCACCTCGTAGTCCGGCGCGCTGCCGTCGCGTGGCAGGCGGAGCGGCCTGTCGGCGGAGGCCACGTCATCCTGCAGGGCCAGGACGTCGATGCGGCTGCGGCCGGGCTGCAGCCGCTCGACGAGCCCCGCGTTGACGCGCCCGAGATCCGCCCACACGTGGCGACGAGCCGCGTCCAGGGACTCGACGAGCTCGTGGAGCAGCGGGACGCGGAACCGTCCGGACGCTTCGGGCGTGCCGGTCCCGTCCAGCGCAACGGCGGCCTGGTTCACTTCGGGTGCGGGGCCTGAGGATCAGGCGGCCGAGCCGCCGACCTTGCCTTCTCCGGGCTTGTCCGAGGACGAAGCGCCGCCCGACGGGTTCTTCGACTCGCCGGAACCGCCGCCGCTGGCTGCCTGCTTGATCGGCTGCGGCGACGCGCCGCTGCCGGCCGACTTGCCGAAGGCCTTGCGGAATGCTTCGGATTCGGCATCCATGTCGATCGTGCCGCGGAAGCGGGCACCGTCCTCGAGCGCGATTCTCGGAGCCAGGATGTTGCCGTCGATGCGCGCCGACTTGCGGATGACGATGCGCTCGCTGGCGTAGAGATCGCCGTGCACGGTACCGTCGACGAGGATCGTGTGCGCGTAGACCTGTGCCTGGAGCGTGCCCCTGGAGCCGACCGTCAGCGTGTTGGACTTGAGCTGAACGGTCCCCTTGACCTGTCCCTCGACGACGAGGTCCTCTTCCCCCTTCAGGTCTCCGTCGATGCGGATCGAAGGCCCGATCGTGGCAACCGCTCCGCTGGCAGGCCGTGCGCCGCTCCCGGCGCCGGGGCGATCCGCGGGCGGGTTGCCGTGCGACCGGGTCTGCGACCCGGTTTCCGAGTCGCTGGATTCCTTCTTGTTGAACATTCGGTATCTCTCTGCAATGGTTGGGGTGGGAGCCCCGGGGGCGGGGCCTGAATTCCCCAAATTACTCCCGGGCGACGAACCCGTCAAGGTCGATGCAGGACCGTCGCCGAGGGGCGTGAACCGCGCCACGAAACGAACGGCCCGGCGAGAGGTCGATCGGTCCGAGGATCCGCGTCAGGAGCGCCCGAGAAGGTCGGCGATGGCTTCGAGCGCCCGGTCCAGTTGCCCGGGCGGCGTGTAGCAGTGCGGCGAAAGCCGGATGCCGTGCCCTCGATCCGCACAGAACACGTCGCGCTCGCGAAGGGCCCGCACGGTCTTCGCCGGCTCCAGTCCCTCGGCCTCGAACGTCACGATGCCGGCGCGGCGCGCCGGGTCGAGAGGCGTGACGACGCGCACGCCGTCGATCGAGGCGAGGCCGTCGGCGAGCCGATCCACGTTCCGCTCCAGCGCGTCGGCACGCTCGAGCTCGCCGAGTTCGAGCAGCAGCGAGACCGATGCCAGGAGCGCCTGGATGCCGGCCGTGTTCAGCGTGCCGGGCTCGAAGCGCCGCGCCGAGTCCGGAATGCTCCAGTCGCAGCGTGCGAAATCGAACATGTCCGGCCACATCCGCCAACCGGCCTGCGTCGGCCGGAGTCGGGCGCGCGCGGCCGGCGAGGACCAGAACACGGCCAGGCCCTCGGGCGCCAGCAGCCACTTGTGGCTCCCGGCCACGACGAAGTCCACGGGCAATGCCGAAACGTCGAGCGGGACGGCGCCGAGGTGCTGGATGGCGTCCACGGCCAGCAGCGCCCCGTGATTCCTGCAGGCCCGGCCGATGCGCTCGAGGTCGAGGCGGGTGCCGGTGTCGTAGCGCACCGAGCTGACCGCCACGAGCC
>JAWVZQ010000201.1:0-4490 GCA_033722095.1 Wenzhouxiangellaceae bacterium | reverse complement strand
GCTGTACCTGCTGGCCGCGCTCATGGGCACGGCCTTCATCGCCTATGCCGACCTCGATCGGCCGTCGATGATCTTCGCCTACCTGGCGCTGTTCTTCCTGGGCTGGATGATCTACCGCGTTGCCGCAGCCCGCGAATGGCATCGGAAGTTCCTCGACTACCGCGCGCTGGCCGAGGGTCTCAGGGTGCAGTTCTACTGGCGGCTGGCCGGCGTGTCCGGCCAAGTCAGGAACGATTTCGCCTATGACAATTTCCTGCAGAAGCAGGATGTCGAGATCGGCTGGATCCGGCACGTGATGCGCTACGCCGGCGCGCCGGACGCTCCCCGGTGTGGCACCGGAAACGACGACACCGGCGCGGCGCAAGTCGATGCGGTGATCCGCCACTGGGTCGGCGAGGCCGGCGGCGGGCAGCTCGGCTATTTCGAAGACCGCTGCCGGAAACACGAGCGCCACGCGCGGCGCACCGACCGCCTGGTACAGGTCACGCTCTGGGCCGGCATCGGGATCACCGTGGCTCTGGCGCTGTTCCAGGGGCGGCTCGACGACGCGTCGGTCACCGCCATGGTCGCAGCAATGGGAATCCTCCCGCTGGCCGCCGCCGTGCGCGAGGCCTACGCGCACAAGGTGGCCGAGAAGGAACTGCTCAGGCAGTACCGGTTCATGCTGAGGATCTACAGGGCAGCCCGGTTCCGCCTGGATCGCAGTCGGACCGTCGAGCAGAAGCGGGAGTTGCTCCGCGCGCTCGGCGAGGCCGCGCTGGAAGAGCACGCCGAATGGATTCTCCTCCACCGCGAGCGGCCGCTGGAGCCCGCCAAGCTCTGACGTTGTCCGGCGTCGTGTCGCCTGGCCCGGCCCGAGGGTCATGTCGATACCTCGATTGGTTCGCTCGACGGGACATGCATATACTCGAAGCACGCATCTTTCGGAGCATCGTCCGATGAACCCTCGTGACCCGAACCGTCGCGTCGCGCTCTCGCCCCCCGCTCGAGGAAGCGTCAGGTGAGCGCGTCGTCCGAGACCGCCAAGGCGTTGCGCGACTACGCTCGCCGATTCGAAGCGGATCCCGACCTCCAGATCGAGCAGTTCCTGGACGATCGACCCGGCATCGATCGCGGGGAAGCCTTGCCCGCGCTGATCCTCCTGGACATGAAGCTGCGCTACGAAAAGGGGCTCTCGGTTCCCTTCGAAGCCCATTTCGACCGGTTCATGTCGGTCCTTCGGCCTGCCGAGCCCGCCCCTGCCGCGGCCACGGTTCGACTCGACGACGTCCACGAGGCCGAAACCGAGGCGATGGAGCCGGACGCGGCGTCGGCTGCCGCGGCGCCCGGTCCGCCTCCCGATCCGGAAAGCGCCGACGAACTCAACGAGATTCTCGGTACGGCTCGCTTCGAAATGCTGGAGCGCCTGGGCCGGGGCGGTTTCGGGACCGTTTTCCTCGCTCGCGACCACGACCTGCACCGCTTCGTCGCCTGCAAGCTGTCGCGCCACTCGGCGAGCACGCTCGAGGACTACATCCGGGAGGCGCGCGTCCTGGCGCGCCTCGATCATCCCAACATCGTCCCGATCTACGACGTGATGCGGACCGAGGACGGCCGGGTCGCGATCATCACGAAATACATCCAGGGGCGGGACCTCGGCGACGCGCTGGGCTCGGAGGCCTTCGGGTTCTCGCAGATTGCACACATTGTCCAGTTGGTCGCCGAAGCGTTGCACTACGCACACCTGCACGGCATCGTGCACCGCGACGTCAAGCCGGCCAACATCCTCATCGACGATGCCGGAGTTCCGCACGTCACGGATTTCGGCATCGCGCTGACGCACACCTCGGTCGATCGGAACCGGCTGCTGTTCGGGACGCCCAGCTACATGAGCCCGGAGCAGGCCCGCGGCGATGGCGATCTCGTGGACGGCCGGTCCGACGTCTTCTCCCTCGGCACCGTCCTGTACCGGATGCTGACGGGAACGCTGCCTTTCGAGGGAGAAGGTCACGAGGCACTGGAACGCGTGCTCCGGCAGGAGGCGCGGCCCCCGCGCGCACTCGATGAGCGCATTCCCGTCGAACTCGAGCGCGTCTGCATGAAGGCCCTGTCGAAGCACATCGGCGACCGATATGCCACGGCTGCCGACATGGCCGGCGAGCTGAAGCAGTGCCGGACCTATACGCCGGATCCGCTCGACGTCTCCGATGTACGCCTGCCCGAGTCGTTACGGGAACTCGAGGAACTGCTGGCCGAGAACAACCACGACGTCTGGGCGGCGCAGCGGATCGCCGAGGGCTGGGAGTACGGCAACTTCCGCGACGACGTGCGGAAGATCCATCCCGACCTCGTGCCCTACGACCAGCTCAGCGAGGGCGAAAAGGAGTACGACCGCAAGACGGTGGAAGGCGCGCTGAAGCTCATCCTCAAGCACGGGTTCCGCATCGAGCCTCCCGAGGACTGAGCCCGGATGCGAGGGCAAGACGCCCCGGCCACCCGAACGGGCCGTCCCCCCGGGAGGGCGCTCAGGTGGAGGTTGTCGCGGCGTCGGCCTGCGCGCGGGCCCGGAGCACGAAGGGGTTTTCCGGTCCCCAACGCTCGGACAGGATTTCGAGATCGGCCGGCGAGGGCGGCCGTCCGGCACAGAAGTCCCGCGTGATCCGCGCGCGCGCGATGCGCCACGCTTCGTCCCCGTTCTGCTGCAGCGTGGTCAGCGCGCGCTCGATCAACGCTTCGCCCTCGGACGCGCGACCCTGTTCGCAACGCACGTCGGCGAGAAGCGTCAGTACCGAGCCCTTCATCCAGTGGTCGCGAGACTCGGCGATGGGAGCCGCTTCCTCGAGCAGTGCGGCGGCGCCCTCGAAGTCGCCCGCGTGGATTCGCACCACGGCCAGGTTGTTCAGCGGCAGGACCAGGCCATCGAAGTCCTCGGCCCGATGTTGCCGGTCACTCTGCAGCGCCTGCTCGAGCAATTCTCCTGCGCGCGCGACATCACCCTGCTCGAGTGCCAGGCGAGCCAGGTTGTTCTGCAGCGTGCCGAGCTCGGGATTGCCGGGGTCGTACAGGAGGCTGGCATACTCCAGGGCGCGCTCCAGGCTCGATCGGCCCAGCTCCAGATCACCGGCCAGCCAGGCCGCGCCACCCAGCGAGCCCAGCGCCCAGTTGGTCTCCGGATGGGCGCTTCCGAATTCCTCGAGCAGAACCTCGTGGGCCTGTGCGAAATAGATCTCGGCGCCTTCGGGATTGCGGTTGTGGTGAAACTCGAGAAGGCCGAAACCGCCAAGGCTGCGACCCCGGATCGAGGCGATCGCTTCGGGATTCGCTTGCATGGCATCCGTCAGGCGGAGTGCTTTGGAATAGGCCTGCCGGGCCGCATCCGAGTCATCGGTGTAGTACGTCAGGACGTCTCCGACCACGTTCTCGAGTCGCGCCAGTTGCACGTCATGATCGCCCTCGCTCCGCTCGATTTCCTCGCGGGCCGCTTCCAGCTCGGCCAGGGCGTCCTGATCGCGGCCCATGACGAAGTACACGTCGGCCAGTTCGATGTGGTTGGCGATGCGCTGGCGCAGGTCGGCCTCGTCCTCGGTTCCGAGCAATTCGATCGACCGCTGCAGGAGCCGGACGCTGGGCCGGTGCAGGCCCAGGCTGGAGTACGCCTGTCCCATGGTGGCCAGCAGCCGGGATTTGACCACGGGTTTCGCGAAATCGGTGGCGTCGATCGTGGCCACCGCGCGGTCGAGCACGGAGCGGACCGTGACGTCATTGCCGCGCGCCTCGCCGGCGTTGGACAGCTCGAAGATGGACAGCAGGAACCGGCGCGTCTGCTGCTCGGAAGTCAGCTCCAGCTGCGCCGTGGCCTGCGCCCGCCTTGCCTCGTCGCGCGCGACTATGGCTTGCCAGGTCAGGATGCCGAAGGTGATCGTCACGGTCAGCAGCACGGCCGATAGCACGGCCCAGCGTCGCTGCGTGGCTTTCTGCTCGCGCCTCCAGAGGTCGTCGAAGCCGACGCCGACCAGGCCGGCGACGAGCTTGAGCATCGCGACCTGGAATCCGTCGCCTTCGGGACGCGCGTCGGCCGCGAGCGGGTCCGAGATGGCGCTCTCGGGATCGTCGACATCGTCCTGCAGAAGCGCCAGCGGGAACGCGGCCTCCTCGGACTGCCGCGGGTCCGCCTCGGGTTTCCCGCCGACGACGAAGGAGAGCACGGGTCGGTCGGGATGGCGCCGCCGAAAGGTGCGGATTTCCTCGTTGACCCATTTCGACCGGCAGGCCGCCGGCGAGCAGACGACGATCAGCGCGTCGGAATCCGACAGCGCCTCCTCGATCGCATCGGAGAGCCGGGACGAGGTGGCCAGCTCGCTGCGGTCTCGGAAGATCGGCCGGAGCACCGTGCGCTTGCCCGACGCCTCGCCGAGATTCGCGGGCAGCTTGAACGCCTCGAGCTTTCGGTGCAGCCGGGCAGCCAGTTTCTCGTCGGCGTGGCTGTAGCTGATGAAGGCGCGGTACTTGAG
>JAWVZQ010000200.1:0-4517 GCA_033722095.1 Wenzhouxiangellaceae bacterium | reverse complement strand
GTGTTCATGCCGATGCCGAAACGCATCCGCAGCACGCGTTCTTCACGCGGCGTGAGAGAGGCAAGCACACGGGTGACGGTTTCCTTCAGGTTTGCCTGGATCGCGGCATCGACCGGGATCACGGCGTTCTTGTCCTCGATGAAATCGCCGAGGTGGCTGTCTTCCTCGTCGCCGATAGGCGTTTCGAGGGAAATCGGCTCCTTGGCGATCTTCAGGACCTTGCGGACCTTGTCCTCGGGCATGTCCATCTTGACGGCCAGCTCGTCGGGCGTGGGCTCGCGGCCCATTTCCTGCAGCATCTGCCGGCTGACGCGGTTGAGCTTGTTGATCGTCTCGATCATGTGGACCGGGATACGGATCGTGCGCGCCTGGTCGGCGATCGAGCGCGTGATCGCCTGGCGGATCCACCAGGTGGCGTAGGTCGAGAACTTGTAGCCGCGCCGGTATTCGAACTTGTCGACGGCCTTCATGAGGCCGATGTTGCCCTCCTGGATCAGGTCCAGGAACTGCAGCCCGCGGTTCGTGTACTTCTTGGCGATGGAGATGACGAGACGCAGGTTGGCCTCGACCATTTCCTTCTTCGCGCGGCGGGCGCGCGCCTCGCCGATCGAGAGGTTGCGGGCCAGGTCCTTGAACTCCGAGATCGGGATGCGCTGCGTGACCTCGATCTGCTTGAGCTTCTTCTGCAGGCGCTCGATGTCGTCGATGTGGTCCGACAGCGCCGAGGCCCACTTGGCGCGGCTCTTCTTGAGCCCGGCCAGCCACTCGTCGTCGGTCTCGTGATCGACGAAGCTCTTGATGAAGTCCTTGCGCGGCATGCCGGCCTTTTCGACGCAGATGCCCATGATCTCGCGCTCGATGTCGCGCGTGACGTTGGCCTGGAAGCGCATGCGGTCGATGAGATGCTCGAACATCTTCGGCGGCAGCTTCAGGCGCATGAACTGCTCGCAGACCGCGTCCTTGAGCTCGTTGGTCTTCTTGCCGTTCGGGCCGTAGCGGTCGTAGAGCTTCAGGAACTGCTCGTGGGCGGCCGCGAGCTCCTCGAAGTAGCCGATGACCTGCTCGGCGTCGGGCCCGGTGTTGACGGTCGGGGCCGGCTTGTCCTCGTCGATCTCGTCCTCGTCGATGTACTCGGCCTCCTCGGCGACGGCGGCTTCCATCGTGTCCTCGGAGATCAGGTCCATCTCGGCCAGCAGCGTCGGGTTGACGAAGCCGGAGACGAGCTCGTTGAGGCGCTGGTTGCCGTCGCGCCACGCCTGGTATTCCTCGAGCAGGACGGTGATCGTGCCCGGGAAGCGCGCCAGCGCCATGTTGACGGCGTTGAGGCCGTCCTCGATGCGCTTGGCGATCTCGATCTCGCCCTTCTGGTCGAGCAGGTCGACCTGGCCCATCTCGCGCATGTACATGCGCACGGGGTCGGTCGTGCGGCCCAGCTCGGTCTCCACCGCGGCCAGCGCGGCCTCGGCTTCCTGCTGTGCCGTCTCGTCATCGGTGTCCGACGAGGCCGAATCGTTGAGGATCAGCGCATCGGGATCCTCGGGAGCTTCCTCGAAGACCTTGATCCCCATGTCGTTGATCATGTTGACGATGTCCTCGATCTGCTCGGGATCGACGATGTCGTCGGGCAGGTGGTCGTTGACCTGGGCGTAGGTCAGCCACTGGCCCTGTTCGCGACCCTTCTCGATGAGGACCTTCAACTGGGAGGAACGAGGTGCATTTTCCATAGACGATTCGACTCTAGCTGGCTCCGTCGGATCCGGAGCGTTTCGACAACCACTCGCGCAACTCGGTGGCCTGTTGTTCGGTCAGCCCGGCTTCCGCCTGGCGCTGCTGCAATTCCGCGATGCGGGCCCGGATCGATTGCGCGCGAATCCGGTCCAGCGCTTCCTTCAACGCCGGCCGCAGCCGGTCCGTGGTGCCGGCCAGGTCACGAACGGCGAGACCCGAAAGAAACGGCCCTTCCGGCGCGTCGCGCCAGTGCTCGAGCACCACAGCTGTAGAAACGTTGGGCTTCGACGAACAGAATTCAATCAACTCGGCAAGAAAATCAACCCCTTTGATGCGGGCCGGCACGTCGAGCCGCGTCCGGTCCGCGTCCTTCGCCAGTTCCGGGTGCTGGACCAGGATGGCGACCGCGTATTGTACCGGAGTGAGGGGACGTTCGGAAACGGCCCGCCGCGGGCCGCCCGGCGCGGGCGGCGGGCGCCACTGGCCGGCGTGCCCCGCGCGCTTCTTCAGTTCCTCGCCCATGAGGTCGGCGAAAGGGCCCGGCGGCAGCTTCGCGAGCAGCGGCTCGGCCAGCGCGACGAGGCGGGCCTTGCCGTCGGGCGTAGCCATGTCGAGCTGCGCGGAGAGCTCGTCGAACAGGAACCGCGACAGCGGCAGGGCCTCGGCCAGGCGCTCGGCGAAGCGTTCGCGGCCCTCGCGGCGCACGAGGCTGTCGGGGTCCTCGCCCTCGGGCAGGAACAGGAACCGGACCTCGCGGTTCGAGCGCATGGCCGGCAGCGCCGCCTCGAGGCCCTTCCAGGCCGCGCGCCGGCCCGCGGCGTCCCCGTCGAAGCAGAACACCACCACCGAGGTGGCGCGGAACATCAGTTCGAGGTGATCGGCCGTCACGGCCGTGCCCAGCGTCGCGACGGTCTCCGGGAAGCCGTACTGGTGCAGCGCCGCGGCATCCATGTAGCCCTCGACGACGAGCAGGCGGTCGGGCAGGCCGCCGCGGCGGACCTGGTAGAGCCGGTAGAGTTCGTGGCCCTTGTGGAAGACCGGCGTCTCGGCCGAGTTCAGGTACTTCGGACCGTCGTCGGACAGCGCGCGTCCGCCGAAGCCGACGACGCGCCCGCGCCGATCGTGGATCGGGAACTGGATGCGGTTCCGGAAGCGGTCGATCCAGTTGCCGTTGCGCGCACGGCTGCTCAGGCCCGCCGTCTCGAGCACTTTCGCGGCGTGGCCGCGTTCGACGAGGTGATCGGTCAGCGCCGACCAGGCGTCCGGCGCCAGCCCGATGCCGAACTCGTCGATGGTCTCGTCGTCGAGCCCGCGGTCGGTCAGGTAGCGCCGCGCGTCGTCCGATGCGCGCAACCGGGAGCGGTAGAAGGCCTGTGCGGCCTCGAGCGCGGCCAGGATGGACTCGCGCTCGCGGCGCTTGCCCTGGTCCGGGGCCGGGCCGTCCTCGCGCGGGACCTCGAGGTTGACCATGCCGGCCAGTTCCTCGACGGCGGCCGGAAATTCCAGCCCGTCGTACTGCATGAGGAAGCCGATCGAGGTGCCGTGGGCACCGCAGCCGAAGCAGTGGTAGAACTGCTTCTGCGGGCTGACCGTGAACGAGGGGGTCTTCTCGTCGTGGAACGGGCAGCAGGCGCTGAACTCCCGGCCCGCCGGCTTCAGCGGGACGCGCGAGGAGACCACGTCGACGATGTCGACGCGCTCGAGCAGCGTCTCGATGAAGGATTCGGGTATCAGGCCGGCCACCGCCTGGCAGTGTAGCCGGGCCGGCGGCCCGGGAAAAGCGAGGTCCGTCGCCTCAGGCGCCCAGCCTCTGGCGGACCATGGCCGAGACCTGCTTCATGTCGGCGCGGCCCTGGATTTCGGGCTTGAGGCGGGCCATGACCTGGCCCATGTCGGCCATCGACGATGCGCCCGTCTCGCGGATCGCGTCATCGACGAGGCGCTCGAGCTCGTCTTCGGCCAGCGGCTCGGGCAGGTAGGTCGACAGCACGTCGATCTCCGCCTGCTCGCCGGCGGCCAGTTCGGGCCGGTTGCCGGCCGTGTACTGCTCGATGGATTCGCGGCGCTGCTTGACCATCTTCTCGATCACGCCGAGCACCTGGGCGTCGTCGAGTTCGACGCGCTCGTCGACCTCGCGCTGCTTGATGGCGGCCGACAGCATGCGCAGGACCTTCAGCCGATCCTTGTCGCCGGCCTTCATCGCCTGCTTGATGTCGTCCTGAATCCGTTGCTTCAGTGCCATGGTGTCCTCCGACCGGGCCCGCCCGGCCTCATGCCGGAACCCCGGAAACGCGAAACGGGCGCCCCGCAGGCCACCCGTCGATGCTTCTCGAATCGCGACGGACCGTCCTTGCTCGTGGCTCCGGGCCAGCACCCGGCGAGCGGCGATCCTGGCGTCTTCCGTCTTTCCCGATCAGGAGAGGACGGATGGATTTTCGTTCCAGCGTGCGACGAAGCCCGCGCTGGGGCGAAAAGACGCCGTCCCGTTTATTGAGAGCGAGGCGGTTCCAGGTCGTGAAGACGGGGTGGATTTCGACCGAGCGAACCGCAGTCGTACACGAAAGTACGTCGAGGATTCGCGACCGAGCAAGACGCCCCGGATTCGCGGCCTGGGGCCGCCGCAGCCTCAATAAAGGCGTTTGCGGTTCGTGACGTCCCGGGACAGCTTGCGCAGGTGCCGCTTCACGGCCGCAGCCTTCTTGCGCTTGCGCTCCTGCGTGGGCTTCTCGTAGAACTCGCGACGACGGGTTTCGGCGACGACGCCAGCCTTCTCGCAGGACCGCTTGAAG
>JAWVZQ010000199.1:0-4546 GCA_033722095.1 Wenzhouxiangellaceae bacterium | reverse complement strand
GGCCGCGTCGTGCTGCGTCCGTCGGGCACCGAGCCCGTCGTGCGCGTGATGGTCGAAGGCCGCGACGAGGCCGAGGTCCGCCGGCTGGCCGAGACGCTGGCCGGCGTCGTCGAACAGCAAACCACGGAACGAACAGGAAACGAGCGATGACGCAAACCACGCCCGAGCACGGCATCCCGGTGCTCGACATCCGCGACTTCGAGCGCAGCGCCGGCGAGTTCACCGACGACCTGGGCCGCGCGTACCGCGAGTTCGGCTTCGTAGGCATCACGAACCACGGCATCGAGGACGCGCTCATCGACGAGGCCTACCGGGTCTTCCGGGAGTTCTTCGCGCTGCCCGAAGACGTCAAGCGTACCTACCGCCACCCCGCCGGCGGCGGCAAGCGCGGCTACACGGGTTTCGGCGTCGAGCAGGCCAAGGACCACGACGTACCCGACCTCAAGGAGTTCTGGCACGTCGGACGCGAGGTGGCCGAGGACCACCCGCATTCGGACATCCTGATCCCCAACCTCTGGCCGACCGAGGTCGAGGGATTCCGGGAAGTCTCCCTGGCGCTCTACGACGCGCTGGACCGGCTCGGCCGCCGCATGCTCTCGGCCATCGCGCTGGACCTGGGACTCGAAGCCGACTGGTTCGCCGACAAGGTCGACCAGGGCAACTCCATCCTGCGGCCGATCCACTATCCGCCGATCCGCAACGCACAGCCGGGCGCCGTGCGCGCGGCGCGCCACGAGGACATCAATCTCATCACGCTGCTGATCGGCTCGCGCGAGCAGGGCCTGGAGATCCTCAGCAAGAAGGGCGAATGGATCCCGGTGACGACGCTGCCCGGCACCATCGTCGTCAACGTCGGCGACATGCTGCAGCGGCTGACCAACCACGTCTACCAGTCGACGACGCACCGCGTGGTCAATCCGCCCGGCGAGGCCGCGAGCCGCGCACGCTACTCGATCCCGTTCTTCCTGCACCCGAACCCGGACTTCGTCATCGAGACGCTGCCGCAGTGCGTGAGCGAGGACAACCCGGACCGCTACCCGGAGCCGATCCGTTCGGACGACTACCTGCAGCAGCGGATCCGGGAGATCAACCTGGCGTGACGCCTTGCCTGGCGGCGGCACGGTGAGCGACGCGGGGCAGCCGCCGCCGGCCGACCTCGTCGCGACGCTGCGCGAGGCCACGCGAGTGGCGGTCCTGACCGGCGCCGGCGTATCGGCCGAGTCCGGCATCCCGACGTTCCGCGACGCGCAGACCGGCATGTGGTCGAAGTTCGACCCCATGCAGCTGGCCTCGCCCGAGGGCTTCGAGGAGAACCCCTCGCGCGTCTGGGACTGGTACCGCTGGCGTCGCGAACTCGTCGGCGAGGCGCGGCCGAACGCCGGCCACGAGGCCCTGGCCGCGATGGCGCGCCACTTCCGGGCATTCACGCTGATCACCCAGAACGTCGACGGCCTGCACCAGCGGGCCGGCTCCGCGTGCGTGCTCGAACTGCACGGCAACATCGGGCGCACCATCTGTTCGAGGACGCGCCGGCCCATCGACGAGAAGTGGCTCGAGCGCCACGCCGCGGCCAGCCCGCCGCCTTCGCCGCACCACGACGAGGGTCTGGCTCGTCCCGACGTGGTCTGGTTCGGCGAGACGCTGGCCGAGGACACGCTCCGGCGAGCCTTCGAGGCCGTCGAGGCCTGCGAAATGCTCATCGTCGCGGGCACGGCCGGCGAGGTCTTCCCGGCCGCGGCACTGCCCGGCGCGGCGCGCGAGGGTGGGGCCCGCGTCGTCGACGTGAACCCCGACCTCACGCCGATCGGGCGTGCCGCGGACTGGCACCTGCAGGGCACGAGCGCCGAGTGGCTGCCGCGGCTCGCCGCCGCGCTCGATAGCGAAGCCTGAAAACGCGCCGCGATCTATAATGGCGGGCTCCTTCCGAGCCGAGGATTCACGATGTCGAACACCATGCGCGCACTCGTCAAGCCCGATGCCGCGCCCGGCCTGGAACTGCGCGAGGTCGCCGTGCCCCGGCCCGGTCCCGGCGAAGTTCTGGTCCGGCTCGAGAAGACCGCCATCTGCGGCACCGACCTGCACATCTACCAGTGGGACGAATGGTCCCAGCGCACGATCAAGCCGCCGCTGATCCTCGGCCACGAATTCGTCGGCCGCATCGCCGAGATCGGCGCGGGCGTTCGCGGCTACGAGGAAGGCCAGCGCGTCAGCGCCGAGGGCCACATCGTCTGCGGCGTGTGCCGCAACTGCCGGGCCGGCAAGCCGCACCTGTGCCCCGATACCGTCGGCATCGGCGTGAACCGGGACGGCGGCTTCGCCGAGTACGTGGTCGTTCCGGCCACGAATCTCTGGCCGATTCCCGACCAGATTCTCAGCGAGCTGGCCGCGTTCTTCGACCCGTTCGGCAACGCCGCGCACTGCGCGCTGCAGTTCGACCTCGTCGGCGAGGACGTGCTGATCACGGGCGCGGGCCCGATCGGCATCATCGCCGCCGGCATCGCCCGGCACGTCGGCGCGCGCCACGTCGTGATCTCCGACCTCAACGACTACCGGCTGAAGCTGGCCGCCGACATGGGCGCGACGCGCACCGTCAACGTGAAGAACGAGAAGCTCACCGACGTGCTCGAGGAACTCGACATCGACGGCTTCGACATCGGCATGGAGATGTCGGGCAATGCTCATGCCTTCAGGGACCTGCTGACCTGCATGTACCACGGCGGCAAGGTCGCCTTGCTGGGCCTGCTGCCCAGCGGCACGGGCATCGACTGGGACAAGGTCATCTTCAAGGGTCTCGAAATGCACGGCATCTACGGCCGGCGCATGTACGAGACCTGGTACAAGATGACGCAGATGGTGCTGACGGGCTTCCCGCTGGAGAAGGCGCTGACGCACCAGATCGCCATCGACGACTTCGAGACCGGCTTCGAGCTGATGGCCTCGGGCCAGTGCGGCAAGGTCGTCTGCGACTGGACCGGCGAGATCGAGGCAGCCTGACCCCCGCGCCATGGCCAGCGACCTGGTCTGGCTCGTCGCCGTCGGCAACCGGCGATTCCACCACGCGGCGCGCTCGGCCGTCGAGGCGCTGCGCGGGCCCGGCGGCTTCGAAGGCGACATCGCGCTGCTGACCGACCGCGACCACGAGGTGCCCGGCGTCTCGCACCCCATCCGGCTGTCTCCCGAAGACATTCCCGAACAGCCGAAGCGCCTGAAGATGGCCGTCGGTACCTTCCTGGACCTCTCGCGCTGGCGCCGCGTGGCGTTCCTCGACGCCGACGTGGCCTGCCGAGGGCCGCTGATGCCGCACGTGGCCGACGTCGTCGACGCGGGCGGACTGGCCGTCACCGACGACATCGGCCAGACCGTCGAGGAGGGGCTCTGCAGCCGGCTCCTCGATGCCGAGGAACTGCGGGTCCACGGCGGCGTCTCGCTCGGCGTCAATTCCGGCTTCTTCGCCGGCCCCGGCGAGGCCATGCCGGGCTGGCTGGACACCTGGCAGGGCATCGTCGAGCGCGGCCGCGACCGCCCGGGCCGGGGCGTCGATCAGCCGGCTCTCAACGCCGCGATGCTGCGTGGCACGCTTCCGGTCTGCATCGTTCCGGGGCTGATGTGGTTCCCGCGCTTCGATCCCGACCGCCGCCGCTGCCGCGCCGACGCGCCTTTGGCGCACTTCCACGGCGCCGGGCGCAAGTGGCGGCGGGCCTGGAAGATGCGGCGCTTCGTCCGCCGCGCCGGGCGCGGCTGAAGGCATCATTTGCCGCAAGGCCCTTTGGGTTACCCTTCCGGTCATTCCCCATTCGAGACGGAGTCGCACGACGATGAGCGATTCGGCAACGCTGGAACGCCTGAAATCCGAACTGGCCGAGATCGACGAGGCCGGCCTCTACAAGCGCGAGCGCCGCATCACGACGCCGCAGCGCGTGGTCATCGAGACCCAGGAGCGCGGCGAGGTCCTGAACTTCTGCGCCAACAACTACCTCGGCCTGGCCGATCATCCCGACATCATCGCCGCGGCCAAGGGCGCGCTCGACGACCACGGCTTCGGCATGGCCTCGGTGCGCTTCATCTGCGGCACGCAGGACCTGCACAAGGACCTCGAGGAGGCGATCGCCCGCTTCCACGGCAAGGACGACGCGATCCTGTACGCGGCCTGCTTCGACGCCAACGGCGGGTTGTTCGAGCCGCTGATCGGCAAGGAGGACGCGATCATCTCCGATTCGCTGAACCACGCCTCGATCATCGACGGCATCCGGCTGTGCAAGGCCGAGCGCTTCCGCTACCCGAACTCCGACATGGACGCGCTCGAGGACGCGCTGAAGCAGACGCGCGACAAGCGCACGCGGCTCATCGCCACCGACGGCGTGTTCTCGATGGACGGCACCGTCGCGAAACTCGACGAGATCACGCAGCTGGCCGAGAAGTACGACGCGCTGGTCATGGTCGACGATTGCCACGCCACGGGCTTCTTCGGACCGACGGGGCGGGGCTCGCCCGAGCACCACGGCGTCATGGACAAGGTCGACATCATCACCTCGACGCTGGGCAAGGC
>JAWVZQ010000198.1:0-4556 GCA_033722095.1 Wenzhouxiangellaceae bacterium | reverse complement strand
CCGGCGCCGAGCCTTCCGAGGCGCTCTACCAGGCCAATTGCGCGGCATGCCACCAGCCGAGCGGCAAGGGCCTTCCCGGCGCATTTCCGCCGCTGGCCGGGAATCCGCACGTCACCGAAGACCCGGCGCACGTCGTCACCGTGGTCCTCAACGGCCTGCAGGGCAAGCTCGAGGTCGACGGCCAGGTCTACAACGGCGTCATGCCCCCCATGCAGCACCTCAGCGACGAGGAGATCGCGAAGACCGTGAACTTCGTGCTGACCGCCTGGGGCAACGATGCCGAACCGGTCTCGGTCGAGGACGTCGCCGAGCGCCGCGTCGCGCTGGGCCTCGTCGATCGCGCCGAAGGCCAGCGTCACCAGGGCGTGACCGAGGGGGAGATGAAGTACCGCGGCACCCCGTCACCGATCGGCAAGGGCGGCGAGATGATCATCACCCCGGGGGCCCCGGACCTGACGCAGGCCGAGTTCGACCACAGCCAGCAACTGTACTTCGAGCGCTGCGCCGGATGCCACGGCGTGCTGCGCAAGGGCGCGACGGGCAAGCCGCTGACGCCCGACATCACGCGCGAGAAGGGCACGGAGTACCTCAAGGCGCTGATCAACTACGGCTCGCCGGCCGGCATGCCGAACTGGGGCACGTCGGGCGAACTGACGACCGCCGAGATCGACGCCATGGCCCGGTTCCTGCAGCACGCACCGCCGGAGCCGCCCGAATTCGGCATGGCCGAGATGAGGGAAACCTGGAACCTCATCATCCCGCCCGAGCAGCGGCCGACCGAGAAGATGAACGACTACGACATCGAGAACCTGTTCTCGGTCACGCTGCGCGACGCCGGCCAGATCGCGCTCATCGACGGCGACTCCAAGGAGATCGCGGCGATCATCGATACCGGCTACGCCGTGCACATCTCCCGGACCTCGAGCTCGGGCCGCTACATCTACACGATCGGGCGAGACGCGAAGATCGACATGATCGACCTGTGGTTCGAGACGCCGACGAAGGTCGCCGAACTCAAGATCGGCCTCGAGGCACGTTCCGTCGAAAGCTCGAAGTACAAGGGCTTCGAGGACGAGTACGCCATCGCCGGCGCCTACTGGCCGCCGCAGTACGTGATCATGGATGGCCAGACGCTGGAGCCGAAGAAGATCGTCTCCACGCGCGGCATGACCGTCGACACGCAGGAATACCATCCCGAGCCGCGCGTGGCGGCCATCGTTTCGTCGCACGAGCACCCGGAGTTCATCGTCAACGTCAAGGAAACCGGCAAGATCCTGCTCGTCAACTACGAGGACATCGACAACCTCAAGGTCACGACGATCGACGCGGCCCGCTTCCTGCACGACGGCGGCTGGGACCGCACCAACCGCTACTTCCTGACCGCGGCCAACGAGTCCGACCGCATCGCCGTCGTCGACGCGCGCGACCAGGAACTCGAGGCGCTGATCCCCGTGGAACGCATTCCGCACCCGGGTCGCGGCGCCAACTTCGTGCATCCCGAGTACGGACCGGTCTGGGTGACCAGCGCGCTCGGCAACGCCAACGTCACGCTGATCGGCACCGATCCGGAGAACCACCCCGAACACGCCTGGAAGGTCGTCGACGTGCTGCAGGGACAGGGCGGTGGCTCGCTGTTCGTCAAGACCCACCCCGAGTCGACGAACCTCTGGGTGGATTCGCCGCTTCACCCCGAAGAGGCGATCAGCCAGTCGGTCGCGGTGTTCGATATCAACGACCTCGAGGCCGGCTACGAAGTGCTGCCGATCGCCGAGTGGGCCGAGCTCGGCCCGGGCCCGAAGCGCGTCGTGCAGCCCGAGTACAACAAGGCCGGTGACGAAGTCTGGTTCTCCGTCTGGAGCGGCCAGGAAGAAGAGTCCGCGATCGTCATCGTGGATGACGAGACCCGGACGCTGAAGCACGTCATCAAGGGCGACGACATCATCACCCCGACCGGCAAGTTCAACGTCTACAACACCGTTCACGAGGTCTACTGAGCCCCCGCGCGACGGGGATGCGAACCTTCTCCAACGGCAGCACCCTGCCCCGGCGACCGCTCCCGCGGCGCCGGGGCCTTCTTTCCTACCACCCGCGAACCGACGTTCCGAAAGGATTTCGCCGATGAACCACCTGCTCGACACCTTCCCGCGGTTTCGCCGCGTGTTCACCGCCATCGCACTGCCGGCACTGCTGATCGCCGCCGCGCCGGCCGGCGCCCAGGACGATTCCGAAGAGACCGAGGAGGCGCTGGATCTCGACCGCGTGACGGTCGTGGCCTACCGCCAGCCCCGGAGCCTCTCCGAGGTCGCCGGGACGGTCACGATCCTCGACGCCGACCGCATCGAGCGCGACGTGGCGCTCGATCTGCAGGACCTGGTGCGCTACGAACCCGGCGTGAGCGTCGACGGCGGCGGCACGCGCTTCGGCTTCGGCGGCTTCCGGATCCGCGGGCTCGGCGGCAACCGCACGGCGCTCGTCGTCGATGACGTGCCGGCGCCGGACCGGTTTCTCGTCGGCAATTTCGCCGACACGGGGCGCGGGCTGCTCGAACTGGGGCTGGCGCACCGCGTGGAGATCCTGCGCGGCCCGGCCTCGACGATCTACGGCAGCAAGGCGCTGGGCGGCGTCGTGGCGGTCTCGCTGCTCGACGCTCCCGACCTGCTGGCCACGCGCTCGCACGCCACGCGCATCGGGCTGGCAGGCGGCACCGATGCCGACCGCCTGCGGACCACGGCCGCGACGGCCGCCGAGTCCGGCGATTGGGACATGATGCTGGCCGGCGCGGCCCAGCGCTCCGGCGAAATCGACGTCGCCGACCTGCCCGACGATTTCGACCGCGACCGCCAGGACCGCGACCAAGGCGCCGCGCTGTTGCGGCTGGGCCGCATGACCGGTGCCGGTCGCCTGCGCCTGACCGTCGACGGCATCCGCGACACGCGCGACACCGACGTCCGCGCACTGCTGGGCACGGGCCGGTTCCGCAACACGGATTTCCTGGCCGGCGACGACCGGCGCAACCAGTGGCGCCTCCTGCTCGACCAGGAACTGGCCGCCGTCGGCCCCGTGGACCGCGGCGAGTGGCGGGTCTGGCACCAGCGCACCGACACGCTGCAGGAAACGCGCGAGCGCCGTCCCACGGCGCGCACGCCGGTCTCGCTGTACCGGCGCTTCGAATTCCGGCAGGAAACCACGGGTGCCGGGGCCGATCTCGAGACGGACCTGGCGATCGGCGGCGCCTCGCAGCGGCTGGGCTACGGCTTCGAACTGCAGCGCACCGAACTCGAGCAGCTGCGCTTCGCGACGCAGACCGACCTCGAGACCGGGGAGACGACGACATCGGTGCTCGGCGAACAGTTCCCGCTGCGCGACTTTCCGAGAACGCGCGTGACCGAGTTCGGCGCCTACCTGCACGACGAGATCCACCTCTGGGACGGCGGCCCGATGCTGAGCCCGGGCATCCGCTTCGAGTACTACGACCTCGAGAACCGCGACGACCCGCTGTTCGACTCGCGCTTTCCCGATGCGCGGGTCACCGACCTGGATACCACGGCCTGGACGCCGCGCCTGGGACTGGTCTGGCCCGTCGCGCCCGACATGGAACTGTTCGGGCAGTACGCGCGCGGCTTCCGCTCGCCGCCGTTCGGCGACGTGAACATCGGCCTCGACATCCCGCTGTTCAACATCCGGGCCATCGCCAATCCCGACCTCGATCCGGAGAAAGGACGCACGCTCGAGGCCGGCCTGCGCTGGCGCGGCCCGACCACGCGCATCGACGTCTCGCTGTTCCGCAACCGCTTCGACGACTTCATCGAGACGCGCGCCTTCGTCGGCGTGGATCCGATGACGGGGACGCTGCTGTTCCAGTCGGTCAACCGCGACAAGGTGCGTATCGAGGGCGCGGAGCTGCGGGTCCTGCAGGCGCTGGGTCGCGACTTCACGCTGGAGCTGGCCGCCGAGTGGCTGCGCGGCGAGGATCGCACCACGGGCCGTTCGCTGCCGGCCATCGCACCGCCGCAGGCCATCGCCGCACTGGCCTGGACGCCGCGCGCCGATCTCGAGTTCCGGCTCATGACGACCGCCACACGCGACCAGCGGAGACTGGCGACCGAGGACGGCGACGCGCTGTTCTCGGCGCCCGGCTCGACGGTGCTCGACCTGACGGCCCGCTGGGACATCGCGGCCGACCTGCGCCTGTCGGCCGGCCTGTTCAACCTGACCGACGAGCGGTACTGGCAGCACGCCAACGTCATCGGCCGTCCCGTCGACGACCCGACGCTGCCGCTGCTGGCCGAACCCGGTACCAACGTCCGCGTGATGATCGACTGGGTCTTCTGAGACGCGGCGACGTCGCCGAACCGGGGACGCCGGCCGGGCAGCGCGCGAGCGCCCGGCTGGCGTCCCGCGGGAGCACGGGTCATGATGGCCGAAACCCACGGAGATCCCGCCCATGAATCCCGATCTCGTGTTCCGGATCGCCCAGCCGCTGGCACTGGTCGGCTGGCTGCTGTTGCTGTTCGCGCCGCTGATCCCGAAATGGTCGGACCGGATCGCCGGCCATG
>JAWVZQ010000197.1:0-4665 GCA_033722095.1 Wenzhouxiangellaceae bacterium | reverse complement strand
TGTCCCGTCCCCCCGTGGGGGGGTGGGGGGGGGGGCGTGCTGCCCGGGTCCCGCGCCCCCGCTGCTCGGGCGTCCTCCCCCCTTTCAAGCACTGGGGCGGGCCGGGCCCCCCCGGCCGCCCCCCCCCCCCCCCCCCCCCCACGGCACGATCATGAGCGTCAACAACTCGCTGTTCTGCAACGGGATCCTGAAGCACGGCACCGAGGAGCAGAAGAAGACCTTCGTCCGGGCCGTGGCCAGCGGGGAGGCCATCGGCGCCTACGCGCTGACCGAGCCGCAGTCGGGCTCGGACGCCTCGAACATGAAGTCGCGGGCGGTCAAGGACGACAACGGCGACTGGATCATCAACGCCCGGAAGTCGTGGATCACCTCGGGCCCGTATGCGAAGTACGTCGTCCTGTTCGCGATGACCGATCCCGAAGCCGGCGCGCGCGGCGTCTCGGCATTCATCATCGACACGGAGAAGGACGGCTTCGAGCGCGGGAAGACCGAACCGAAGCTGGGAATCCGGGCTTCGGCAACCTGCGAGATCGAACTGACGGACTATCGCTGCCCGGCCGACTGCATGCTGGGCCGCGAGGGCGAGGGCTTCAAGATCGCGATGGGCGTGCTCGATGCCGGGCGCATCGGCATCGCCGCGCAGGCCGTGGGCATCGCGCAGGCCGCCTACGAGGCCAGCGTGGAATACGCCCGCGAACGAAAGGCCTTCGGTCGAGAGATCGGGAGCTTCCAGATGATCCAGTCGAAGATCGCCGACATGAAGACGCGCCTCGAGGCCGCTCGGCTGCTCACGCTCCGCGCGGCCTGGATGAAGCAGCAGTCGCAGACCACGAAGGCGCGCTTCACGCTCGACGGCTCGATGGCCAAGCTCTACGCATCCGAGGCCGCGATGTGGATCACGCACCAGGCCGTGCAGATCCACGGGGGCATGGGCTACAGCAAGGAGATGCCCGTGGAGCGCTATTTCCGCGACGCGAAGATCACCGAGATCTACGAGGGGACCAGCGAAATCCAGCGCATGGTCATCGGGCGCCTGGAGACCGGTCTGCGTTAGCATTCGAGTCCGGATTGGCGGAATCCGGGGCCATGCGTCCCGGCATGCCGTCGAACAAGAAGCGATGATCACACCGGGGTAGGTGCCGAACATGGCCAGCAAGAAGGAACGGGAGGGCGCCGACCGCGGCAGGCGCGGCATGGTGCAGCGCGTTCTCGCAAGGCTCGAGGACGCGCCGGGGCGCGTCGATCGACAGTTCGCGGAGGAGTTCCTCCGTCATTCGCCCGTGCACGAGCCCGACGACGGCGGGGCATCCGACCTGGCGGCCATCGTCGCCGGGTTCTTCGAGTTCGTCCGCCAGCGCAAGCCCGGGGAGATCCGGATCCGCGTGCACAACCCGACCGAGGACGAGCACGGCTGGTCTTCCTCGCATACCGTCGTCGAGATCGTCAACGACGACATGCCGTTCCTCGTCGACTCCGTGACGCTCGCCATCGCCCGCCTGGACCTCAACGTCCACCTGATCATCCATCCGGTCATCCGCGTCCGGCGCGACCAGGGCGGGCACTACCTCGACGTCGCCGACAACGAGGACGAGGGCCGTCCCGAGTCCTTCATCCACCTGCATGTCGACCGACAGACCTCGCCGGAAGTGCTGGCGCGCATCGAGCGGCGCATCCTCTCGGCTTTGGCCGACGTGCGCCAGGCCGTGCGCGACTGGCGGCCGATGAAGGAGCGGGCGAGGGAGATCGGCGACGAGCTGGCCGAGAGCCGTTCGGGCCTCGGCGGAAAGGACGTGGCCGAGGCCCGCGCCTTCTTCGAGTGGCTGGCCGACGACCATTTCACGTTCCTCGGCTATCGGGAATACGAGATCAAGGAACGCGACGGTGCGCGACTGCTCGAGGTCGTCCCGGGCAGCGGGCTGGGACTCATGGACGAGGAATACCGCAAGGCGCCGACCCGCAAGCTCTCGGAGCTCAGCGGCGACGAGCGCGGCACGAGCGGCCAGATCCACCCCATCATCATCACGAAGACCAACGGCCGGTCCACCGTCCACCGCGACGGCTACATGGACTACATCTCGATCCTGCGATTCGACGACGAGGGCAACGTATCCGGCGAGCGGCGGCTCATCGGGCTGTTCACCTCGGGTGCCTATATCCGCCGTTGCCAGGACACGCCGCTCGTGCGCCGCAAGGTCGAGCTGGTGCTCGAGCGCTCGGGTTTGCGGCGCGGCTCGCATGCGGGCAAGGCGTTGCTGCACATTCTGGAAACCTTGCCGCGTGACGAGCTCTTCCAGGCCGGTGCCCACGATCTGCTCGAACTCAGCATGGGCATCCTGGACCTGCAGGAGCGCGCGCAGACGCGGCTGTTCGTTCGCCGGGAGCGGTTCGGACGCTTCTACTCGTGCATGGTCTTCATCCCGCGCGACCGGTTCAATACCGAGAACCGCCAGCGCGTCCAGGCCATCCTGAAGCGTGCATTGAAGGGCGACCGTCTCGATTTCTCGGTCCAGGTCGGTGAATCCAAGCTTGCACGCATGCACGTGATCGTGCGCCCGCGCGCCGGCAAGGACGTCGATTTCGACGTCCCCGAGATCGAGGGCCGGATCAAGGAGGCCATCCGCAGCTGGGACGATGAACTCGGCGAGATTCTCGTGCGCCAGTGCGGCGAGGAGAAGGGTCTCGAGCTGCTTCGCCGATTCGGCAAGGCGTTTCCGCTGAGCTACCAGTCCGACGTCGCGCCCCACGTGGCCAGCTACGACGTCAATGCCGCGGCCAGCCTGAAGAACGTCAACGACCTGAAGATGAGCCTGTACAAGCCGCGTCGGCGGCTCAAGGGCATTCTGCGTTTCAAGCTGTTCAAGTACGACCAGCCCATACCGCTGTCCGACGTGCTGCCCATGCTCGAGAACCTCGGCATGCGCATCGTTTCCGAGCGCCCTTACGAGCTGAAGCTCGACGACGGCAACGTGATCTGGATCCAGGATTTCGATATGCGCCCGCCGGGGTCGGGCGCCGTCAACCTGGACATGATCCGCGAGTCTTTCCAGGACGCCTTCGAGCAGACCTGGCGAGGGCACAACGAGAACGACGGATTCAACCGGCTCGTCCTGCTGGCCAAGTTGACCTGGCGCCAGGCTTCCGTACTGCGCGCCTGCGCGAAGTTCCTGCAGCAGACCGGCTCTCCGTTTTCACAGGCCTACATGGAACAGACGCTGGGCGGCTGGCCGCTGGCCGCGCGCATGCTCGTGGAGTACTTCGAGGCGCGTTTCGATCCCGAGCGGCGCGAGGAGAGCAAGGCAAAGCGCACGGCTGCGCGCAAGCAGCTCGAGAGCCACTGCCGCGAACTCGCCGACGACGTCGACGATCCGGTGCTCGCCGAATTCCTCGACGAAGTCTATGCCGCGCGCGAGAGCGAGATGGTCGACGACGACGCGCACACGATCCGGCGCGTGCTGCTGCGGCTTCTGGACTCGGTCTCCAGCGCCGACCAGGACCGCATCCTGCGGTCCTTCGCCGACACGATCCGAGCGATGCTGCGCACCAATGTCTTCCAGCGCGACGCGCGCGGGCTGCACCACGAGTACATGAGCTTCAAGTTCGACTCGTCGCGGCTGCCCGACCTGCCGCGTCCGCGGCCGTTCCGCGAGATGTGGGTCTACTCGCCGCGCGTCGAGGGCGTGCACCTTCGCGGCGGACTCGTCGCGCGCGGTGGGCTGCGATGGTCGGACCGGCGCGAGGACTTCCGCACCGAGGTGCTGGGTCTGATGAAGGCGCAGACGGTCAAGAACACCATCATCGTGCCCGTCGGCGCCAAGGGCGGCTTCTACGTCAAGCAACTGCCGGAAAGCGACGATCGCGACGAGGTCATGGCCGAGGTCGTCTACTGCTATCGCTCGTTCATCAACGGCCTGCTCGACGTCACCGACAATCTCGACGGCGACAGCATCGTCCCGCCGGACGGCGTCATCTGCCACGACGACCCGGATCCCTATCTCGTCGTGGCGGCCGACAAGGGCACGGCGACGTTCTCCGACATCGCCAACGCGATCTCGGCCGAGCATCGATTCTGGCTCGGAGACGCCTTCGCCTCGGGCGGCTCGAACGGCTACGACCACAAGGGCATGGGAATCACGGCCAAGGGCGCCTGGGAATCGGTCAAGCGTCATTTCCGCGAGCTGGGCCTGGACACGCAGAGCGAACCGTTCACGGTCGTCGGCATCGGCGACATGGCGGGTGACGTGTTCGGCAACGGCATGCTGCTGTCGCGGCACATCCGGCTCAAGGCCGCGTTCAACCACATGCACATCTTCCTCGATCCCGACCCGGATCCGGAGACGGGCTACGCAGAGCGCGAGCGGCTGTTCCGCATGCCGCGCTCGGCGTGGTCGGACTACGACGAGTCGAAGATCTCGGAGGGCGGCGGCGTCTTTTCCCGCCAGTCCAAGACCATCCCGCTGAGCCCGCAGGTGCGCGAGTGGCTCGGCGTCGAACACGACGAAATGGCGCCGCAGGCCCTGATCCGCGAACTGCTCCGGGCCGAGTGCGACCTGCTCTGGAACGGCGGCATCGGCACCTACGTCAAGGCGTCGGCCGAAAGCCACTCCGACGTCGGCGACCTGGCCAACAACCCGGTGCGCGTCGATGGTCGCGAACTGCGCTGTCGCG
>JAWVZQ010000196.1:0-4729 GCA_033722095.1 Wenzhouxiangellaceae bacterium | reverse complement strand
TCGATCATCGATCTTCCCCGTCGTCATTTCCCGAGTTCGCTGGATCGGTATCGTGCATCTCCGCGTGATCCATCTCCGCGTGATCCATCTCCGCGTGGTCCATCTCCGCGTGGTCCATCTCCGCGTGGTCCATCTCCGCGTGGTCCATCTCCGCGTGATCCATCGCCGAGTGATCCATCGCCGAGTGATCCATCGCCGAGTGATCCATCGCCGATTGGTCCATCCTCGAGTGATCCATTTCGCGGTCTCCGGGCGCGTCGTCGACGAGCCGCATCAGGCTGGCGTCGAGACTGGCCTCGGAGTCGATGAGGAACTGCCCGGAGACCACGATGCGCTCGCCGGCGGAGAGTCCGGCCGCGATCTCGACGAGGCCGCCGGTCTCCACGCCCGTCCGCACGCGGGCCGGGCGGAAGCGGCCGCCGCCGAGCGCGAGGATCACGCGTTCGCCGTCGCCGGTACGGATCACCGACTTCGCCGGCACCACGAGCACGTTCCTGACGGGCGCGGCCTCGATGCGGACCGAGGTGTACATCTCGGGCTTCAGGCTGCCGTCGGGATTGTCGAAGGCCAGCCGGACGCGGGCCGTGCGCGTCTCGGCGTCGATGGTCGGGTAAACGTAGTCGACCTGTCCGCGCCAGGTCCGCGCCGGGGCGAACGGCGCCGTCATCGAGGCCGGCTGACCCGCCTCGACCCAGCCGATCTGGCTCTCGAACACGGCGACGTCGACCCAGATGGTGTCGAGGTTGGCGAGGCTCATGATCGTGGTTCCAGGCTCGACGAACATGCCCTCGCGGACGTTGAGCTGCATGACGTAGCCCTCCTGCGGCGCGCGTACCTGCAGCAGGCGGTCGACCGAACGCGAATCGCGCAGCGCGTCGATCTGATCGGGCAGCATGCCCAGCGCGCGAAGACGCGTTTCGGCGGCTCGGACCAGCGCCGGCTGGCCTCCGCGCAGCGACTGCACGAACTCTTCCTTGGCGCTGACCAGGGCCGGCGAGTAGATTTCGAACAGCAGGCCGCCGGGCTCGACGCGTGCGCCCTCGTATTCGACATGCAGCCGCTCGATCCAGCCTTCGGATCGCACGTGGACGTGGGCGATGCGCTCGGCGTTCGGCGCCACGAAGCCCACCGTCCGGATCGTGCGCGTGAGCGTGTCGCGCACGACTTCGGTGGTCTTGACGCCGATGTTGTTGACGACCTGCGGTGAGATTCGCAGCGCGGGCACGTCGTCGCTGCCTGCCTCGGCCTCGTCGGCGTAGACGGGCACCAGGTCCATGCCCATCGGGGACTTGCCGGGCTCGTCGCGGCGGTAGTTCGGGTCCATGGGGGCGACCCAGTAGAGAATCTCGCGCTCGCCGTCCCTGGTCCCGGCCGGTTGCGAGGACCCGGAAGGCAACAGCCACCAGGCGACGAGAAATCCGCCGATCGCAGCCAGCGCCATGCCGATAAAAATGACAATCCGGTTCTTCGGGGCGTTCATGACGGTTCTCCGGCCAGCCAGCGAACCTGCGCCCAGGCCCGGGCACGTTCGACTTCGAGTTCCAGGCGACGCACGGCCAGGTCGAGCTCGGCGAGCTGGCTGCGGATCAGTTCGGAGAAGTCGGTCTCGCGGTTGGCATAGGTTCCGATCGTGGCTTCGGCCGTCTCGGCGGCGCGCGCCTCGACGGCGGAGCGGTACAGATCGACGCGTTCGCCGAGCCGCCGCCAGTTCGTCCACTCGCGCTCGAGCTGGCGCTTGAGTTCGAGCAGCAGCGCGTCGCGCTCGAGTTCCTCTGCGCCTTGCCGGCGCACGGCCGCGGCGCGCTCTCGGTCCTGGCGCCGGTCGGTGAACAGCGGCAGCGACATGGTCACCCCGATGCTGGCGAAGTCGGCGCGGTCCTGGCGGATGCCGTAGCCGCCCTCGAGCGCAAGCGCCGGGCGATAGGCCTGCTCGGCCAGCTCGATGCCGAGGCCGGCCGCCGCGATGCGCGCGTCGGCGGCCGCGACCTCGGGGTGGTCCACGAGCCGCGCCGTCAGTGCGCCGAGTTCCCGGTTCACGTCGAACTGCGGCAGCGCGCCGGGCAGGGGGCGGTCGGCATCCGTTCCGATCCAGCGTGCCAGCGATGCGCGGGCCAGTTCGGCCTGGCGCCGATGCTCGGCGAGGCGGTCGTCGATCAATGACAGTTCGAGTTCGGCACGCAGGATGTCCTGGCGCTGCAGGCGGCCGGTCGCGAACTGGCTGGCCAGCGCGTCGATCTGTCGCTGCACGCGGTTGCGACTCTGCTCCAGCAGTCTGCCTGCGGCCTCGTGGTGAACGGCGTCGAGCCAGGCCATGCGGGTCTCGCGCGCGATACGCGCGGCTTCGGCGCGGCTACGCGCCTGCTCGACTCGCGATTCCGCCAGCCGCATGTCGCGGCGCACGGCCAGGGTGCGGCCGGCCGGGAACTGCTGGCGCAGTCCGACGCGAAGCTGGGTCATGTCCGCCTGGTCGAACGAGAACGTATCGACCGGGACGTTGGCCACCTGTCCGCTGACCTGGGGGTCGGGCAGCTGACTGTCGGCCACCGCCTCGTGCTCCAGCGCGTCGGCACGCGCGAGGTGGCGCGCCAGTGCCGGGTCCTCGGCCTCCACGGCCAGCCGCACGGCCTCCTCGAGGCCCAGCGTGTCACCGGTCGGCGGCTGCGCGGACAGCGGGGTCGTCGATGCGAGCAGCATCGCGGCGGATGCGATCAGAAAATGGGTAGGTTTCATGGTCCTTCTCCGGAAAAGCGGAACACGCGCCGGCTCGCGCCGGGCATGCGGAATCATCTGCCGGGAAGGACGCTATTCGTGGAAGCGGGAGAGGATCAGGTGGGTTCGCGGGCCGGCACGCGCCGTGCCGGCAAACGGAGCGGGCTCCGCGGCAGGACCACGGCTGGCAATGGCAACTGCCGGCGCGGGCAGGGGCGCCGGCGCGGGCTTGAATTCGACGGTACGCGGCTTCTCGACGGGATCGGTGTCGCCGCAGTCGTCTGCCACCGGCTCGTGACAGGGCGGTGGCGGGCAGTGCGCGCAGTCGCTGCCGTGGTCGGAAGCGACGTGTTGCTCCATGGCCATTCCACAGGCCGGAAGCACGAGCGCCAGCCACGCAAGCATGGCGACGAAGCCCCGTAGGACCTTCGTCGACGGCACGCAGCGCTTGCAGATACTGGCGTTCATGGCGGAAAGTATGACACAGAGGCTGTTCCGATGGTTCCATGGCCCGTGCATGGCAGGACTTCCTGTGGCACTGTCTGGACTCCGGCGCGGCGATCCGGCGCCCCGCGTCCGGGACCGCTTCACCCGGCGCCGGCACGGGAGATCTTCGATGCGACGACTGTCCAGCCTCGTCCTGTTCCTGCTCGCGGCGCCGGTACTGGCATCGCCGTTCAACAACCGCACGAACCCGGATGTCATGTTCCCGCCCGGCTGCCTGGTCGGGCCGGTGACCGACGACGCGCCGCCGTTCGGCAACCCGGACCAGATACTCGTCGACACGTCGATCGATGCGCCGATCCGCGTCGGCGACGATTACCTGCGCACGGCAATGGACGTCACGATCTGGCGATACGGCTGTCCGGACGGCATCAACTCCGTGGTCATGATCCGGCTGTGGCCGAACACCAGCGCCGCCGCGCTGCCGCGCATTCCGGAACTGCGCGTGTTCCTGAACCCCGGCGCGGACGAGGAGCAGTACTCCGGCCGGCTCGTCACGCGCCCCGAGGCCACCGACATGAGCGTGTCCGGAACCGTACTGGCCGAGGCCACCACCTTCATGCTGGCCGTGGAGCCGGATTCAGCGCTGGCCTCCGGCCCGTTCACGGTCGCCGACTACAACGGACCCATCGACGTCGAGCTGACCTGGGACGGCTTCGACAGCGCGGGCCAGTTCGACGACGACTTCCGGTTCGGCGTACCGTTCTTCGTCGATTCCATCGATGCTCCGCAGAACGACCAGCCCGTGTTTCACGGACGCTATTCGGGCCAGTGGGTGCTCTCGGGCAAGCCCGGTCAGGGCCTGCTGACGCAGGTCGGCGAACTGCCGAACGGCGACCGCTTCATCTTCGTCATCATGTTCACCTATGACGGAAACGGCCAGCCGGTGTGGGTCACGGGCAACACCGTCGGCGCGGCCGATCTGCCCGGCGCCATCACCATCGAGGTGCAGACCGTCACCGGCGGCGACTTCTTCACGAACCCGCCCGGAAGCTACGACCAGAACGACATCGAGCGTGCGCCCATCGGCACGATGACGCTGACCCCGATCGACTGCAACACCATGGACGTGCAATTCGACTTCACGACGGGCGGCTTCGGCACCGGCACGCTGAGCTTCGACCGTCTCATCGACCTGGCCGGCTACGTCTGCAACCCGCCGTCGCTACGTCCGCTCTGAGGTCCCATGGCGGGCCGGGCGCTTCGCGAAAGTCTCTAGAGGATTAGCGCAAAGGCGCCAAGGAGCGAAGATCGCGAAGAGAACGAATCGAAATCTCCGGAAAAGGGCACGAGGAGTAGCCTAAGGGCTACGTCCCTTGGGATCGGCCTTGCGCTGAACCCGAAACCTTCAACTTTGAACCGGCGGTTAAAAGCCGGAATGCCATTCGCTCGCCCTCCGGCTCGCTCACCCGGGGATGTGACCCCGGGCCACGAAAATCGGGTCGGCGCCGACGTCGTAGCCTAAGGGCTACGTCCCTTGGGTGAGCGGCCGCAGGCCGCGAATGGAATTTCGGCC
>JAWVZQ010000195.1:0-4870 GCA_033722095.1 Wenzhouxiangellaceae bacterium | reverse complement strand
TCCTCGAGGAACAGGTCGTGGAATGGGTGCTCGACAACGCCAAGGTCGAGGACAAGGACCTGTCCTTCAAGGAACTCATGGACCAGTCGGGTTCCTGACCCGGCCAACACCGACGAGCGAGGCGATGATGAACGAGAAGGCGATGAACGAGAAGGCCCTGAACCTGGTCCCGATGGTCGTGGAGCAGTCGGCGCGCGGCGAGCGCGCCTACGACATCTACTCGCGGCTCCTCAAGGAGCGCGTGATCTTCATCGTCGGGCCGATCGAGGACTACTCGGCGAATCTCATCGTCGCCCAGTTGCTCTACCTGGAAAGCGAGAACCCGGAAAAGGACATCAACATCTACATCAACTCGCCGGGCGGGTCGGTCACGGCCGGGATGGCCATCTACGACACGATGCAGTTCATCCAGCCCGACGTGGCCACCATGTGCGTGGGCCAGGCCGCCAGCATGGGGGCGCTGCTGCTGGCCGCCGGCGCGAAGGGCAAGCGCTATGCGCTGCCGCATTCGCGGGTCATGATCCACCAGCCGCTCGGCGGCTACCAGGGCCAGGCCTCGGACATCGACATCCACGCGCGCGAAATCCTCAAGATGAAGGACCAGCTCAACCGCATCCTCCAGCACCACACGGGGCAGACGCTGGAGCAGATCGAGCAGGACACCGACCGCGACAAGTTCCTGTCCAGCCGCGAGGCGGCCGACTACGGCCTCGTCGACGAGGTGCTGGATCGCCGCGTCCAGGATGGGGACAAGGCCTGAGCAGGCGTGATGCGCGTCACGCTTTCGAAGCGGAAGCGTGCGCCCCGACCACAGGATTTTCGGTGCCCGCATTGACTCGGGCGGTGGTCGGTTGCGGTACCATGGGGTCGTCCCAGGCAGCCTGCGAGTCATGAGCGAGAATTCCGGCGACAACAAAGTCCTCTACTGCTCCTTCTGCGGCAAGAGCCAGCACGAGGTGCGCAAGCTGATCGCCGGTCCGTCGGTGTACATCTGCGACGAGTGCGTCGAGCTCTGCAACGACATCATCCGCGAGGAGCTCGAGGAGGCCAGCCTCAGCGAGCGCGACCAGTTGCCCACGCCGCGCGAGATCCACGATTTCCTCGACGACTACGTCATCGGCCAGCCGCAGGCCAAGCGCGTGCTCTCCGTGGCCGTCTACAACCATTACAAGCGCCTGGACTCGGCGAAGCTGCGCGACGACGTGGAGCTTTCGAAGTCCAACATCCTGCTCATCGGCCCGACCGGTTCCGGGAAGACGCTGCTGGCCGAGACGCTGGCGCGGATGCTCAACGTGCCGTTCACGATCGCCGACGCCACGACGCTGACCGAGGCCGGCTACGTGGGCGAGGATGTCGAGAACATCATCCAGAAGCTGCTGCAGAAGTGCGACTACGACGTCGAGAAGGCGCAGACGGGCATCGTCTACATCGACGAGATCGACAAGATCTCGCGCAAGGCAGAGAATCCCTCGATCACGCGCGACGTCTCGGGGGAGGGCGTGCAGCAGGCACTGCTGAAGCTCATCGAGGGCACGATGGCCTCGGTGCCGCCGCAGGGCGGCCGCAAGCACCCCCAGCAGGAGTTCCTGCAGGTCGACACCCGCAACATCCTGTTCATCTGCGGCGGCGCCTTCGCCGGCCTCGACAAGGTCATCCAGGACCGCTCCGAGGCCGCCGGCATCGGTTTCCGGGCCCAGATCAAGGGCAACAGCGACATCAATCCCTCGGACCTGCTCGCCACCGTCGAGCCCGAGGACCTGATCCGCTACGGCCTGATCCCGGAATTCGTCGGGCGCCTGCCCGTCGTGGCGACGCTGCGCGAACTCGACGAGGATGCGCTCGTCAAGATCCTCGTCGAGCCGAAGAACGCCGTCATCAAGCAGTTCCGCAAGCTGTTCGAGATGGAGCACTGCGAACTCGAGGTCCGCGACGACGCCCTCAAGGCGATCGCACGCAAGGCCATGGCCCGCAAGACCGGCGCCCGCGGCCTGCGCACCATCCTCGAGAACGTGCTGCTCGACAGCATGTACGACCTGCCCTCGACCGACAACGTCGTCAAGATCGTCGTCGACGAGGCGGTCATCAACGGCGAAGCCGAGCCCTACATGATCTACGAGGGCAGCAAGCGCGCCTCCGGAGACAGCTGATCGTCCCGGCGGGTCCCCCGCCGACCGTCCTCCGGCATTCCTTCGCCGGGCCTGCGCTTGAATCCGCGGTCCCCGGCGCCAATATCGTCTCCTGTTCCCGAATGCAACCGCGGCGATCCGCCGCGCGAGGTCCCTGAATGGCAAGTTCGTCCTCCCCGGATTCCACGCTGGAGAGCACCCGTCAGCCGACGCCGGTGCTGAGCCTGCGCGACGTCGTCGTCTACCCGCACATGGTCATCCCGCTGTTCGTGGGGCGCGATCGCTCCGTGCGCGCGCTCGACGAGGCGATGAACGTCGACAAGAAGATCCTGCTGATCACCCAGAAGAGCCCCGAGACCGAGGAGCCCGAGGCCGACGATCTGTTCGACTTCGGCACGCTGGCCACGATCCTGCAGATGCTGCGCCTGCCCGACGGCACGACCAAGGTGCTCGTCGAGGGCGTCGAGCGCGTGCGCGTCACGAGCCTCGACGAGGACGGCGGCTACATGGAGGGCACCTGGGAGGCCGTCGAGCCCGGCGAGCCCGACGATCCCGCCGCCATCGAGGTCACGGCGCGCAGCCTGCTGAGCCTGTTCGAGCAGTACGTCAAGCTCAGCCGCAAGATTCCGGCCGAACTGCTGACCACGCTGTCGGGCATCGACGACCCGAGCCGCCAGGCCGACACGATCGCCGCCCACCTCGGCATCCGCATCGAGGACAAGCAGCAGATTCTCGAGATCGCCGACCTGCGTGATCGCATGGAGCGCCTCATGGCGTTGATCGAGGGCGAGATCGACGTGCTCAAGCTCGAGAAGCGCATCCGCGGCCGGGTCAAGACGCAGATGGAGAAGAGCCAGCGCGAGTACTACCTCAACGAGCAGATGAAGGCCATCCAGAAGGAACTCGGCGACCTGGACGAGTCCGGCCACGACCTCGGGGACCTCGAGAAGCGCATCGAGGAAGCCGGCATGCCCAAGGAGGCGCTGGAAAAGGCCAAGAACGAATTCAACAAGCTGAAGATGATGTCGCCGATGTCCGCCGAGGCGACCGTGGTGCGCAACTACCTCGATTGGATGCTGGCCGTGCCGTGGAAGAAGCGCTCGCGCGTACGCCACGACATCCACCGCGCCGAGGAAATCCTCGAGGCCGACCACTACGGCCTGGAGCGCGTCAAGGAGCGCATCCTCGAATACCTGGCCGTGCAGCAGCGCGTCAAGAAGCTGCGCGGCCCGATCCTGTGCCTCGTCGGTCCGCCCGGCGTGGGCAAGACTTCACTGGGCCGCTCGATCGCGCGCGCCACGGGTCGCGAGTTCATCCGCATGAGCCTGGGCGGCGTGCGCGACGAGGCCGAAATCCGCGGCCACCGCCGCACCTACATCGGTTCCATGCCGGGCCGGATCGTCCAGAACATGTCCAAGGTCGGGACCCGCAACCCGCTGTTCATGCTCGACGAACTCGACAAGATGAGCATGGACTTCCGCGGCGACCCGTCGTCGGCGCTGCTCGAGGTTCTCGACCCCGAGCAGAACAGCACCTTCAGCGACCACTACCTGGAAGTCGACTACGACCTCTCGGAGGTGATGTTCCTGGCCACGGCGAATTCGCTGAACATTCCGGCGCCGCTGCTCGACCGCATGGAGATCATCCGGATCCCCGGTTACACCGAGGACGAGAAGCTCAACATCGCGCGCAAGTACCTGCTGCCGAAGCAGATGGAGCAGCATGGCCTCGACGAGGGCGAACTCAGCGTCTCCGACACGGCGCTGACCGACATCATCCGCTACTACACACGCGAGGCGGGGGTGCGCAACGTCGAGCGCGAGCTGGCCAAGATCTGCCGGAAGGTCGTCAAGGAACTGAGCCTCGACGATGACCTCGAAAAGCGCCAGGTCACGACGCGCAACCTCGACAAGTACCTGGGCGTGCGCCGGCACCGCTTCGGGCGGGCCGAGGAGCGCAACGAGATCGGGCAGGTCACGGGCCTGGCCTGGACCGAGGTCGGTGGCGAACTGCTGCAGATCGAGGCCAACGCCGTTCCCGGCAAGGGCAAGCTGACCCAGACGGGCCAGCTCGGCGAAGTCATGCAGGAATCGGTGCAGGCCGCCCTGTCGGTGGTCCGCTCGCGGGCCAGCGCACTGGGCATCCCCGAGGACTTCTACCAGAAGAAGGACCTGCACGTTCACGTGCCCGAGGGTGCGACGCCGAAGGACGGGCCCAGCGCGGGCATCGCCATGGTCACGGCGCTGGTCTCGGTACTGACCGAAGTGGCCGTTCGGGCCGACGTCGCGATGACCGGAGAGATCACGCTGCGCGGCCGCGTGCTGCCGATCGGCGGCCTGAAGGAGAAGCTGCTGGCGGCGCTGCGTGGCGGGATCCGGCTGGTCCTGATTCCGAAGGAAAACGAGAAGGACCTGGCCGACATTCCCGACCGGATCAAGAAGGATCTCGACATCCGGCCCGTGGAGTGGATCGACGAGGTGCTCGACATCGCGCTGGCCGAGCAGCCCGGCGGTGAGCCGCTGTCTTCTGGCGGCGCGGCTCGCGAGGCCGAAGAGAGCCCGGCCCGCCCGCACTGATCCCCTGCGCCGGGGCACGCCGGGCCGGTATACTCGCCGGCCTGGTGTGCCGCGGACCGGGAAAAACCATCCCGAATCGTCTCATCCGGCCGAAAATGGCCGGAAACACCTCAGAATGCGGTCCTGGCGGGGGTTCTTCGGTTGATGCGCCCTCCCACGTGGTATACC
>JAWVZQ010000194.1:0-4887 GCA_033722095.1 Wenzhouxiangellaceae bacterium | reverse complement strand
GTGCGCCGCCTGTGCGGGCGCGGCGGCGGATGCCGGGACGGCTCGTGATCGATTACCAGGCGATACCGTAATCGTCGCCGTAGTTGCTGACGCCGCCCTGCATCGTGCCGTTGTCCCGGTCGAACCAGATGCCCATGGTCGGGTTGTAGACGCGCTCGACGGTCTCGAGGTCATAACCCATGGCGCGGAGCTGCTCGCGCGTGTAGGGCGTGGTCAGGTCGGCGGGGACGAGCAGGCGGCCGGGCTCGGCCTGGTGCGCTCCGAACGAGCTCTGCATCTGGTAGCTGATGATGTTGCCGAGACCCTCGGCGGCCTGCTGGACGTTCATGTCCCACTCGACCATGTTCAGGAAGAACTGCAGCATGTTCTGGTCCTGCAGGTCGCCGCCCTGGACCGAGAACGACACCAGCGGCTTGCCGTCCTTCAGCGCCATCGACGGCGTCAGCGTGACGCGGGGGCGCTGGCCGGGCGCGACGACGTTGTAGGGATTCAACGCCTCGTCGAGCACGAAGCTCTGCATGCGCTGGCTCAGGCCGATGCCCGAGTCGCCCGCGATGAAGGCCGGGATCCAGCCTCCGGACGGCGTGACCGAAACCACCCAGCCGTCGGCGTCGGCGGCCTGGATGGCCGTGGTTCCTGCTCGGAAGCCCTCCTCGAAGCTCATCAGGCCGGCCTGCTGGAAGCCTTCCTCGCCCTCGGCATCGGCCTCGGGCGGGACGAGTTGCCAGTTCCGGCGCAGGGCCTCGAACGGGTTGTCGCCGGCCTGGAATTCGTAGGGGTCGCCGGGCAGGTAATCGGTGAGGTTGCGGTCGGCGGGGATCAGCTTGCGCCGCTCGGCGGCATATTCCTTCGAAAGCAGGCCTTCGACGGGCTCCTCGGGCGGCGAGTAGGGGTCGCCGTAGTAGAAGTCGCGGTCGGCGTAGGCCAGGTTCATGGCCTGGTAGAGCGTGTGGATGTAGCGCTTCGAGTTGTAGCCCATGGCCTTCAGGTCGAAGCCCTCGAGGATGTTCAGCGCCTGCAGCAGGACGGGGCCCTGTGTCCAGGTCGTGAGCTTGTAGACGTCGATGCCGCGATAGTTCGTCGAAACGGGCTCCTCGAGGCGGACCTGCCACTCGGCCAGGTCCTCCATCGTGAACAGGCCGCCGGCCTCGCGCGTCGCGCGCACGATCTCCTCGGCGATGTCGCCGGTATAGAACCGGTCGTAGGCGGCGTAGATGGCTTCCTTGCGGCTCTTGCCGTCGGCCAGCGCGTTCCGCTCGGCCTCGACGAGCTTGTTCAGCGTTTCGGCCAGGTCGGACTGCACGAAGATCTCGCCCTCGCGCGGTGCGGCACGACGCTCGGGTTTCTCGGGATCGTAATGCGGCAGGAATACGGCGCGCGAGCTCGGCCATTGCTCGAGCACGTCGCGGCGGCGCTCCATGTTGTCGGCCTGCGAGCCCTCGATCGGGTAGCCCTCGGCCATCTCGATCGCAGGCTGCAGCACTTCGGCGAGGCTCAGGCGGCCGTACTCGGCCACCATCGTCATGAGCCCACCGGGCGTGCCGGGCGTCACCGCGGCCAGCGGACCGTATTCGGGCGGGTAGAGCATGCCGCGTTCGCGGAAGAACTCCGGGGTGGCGCCGGTCGGGGCCACGCCGAGCGCGTTGACGCCGATGACCTTGCCCGTCTCGGGGTTGTAGATCAGCGCCTGCGTCTCGCCGCCCCAGCCGAGCACGTCCCACATCGTCGCGGTCACGGCCAGCATGGCGGCCGCGGCGTCCACGGCATTGCCGCCCCGCTCGAAGATCTTCGCGCCGGCCGTCGCGCCCAGCGGCTTGCCCGTGATGGCCACCCATTGCTTGCCGTGCAGGACGGGGCGCGAGGTGTCCTGGGCGAAGACCTGAACCGAGGTGGCGGCGCAGAACAGGGCAGCGGCGAGCCCGCGAGCCACGATCGAGCGAGCGGTCGAATGATTCATCTGGAACTCCGGTGAGCGACGAGCGACAGACTACCAATTCGGCGTGGGCCGCGGATCACCCCGGCCCAGGGGGTTCAGCCGGGTTCGATCTCGAGCAGCAGCGCGTCGGCTTCCACGAGATCGCCGACTTCCGCTTCGATCTTCGAAACGGTGCCGGCCGCGTCGGCGCGGATCGACAGTTCCATCTTCATCGCCTCCATGAGCGCCACGGTCTGGCCCTCTTCGACGGCGTCGCCCTCGGAGACCTCGATGGCGATGACCTTGCCCGGCATCGGCGCGATGATGCGGCCCGATCCGCCGGCAGCGGCGGTCACGGACTCGAAGCGGCGATGGCGCAGGACCTGCCAGCGGCGGTGATCGAAGACCACGTCGCGGCGATCCCCGTCGCCGTGGACGAGAAGGCCGCGGCTACGGTCGCCGAGCGTCAGCGTGCCCTCGACGCCCGACAGCCGCAGGGTGCAGTCGAAGCGCTCGCCGTCGATCTCGACGGTCGAGGAACCGTCGCCGGCAAGCGTGACTTCGACCTCCGTGCGCCGGCCGCCCACGTCGAGGTCGACGCGCACGGGCGCAGGATCGCCGGGCCGCCAGCCGTCGGCGCGTGCCCACGGAGAGGCCGGCGTGGCCGGTCCGGCACCATGGCCGGCGAAGGCCAGCGCAGCGGCCGCGACGACTTCCGGGGGTGCCTCGGCGTCGCGGTCCAGCACGGCGTCGAGTTCGCGGTCGAGAAAGCCCGTGTCCAGGGTGATCTCCGCGAATTCGGGGCGCTCCGCCAGGGCCAGCAGGAAGCCCAGGTTCGTCGTCAGGCCGGTAACATGGCAGCGCGCCAGCGCGTGCTTCAGCCGCGCCAGGCAGACCGTGCGGTTCTCGGCGGCGACGACGAGCTTGGCGATCATCGGGTCGTAGTGCACGCCGACGCCGTCGCCTTCCTCGACACCCGAATCCACGCGTACCCATTCGGCCTCGGGAAACCGCAGGGCCTCGACGGTGCCGGAATCCGGCAGGAAGCCGGAGTCCGGATCCTCGGCGTAGATGCGCGCTTCCATCGCGTGGCCGCGGCACTCGATATCGTCCTGCTCGAGCGGCAGCGCCTGGCCGGCGGCGACGCGCAATTGCCACTCGACGAGATCCAGTCCGGTCACGCGCTCCGTGACCGGGTGCTCGACCTGCAGGCGCGTGTTCATCTCGAGGAAGTAGAAACCGCGCTCGTCGACGAGGAACTCGACGGTGCCGGCCCCGAGGTACTGCACGGCGCGCGCGGCGCGCACGGCGGCCTGCAGCAGTTCCTCGCGCAGCCCGGGGTCGAGATCGCCTGCCGGGGCTTCCTCGATGACCTTCTGGTGGCGGCGCTGGCTCGAGCAGTCCCGCTCGAACAGGTGGACAACGTTGCCGTGGACGTCGCCGAAGACCTGGGCCTCGATGTGGCGCGGGTGTTCCACGTAGCGCTCGAGGATCATGCGCTCGTCGCCGAACGCGGACTTCGCCTCGCGGCGGGCCGCGGCCAGGGCGTCCGGAAAGGTCTGCTCGGAGCGCACGACGCGCATGCCCTTGCCGCCGCCGCCGGCCGCGGCCTTGAGCATGAGCGGAAAACCGATCTTCGCGGCTTCCTCGACGAGTCGATCGTCGGACTGGTCGTCTCCGTGGTAACCCGGCACGAGCGGGACCCCGGCTTCTTCCATGAGGGCCTTGGCGCGCGCCTTCGAACCCATCGCCTCGATGGTCTCCGGGCGGGGGCCGATGAGCGCGATGCCGGCCTCGTCGAGCGCGCGCGCGAACTCGGCGTTCTCGGACAGGAAGCCGTAACCGGGATGGACGGCCTCGGCGCCCGTGTCGCGCGCGGCCTCGACGATGCGTTCGGCCACGAGGTAGGACTTCGAGGCCTCGGCCTCGCCGATGGCCACGGCGTGGTCGGCCAGGCGCACGTGGCGGGCGCCGCGGTCGGCCTCGGAGAACACGGCGACGGTCTCGATGCCGAGGCGGCGACAGGTCGCGATGACGCGGCACGCGATTTCGCCGCGGTTGGCGATCAGGACGCGCCGGAACAGGGCGGGCTGGTTCATGAGCTCGATCTTCCTTTCCAGTCGGGACGGCGCTTTTCGAGGAAGGCGCGCAGGCCGGCTTGCCCCTCTTCGGAAACGCGGATCCGGGCGATCCACTCGGCCGTGATCGAATCGAGTTCCTGCGCGCCTCCGTCGAAGTCCTCGACGCGCCGGATCAGCGCCTTGCACTCGGACACGGCGGCGGGGCCGCACGCGAGCAGCGCCTCGATTCGCGCCGAAATCGCCTCGTCGAGCGCATCGGGCCCGACAACCGAGTCGACGAGCCCGATGCGCCGCGCTTCCATCGCGTCGAAGCGCTCCCCGGTCAGGAACCAGCGGCGCGCATGCGTGCGTCCGATCCGCGCCAGCACGAAGGGCGAGATGGTCGCCGGAATCAGTCCCAGGCGCACCTCGGTCAGGCCGAACTTCGCGGTGTCGGCCGCGATGCCCATGACGCAGCAGCCCACGAGGCCGACGCCGCCGCCGAAGGCTGCGCCGTGCACACGGGCGATCGTGGGGCAGGGCAGTGCGTCCAGAGCGCGGAACATCGCCGCGAGACGCTCGGCATCGGCCCGATTGGCGGCCTCGTCGGCGTCGGCCATGGCGCGCATCCAGCCCAGGTCGGCGCCGGCCGAGAACGAGGCGCCCGACCCCGACAGAACGAGCGCACGGGGCGGATCCGCGTCCAGCCGCGCGAAGCGGTCGTTGAGTGCCTCGATCAGCTCGGCGGTTAAGGCGTTGTGGACCACGGGCCGGTCCATCGTCAGCGTGGCGACGCCAAGGTCGTCGGTGTTTGCTCCTCCCGTTACAAGGGCAATTTCTATCTGTTCAGTTTTGATCTTGCCTCGGGCGGCAACCACCGTAAACTCTCGTTCCTGGAATCGATGCTTGAGG
>JAWVZQ010000193.1:0-4898 GCA_033722095.1 Wenzhouxiangellaceae bacterium | reverse complement strand
GGACCGCCGGGCGCCGCGGCGGTCGCCGAGGCCGGCCTGCCGCCGACGATGGTGGCGCTGTTCTACCAGCTCGGCTACCTGATGTTCCCGGCCGTGATCCCGATGGCGACCTGGATCCTCATGAACCGGCGCTTCCTCGAGGAAGTGGTGCTGACGCGCCGCATCTGAACGCTTCGCGCCGCGCGCGGTCGGAATTCTCGGTTCCCCAAGCCTTCTCATATAATCCAGCCATGGAATCCCAAGCCCTCAGCGCCGCCGATGAGACCGACCTGCTGCCCGAGGTCGGTGATCACCTCGAGGATCGCGCGGCGGAGCTGTGCCGCCTGCTCGTCGACCAGGGCCGCCTGAAGTCCGACGACCTCGCGCGTGCGCAGGCCTACCGCGAGCAACACGGCGGAAACCTGCTGACGCTGCTGGTCCGCCTGGGCCTGGTCTCGGAGCGCGACCTGGCCGCCGCGCAGTCGGAGATGCTCGACATCCCGATGGTCACCGACAAGGACTATCCCGAGAAGGGTCCCGACATCGACTCGGTCTCGGTGCGGTTCATGAAGCAGCAGCACCTGGTCCCGGTCCGCGTCGAGGACGGTGTACTGCACGTGGTCATGGCCGATCCGCAGAACCCGGCCATGCGCAAGGCGCTGAGGATGGCCACCGGGCTCGACGTGCGACCCAGCGTCGGCATCACCTCGGAGATCGACAACGCCATCGAGCGCTACTTCGGTGGCGGGCGCAGCGCGATGGGCCAGATCGCCGAGGGCCTGGGCGGCGACGACGATGTCGGCGACGAGGAGAACGTCGAGCATCTGCGCGACCTGGCCTCCGAGGCGCCCGTCATCCGACTCGTCAACCTCATCCTGCAGCGGGCCGTCGAGGCCCGCGCCTCGGACATCCACATCGAGCCGTTCGAGAACCGGCTGAAGGTGCGCTACCGCATCGACGGCGTGCTGCAGGAAGTCGAGGCGCCGCCGGCGCGCTCGACGGCGGCCGTGATCTCGCGCGTGAAGATCATGGCCAAGCTCAACATCGCCGAGCGCAGGCTGCCTCAGGACGGCCGCATCATGCATCGCGTCCAGGGCAAGGAACTCGACCTCCGCGTTTCGACGATCCCGACCTCGCACGGCGAGAGCGTGGTCATGCGAATCCTCGACCGCGAGGCCGTGACGCTGGACTTCGGGTCGCTGGGTTTCGCCGAGGACACGCGCCGCGATTTCATCAAGGCCCTCGAGATGCCGCACGGCATCATCCTCGTCACGGGTCCCACGGGCTCGGGGAAGACCACGACGCTGTACACGGCGCTGAGTCAGCTCAATTCCCCGGAGCGCAAGATCATCACGGTCGAGGATCCCGTCGAGTACCAGCTCGAGGGCATCAACCAGATCCAGGCGAAGTCGTCGATCGGGCTGAATTTCGCCGCCGCGCTGCGCGCGATCGTGCGCCAGGACCCGGACGTCATCATGATCGGCGAGATGCGCGACCTGGAAACGGCCAAGATCGCGATCCAGTCGGCGCTGACCGGTCACATGGTGCTCTCGACGCTGCATACCAACGATGCGGCCGGCGGCGTGACGCGCATGCTCGACATGGGCGTGGAGGATTACCTGCTGACCTCCACGGTCAATGCCATCATGGCCCAGCGCCTCGTGCGCAAGCTCGACCCCGAGACGCGCCAGCCGTTCGTCGTGGAGCCCGAGATGGCCCGCGAACTCGGCGTCGACCGGCTCACCGACGCCGACGAGATCACGCTCTACCACCCGGGCAGTTCCGAGGCCAACCCCACCGGATACCTCGGCCGCTCGAGCATCATCGAGCTGCTGCCGATGTCGGAGGAGATCCGCAGGATGGTGATGAAGCAGGCCACCTCCGGCGAGATCGAGGCGCGGGCCCGCGCCGAGGGCATGCGCACGATGTACGAGGACGGCATGCTCAAGGCCCTGGCCGGCGTCACGAGTCCCGAGGAAGTCCTGCGCGTCACGCAGGAAGTCTGATGCCCGGCCGCAACGCTATCCGTCGCCGTCGGGCGCACTCCGCCGGGGGACGCTGAATGGCGATGTTCGAATACAAGGCCGTCACGCCTTCGGGCGAGACGCTGACCGGCGAAATGGAGGCGCCGAGCCGCGAGCTCGTGATCGCCCATATCCAGGAGACGGGCAACATCCCGGTCCAGGCCCGCGAGGTCTCCTCGGGATTCCGGCTCGAGACCCTGCTGCGCGGGCGCCAGGGCCTGACCCAGCGCGAGGTCGGGGACCTGACCTCCCAATTGGCCACGCTGCTCGGCGCCGGCCTGCCGCTGGACCGTTCGCTGGGCATTCTCGTCGACCTGGCCGAGAACGAGCGCGTCGAGCGCACGGTCTCGAAGATCCGCGACCGCGTGCGCGAGGGCATCTCGCTGTCCGAGGCGCTCGAGGAGCGCCACGGCGTGTTCTCGCGCTTCTACCTCAACATGGTGCGCGCCGGCGAGATGGGTGGGGCGCTGGACCAGACCCTTGCGCGCATGTCGGAGTACCTCGAGCGCGCCAAGGAACTCAAGGAGGGCGTGATCTCGGCGCTGATCTACCCGGCGCTGCTCGTCATCCTGGCCATCGCCTCGCTGATGCTCCTCATGGTCTACGTCATTCCGCAGTTCACGCCGATGTTCGAGGACTTCGGCGGCGAGCTGCCGATGCTGACGAAGATCGTCATGGGCGCCGGCACGCTGCTGCAGGAATTCTGGTGGGGCCTGATCCTCATCGCGCTGGTCGTCGCGCTGTGGTTCCGCGCCCAGATGGCCAGGCCGGCCTCGCGGCTGCGCTGGGATCGCCGGTTCCTGAAGACGCGCTGGCTCGGCGACGTCATCGCGAAGATCGAGATGGCCCGGCTGGCGCGCACCACGGGCACGCTGCTCGTCAACGGCGTGCCTCTGCTGCAGGCGATCTCCATCGCGCGCAACGTCATGACCAACACCGTGCTGCGCGAGGACGTCGGCGAGGCCGCCAAGAAGGTCAAGACCGGCTCGCCGCTGGCCAGGGCACTGAACGAGAGCGGGCATTTCCCGCGCCTGGCGCTGCAGATGATCAACGTCGGCGAGGAAACCGGGCAGCTCGACGAGATGCTGCTCAAGGTCGCCAATACCTACGACAACGAGGTGCGCACGACCATCGACCGGCTCATGTCGCTGCTCGTGCCGTTCCTGACGCTGGGACTGGCGGCGCTGATCGGGATCATCGTCATGTCGGTACTCATGGCCATCCTCAGCATCAACGAACTCGTCGGCTGACGGCCGCAGCCGCGAGCCGGGGAAACCTTTCGGCCCGTTGTTGTCGTAGTCTCTGTCGATATCCGCTTCAAGCCCAATCCAAAGGGAAGGTTCCAATGACAAGCAAATCCGCAAGCCAGGGCTTTTCGCTGATCGAGCTGCTCGTGGTCCTGGTCATCCTCGGGCTGATCGCCACGCTCGTGGTCCCGAACATCATCGGCCGCAGCGAGTCGGCCAAGCACAAGATCGCCGAGACGCAGGTCGACCGGCTGTCCATGGCCGTCGAGACCTTCTACCTCGACACCGGACAGGTCCCCAACGACCTGCGCGACCTCGTCCAGGAGCCGAGCAACGTCTCGAACTGGAACGGCGAATACGTCAAGTCCTCGTCGCTCAACGACCCGTGGGGCAATCCCTACGAGTACCGGGCGCCGGGCCAGCACGGCGCATTCGACATCTGGTCCTACGGCAAGGACGGTGCACCCGGCGGCGAGGATTCGGCCGCCGACATCACCAGCTGGGAGTGATGCGTCCGCGCGCCGGACAGATCCGGCGGCATCCGGCCGCCGGCTTCAGCCTCGTCGAGATCATGGTCGTCATGATTCTCGTCGTCGCGCTGTTCGGCCTCGTGGGCACGAGTATCAGCCGATCGGTGCGCGGCGCCGAACTGCGCAACGAGGTCCGCGAAGTGCTCGCCGGGCTGCGTCACACGCGTGGCCAGGCCGTGATCCAGCGCCGCGAGCAGGTCTTCCTCGTCGACGCCGACGCGCGCACCTGGCAGGCAGCCGGCGGCGAGGTCGAGACGCTGCCCGACGGACTGGACATCACGCTCGAGACCGCGCGCTCCGAACTGACCGGTGAAAACGCCGGCGGCATCCGCTTCTTTCCGGACGGTGCCTCGACGGGTGGACGCGTGACGCTGAGCGTGGGCGAGCGCAAGTGGGCGGTCTCGGTCGGCTGGCTGACCGGCGAGATCAGCCGCGACGAAGCCGAGGACGCCTGACGTGCACCGCCTCGAGTTCCACGCGAAGCGTCGTCAGCACGGCTTCACGCTGATCGAGGTCATGGCCGCGTTCGCGCTGTTCGCACTGATGTTCGGCGTGATCCTGCAGATCCTGAGCCAGTCGGTCAGCAACACGCGTCGCTCCGGCGATTTCACGCAGGCCGCGCTCATCGCCCAGAGCCGGCTGGACATGGTCGGCATCGAGGGCCTTCCCGAGCCGGGCCGCACGACGGGCACCGTCGACGACCGGTACTCCTGGGAGATGGATATCGAGCCCTGGTTCATCGTCGACGATCGCGGCGCCGATTTCGACGAACTGCCCATCGACCTCTACCTCGTCACGCTGACGGTCTTCTGGGGCGAAGGGCAGTCCGAGCGCTCGGCGCGATTCGCCACGCTGCGCTCCGTGGACCGCTACTACGCCGAGCGGCAGGGAGGCGCGTGATGAACGGACGTCGCCCGCTCGCCGCTTCCGGCTTCACGCTCGTCGAACTGCTCGTCGCCACGGCGCTGATCGGTCTGATCATGGCCATGGCCTACGGTGGCTTCCGTGCCGGCATCCGTGCCTCGGATTCCGGCGAGGCGCTGATCGAGCGCACGAACCGCCTTCGCGTGGTTCACGATTTCGTACGACGCCAGCTCTCGCAGGCCCGCCCGCTCGTC
>JAWVZQ010000192.1:0-4981 GCA_033722095.1 Wenzhouxiangellaceae bacterium | reverse complement strand
GCGGCCTGCTCGGACGATGAAGAAGTGCGTCGAATTGCAGGTCGCCACGAAGCCGTCGGGATCCAGCATCAGCGCCTCGTCGGCACCGGCGACCGCGCCCTGGATGCAGGCCAGGATGCAGTTGAGCTTGCTGTGGCTGTTCAGGCGCGGGTCCTGGACGTCGGGCGCACCGCGCCGGACGTGGACCGTGAACAGGGTCAGCGGCGTGGCCAGCGCCTCCTCGGTGACGGGATGGTGGCCCGGAATGATGACCAGCGTCGGGCCGCCGGCCACGAGCCGTGGGTCCTGGTACGGCTCGCGCCGCACGCCGCGCGTCAGCATGATGCGCAGGTGCGCATCGTCGACGAGTCCGTTGCCCTCGATCGTCGCGTGCACGGCCTCGCGCAGCGCTTCCCTGGCGGGCATGCCCGCAAGCATCAGGGCCCGCGCGCCCTCGGCGAGCCGTTCGAGGTGGGCTTCCAGAAACGCCGGCCGGCCCCCGACCACGCGCACGCCTTCCCAGACGCCGTCGCCGAGCACGAAGCCGGAATCGAATACGGAGACCTTCGCCTCCGATTCGGGCACGAGCTCGCCGTCGATCCAGATCCTGTAGTCGTGCTGTGTCGCCATCGTTTGCATCGCGAGCGTGGCCGAGGGCCAGTGTAGTCGCGGACCGATGCGATTGGAGAAGTTCCGCCGATGGCGTATTCCCGGTCGAGTTGGCGTAGTCAGGCATCGGGCGCGCAACGGCGCGCGAATCCCGCCGAAGGGAAGCGGGGAAGACCACTCGAGATATCGCGCAAGCGACAGGGAGCAACCATGCAGGACTTGACCCACGGAACGCAGAGCGTCGGAAATTGGATGGTCACGCTGCTGATCACCTTCATCCCGATCGTCAACATCGTCATGCTGCTGGTCTGGGCATTCGGAAGCAGCACGCATCCCGAGAAGGCCAACTGGGCGAAAGCCATGCTGGCGTGGTTTGCGATCTTCATCGTGCTGTCGGGGCTCATGGCCCTGCTCGGCGGCGCGGCGGGATAGCGGAACCGGCCGGCATCGCCCCCGGCGGTGTCGGCCCTTCGACCGGGCGTGGCCGAGCGATGCGATGACGCGCCGTTCGGTGATGGGGCAGAATGAGAGCGGTCCCCGAACGCGCCGACCCACATGCCCTCGATCTCCAGAAGCCTCCCCCTTCTTCTCGCAGCGTTGCTGGTTGCCTCGGTCCAGGCGGCAGACCAGGGGCGGCGCATCGACGAGCCTCCTTCCGTGCTGGCCCTGCACGAACGGCCCGCCGTCGAGAACCCCATCGTCGAGCGGCGGCTGGCGGACCTGCTGCCGCGGCTCATGAGCGAGACCGGCATCGACCTGTGGCTCGTCATCAACCGCGAATATGCCGAGGATCCGGTCTATTTCACGCTCGTGCCGCAGCCGTCGTTCGCGGCGCGACGCACGACGATGCTGCTGTTCCACCTGCAGGAAGACGGCACGGTCAAGCCGATCAGCATCAATCGCTACCCGCTCGGCGAACCCTACGAGACGGCCTGGGAAGGCGGCGAGCTCGAGGCGCAGTGGGAGGCGCTCGGCGACAAGCTGGCCGAGCTCGACCCCGAACGCATCGGCATCAACGTCTCGCGACACTGGCCCGAAGCCGACGGGTTAACCACGGGCCTGCACCAGCGCCTGATGCAGGTGCTGCCGGCCGGTTACAAGGATCGGCTGGTTTCGGCCGAGGACCTCGTCGTGCGCTGGTTCGAAACGCGCACCGAAGACGAACTGGCACTCTACGGCCACGTCGTCGCGCTGGCCCGGTCGGTCATCGCCGAGGCGTTCTCCGGCGGGGTCATCACGCCTGGTGCCACCACGACCGACGACGTCGCCTGGTTCATCCGCTCGCGCTTCGCCGAGCGCGGCCTGGACACCTGGTTCCAGCCCTACGTCAACATCCAGAGGCCGGGCGCCGAATGCACCGGCGAAACGGACTTCTGCGGCATTTCGGGCACGATCGAGCGCGGTGACGTGCTGCACACCGACGTCGGCATCTGCTACCTCAAGCTGTGCACCGACACGCAGGAAATGGCCTACGTCATGGAAGTCGGGGAACACGAGCTGCCGCAGGATCTCGTGGACGCGCTGGCCGAGGGCAACCGCTGGCAGGACATGCTGACCGCCGAGTTCGTCACCGGCCGCACCGGCAACGAGATTCTTGCCGCGGCCCAGGCGTCGATGGAAGACGCGCCCTGGCAGCACAACATCTACACGCACCCGATCGGCTTCGTGGGCCACGCGCCGGGTCCGACGGTCGGCATGTGGGACAAGCCGGCCGCGATTCCGAACACCGGCGACTGGCCGCTGCATGCCGACACCGCCTACGCCATCGAGGGCAACATCAAGCTGCCGTACGCCCCGTGGGGCGGGCAGCACCTGCAGATCAAGCTCGAGCAGTCGGCGTATTTCGACGGCGAACGCGTGATCTACCTGGCCGGGAGGCAGACCGAATGGCACATCATCCGGTAACTGACCTTGCGGTCACGGCCGTCCGTCAGGCGCTCGTGTCACTCTGCAGTAGCTCCCCGGCCTCGTCGAGCGGTATCGGCCGGCCCGTCAGAAAGCCCTGAACCGCCTTGCAGCCCATCTCGCGCAATCGGCTCAACTGTTCTTCGGTTTCCACACCCTCGGCGATCACATCGAGATCCAGGGCCTCGGCCATCTGGATGATGGAGTGCACGAGGTTCGCGCTGCGTCGATCTTCGAGAATTCGCCGGGTGAAACTGGTGTCGATCTTCAGGACGCTGAATGGCAGGCGCGACAGGTAACTGAGCGATGAAAATCCCGTACCGAAATCGTCGAGATTGAAATCGATGCCCTCTCGATGCAGCTGCTCGATGAGCCGGGTCGCGGCGTCGATGTCGTCCATGAACACGCTTTCGGTGATCTCCACCTGGATCGCGCTTCGACCCAGCCCGCTCTCGTCGAGCGTCTCGAGCAGCCATGACGAGAACTCCGGATCCCGGAACTGCAGCGTGGAGAAGTTCACGGACACGGGAACGAGCCGGCGTCCCTGCCGCTTCCAGGCCTGGAGCGTCTCGATCACGCTTGCCAGGATCTGCCGGCCCAGAGCCACGATCAGCCCGGAGTCCTCGGCGACCGGAATGAATCGGCCCGGGGAAATCCACTCCCCTTCGAGCTTCCACCGCGCGAGAGCCTCCATTCCGATGATGTTCCTCCCGCGGATCTCGTACTGGGGCTGCAGGAACGGCTCGATTTCACCCGCCTCGATCGCGGCCTCCAACGCGCGCTCGAGTTCCAGGTAGCTCAGGAGATCCGAAGTCATGCTCTGGCGGTAGAACTCCACGCTGCTGCCGGACTCTCGGCGCGAATGCTGAAGCGCCGTGTCCGCGTTTCGCAGCAGCTCGTCCACGGCGTCTCCGTCCTGGGGCGCGACGGTCAGGCCGATCCTCGCATCCAGTGAGATCGGGTCCAGTCCGGGGATTTCCAGGGAATCATCGAAAACTGACAGCAGCCCGTTCAGGGCCGTGCCCATTTCGGTGCCGGGTTCGACATCGTCGATGAGGACCAGGAACTCGTCGTTGTGGAACCTCGCCAGGAAGTCCTCCTCGTGCAGCCGCTCGCGCAGCCGCTCCCCGACACCCTTGATGACGAGATCCCCGGCGTCGTGCCCGAGCGTTTCGTTGATGATCCGGAACCGCCGGAGATTGATCCCGGCAACGATGACTTGATTCCCTTCGCGCTCGATCCGACCCAACACCGCTTCCAGGTGCTCGCGAAAGGCGGCCAGGTTGGGCAAGCTGGTCAGCGCGTCGTGATAGGTGATGTAGCGCAGGCTCTCCTCGGCGTATTTCTCGGTCGTCATGTCGAAGAACATGCCGTCCCAGGCGACCGAGCCGTCATCGAGCCGGTGGGGCTGGGACATCGAACGAATGAACCGCTCACCCTTGTCCGTGTCGGGAAATCGCAGCAGCATGTCCACGGGCGTCATGGTCTCGAGGGCTTCCTCGACGCGCCGGCGATACCGCTCCCGGTCCTGCGGAGCCATGCGCCCGAGAAGAACCTCGGGATCCCGCTGGGCCTCGACGGGATCGACGCCGAGCTCCTTCAGCAGCGTGCCGCGCAGGAAGCTGTAGTACATCCTTCCGTCGCGCGTGTGGATGCGCTGGAAGATGCCGCCGGGAATCTCCCCTGCGATCGCGGTCAGGTGCAGGGCAGAGTCGGGCAACGTATCGGCCGACTCCTCGATGCGCGAAAGATCGTGGACCACGCTCACGGCCGCTACCGGCTCGCCATCCGTGTCCCGAATCAGCGTCACGAAATGCTCGCTCGGGAACAGCGAGCCGTCCTTGCGCTTCATCCTGAAGCGGCCGTGGAACGACATCATTTCGCGCTCGAGCAACGGCTCGGACATCTCGCCGAACTCGACGAACTGCTCGTGGCTGGCATGCAGGCACTCGGTCGTCTCTCCGAGCAGTTCCGACGGCTTGTAGCCGAACACGCGCTCGACCTGCGGCGTGCAGGCCAGGATGGTGCGCTCCCTGAACCCGACGAGGAAGACCGGATTATCTGATCGCAGGTAGACGGCGCGCAGCAGGTCCTCGACGGAGATGTCCCGTTCGCCGATGCGCTTCACCGGTGCACCACTTGTCAGGGTCATTCGGCCGCAGCCCGATCGTTCCCGAAAGCCACGCTACCATGCGCTGCGAAGCGCCGCCACGGGGACACACCCGTTGCGATCCCGGCAACCGCTGACCCGGCTCTGCTGGGCCGGCGCCCGCCGAAGGCGACATCCAGCTCGAGCAGGCGGCGTCCGGCATCGTGGAGAAGGCGGAATCCCTGGGCGGCAGGCAGACCGAGCGACACGGAGTGCGCGGATCACCTCGATCATCCCGGCAATCGAGACCCGCCCCTGCCCGTCGACCCGGCCCCGTTCAAGGATCCGGCGCCGGCGCCGACGACTTGAGCGGCTCGCCATCCGGTCCCTGCAACTGGT
>JAWVZQ010000191.1:0-4981 GCA_033722095.1 Wenzhouxiangellaceae bacterium | reverse complement strand
GGTCCTCGGCCAGCACGATGCGGATCATGCCGCCGCCCCCGGCACGCGCGCCACGAGGCACGATCGGCCCCCACCATCGATCTCGAGCCGGCCACCCAGCGACTCGATGCGCGCGCGCATGCCCTGGACGCCGAGTCCGTCGGCGCGGATGCCGCCTCGACCATCGTCGGACACGGCCAGCAGGATCTCGTCGCCGTCGCGCTGCAGCGCGATCTCGCAGCGACGCGCAGCGGCGTGCCGGATGATGTTCGTGACCGCCTCCCGGACGACGAGCCCGAGCATGGCGCCCGTGCGCGGCGGCACGTCCACGGCGCCGTCCCGATCGAGGACGAGGTCCACGTCGGCCGCGCGCAGGCTCAGCCGGGCCTCCTCGAGCGCGTCGTCGAGCGATCGCTGCTGGAAGCCCGAGATCGCCGCGCGCACCTCGGCCAGGGCCTCGCGTGCCGTCGATTCGATCGAGGCGATTTCCTCGCGCGCCCGGCCGGGGTCGCCCTCGACGAGACGGCCGGCCAGTTCGCTCTTGACGGCAATCAGCGAGAGCGTGTGGCCGAGCACGTCGTGCAGGTCGCGCGCGATGCGCTCGCGCTCGGCCACACGCGCCAGGCGTCGGGTCTCGGACTGGCTGAGCCGCAGTTCGGCATTGCGGCGGCGCTGTTCGCCGAAGAAGATGTTGGCCGCCCCGATCATCACCGAGACGAGCACCCCCGGAAGCCAGTAGAACAACTGTGGCTGGACCAGCCAGGCCGTCACGGCGGCCGCGCCCGCAACGGCGGCGACGACCAGCGACGAGACGCGCGGCGGCCCGACGAGGAACGCGAAGCTGGCCGCGTAGATGAACAGCACGCTGGAGCCCGCGTTGAACGGCGCCCAGGCCACGGCCAGCGCCGTCATGCCGGCGATGTGCAGGAGTGCCGCGAGGCCGCGCCGGCGGTAGGCCGAGAAGTACAGGACCAGGAACAACGCGATGGTCCCCGACGACCACAGCAATTCCGTCCCGCCGACGGGGCGGAACAGCCACTCGACGAAGAAGAACGACAGGTAGACGAGCCACAGGTAGGGCGTCCATCCGACGTCGGCCTCGGCGGGAACCAGCAGTTCGTGGAAGCGGCGGACCGCTCGCGCGGGGTTCATTCCAGGTCCATGCGTTCGATGCGGAAATCATAGTCGCCGGGCGCATCGCTTGCGAACACGCCGACCGCCCCGATGCGCGCCGCTTCGACACCCGCGAGCCTCGCGAACTCGAGCCGGTGCTGCATCCCGGTTTCCAGATCGATCCAGAACGGCTGCGACGCGGCGTCCTCGCCGCTGAACAGCATGAGCCGGACCCGGTCGATCGAGCCGGTGACGCGGAGCACGAGCGCGTCGTGCCCGCGCAGGTCTGCCGGGACCATCGGCACGCCGGTCGGGCTCCACATCCCGCCGCCGTAGGGATAGGCGAATCCTTCGGCCAGGCTTCCGCTCACGGCGATGGCGTCGTCGTGCACCTCGAGGACGGCCGTGGACCGGCCGCCCTGGTAACGGTCGCTGGCGGCCATCCAGCGGTCGGCCTCCGCGAGCAGGTCGCGCGGCGGCGCGGCCGGCACCTCGCCGGAAGCCGGCGTCTCGACGTCGGGGTCCAGCTCGACGCGTCGGCCGTTGCGGAACACGGACACGATATCGGCGGTGGCCGCGATGTCGTCGAGCGGGTTCCCGTCGACGAGCACCACGTCGGCGCGGCAGCCGGGCTGCAGGCAGCCGCGACCATCGAGCGCGAAGATCCGCGCCGGCGTCGAGGTCGCGGCGCGCAGGACCTCGACCGGCGCCATGCCGGCGTCGGCCATCAGCCGCATCTCGTGGTGCAGGCTCGCGCCGTGGGCCGTGCCCGGGTTCGGTGCATCGCTGCCGGCCAGCAGCGGAACGCCGGCGCCGTGCATGGCGGCGATGTTGTCGAGCAGGCGCGGCATGCGATCCGTTCGGCCTTCGGCCCCAGGGAACGCCTGCGCCAGGCTCCGGCGCTGCTCGGGAGACAGCCGGCCGGCGATGCGCTCGCGGCCGGCCAGCCATCCCTCGCCGGAAGCACCGAACGCCCCGGCCATGACGGTCGCGGTGGGAACGACGAAGATTCCCGAATCGCGCGCGGCGGCCAGGAACGCCTCGTCGGCGGGCGCGTCTGCGAAGGCGTGCACCAGGCCGTCGACGCCGGCCGCGATCGCGCGCAGCGCTTCGGCCCGCGTCGACGCATGGGCGACGGCCAGCAGGTTGCGCGCGTGGGCCGCATCGACGAGCGCGCGGATCGTCGCGTCGTCGAGCGACGGCAGATCGCCGCCCCAACCCTCACCGTTCTCGATGACGATCTTGATCCAGTCCGAGCCCTCTTCCACGCGCGCCGCGACCCAGTGATCGGCCTCGGCCGGCGTCGAGATCGTCGGCACCTCGATGCCGTACTGGGTGCCGTGGCCGCCCTCGGCCGTGGCCAGGAAGCCCGCCGAGTACAGGTCGGCGCGGTCGATGGTGGCGGTCGAATCGCGCTCGGCGCGGATCGTCGCCAGGTCGTCGGGGGGCCGGAACATGTCGAGCATCGTCGTCACGCCGAAGCGAACCGCGTCGCGCCGAGCGCGGCCGAAGGCATGGACGTGCGCGTCGACGAGGCCCGGCAGCACCGTCCGGCCCGCGCCGTCGACGATCTCGGCGCCGTCGGGAATCTCGACTCCGACACCGGCGCTCTCGACGCGGCCGTCGGCGAGGACCAGCGTGGCCGAGTCGATCACCGACTCGCCGTCGAACAGGCGGACGTCGCGGATCGCGATGATCCGATCCGGGCGTGCGGGCTCGGCCGCGGTCTCGCCGGACCCTTCCGAACCGGGGGTCGGAAGCAGGAAGAACACGCCCACGAGCGCGGCGGCCAGCAGCAGGACGGTGGTCAGGATACGCATGCTTGAAGGACTCCTCGTGTGGAGATGCGGGTGCGGGAATCGCTCACTTGCGGATGCCGTCGAGGCGCCGCCATCCGAAGGCGACGGCAGCCGCGAACGTGATCGAGTAGGCGGCCAGGACCGCCGCCGACCACACCCAGTCTCCGGCCCGCGTCCCGGTCACGTGCAGCGCCAGTTCGGCGAGGTGGTAGGGCGGCAGCCACTCGGCCACGGCCTGCAGCCAGGCCGGAAACTGCGAGGCCGGCACCCAGAGCCCGGACAGGAACGCCAGCGGCAGGTAGACGATGTTGATGACGGCCGGCGCGGCCGACGGCGACAGCCAGAGGCCCAGCGCCATGCCGAGCAGGCAGAACGGCAGCGTTCCGGCTGCGAGCACGCCGGCCAGCGCCAGCCACTGGCCGGTCGCCAGCCGCACGCCGCCGAGACCGGCGGCCAGCACCGACATCAGCGCGACGATGGCGAGGGCAAACAGCATCGCGGCGACGAACTTTCCGGTCACGACGCCGGAGATCGGTGCCGGAGCCGCGCGCAGCAGCCGCATCCAGCCCTGGGCCCGCTCCATGGCGATGGCGATGCCGAACGAAAACAGGGCCGCGCCCATGACGCCGAACGTCGCGAATGTGCAGAGCAGGAACTGCGCTCGGCCGGGAATCATGAGCAGGCCGAAGAAGGCGTAGAACATCACGGGGAACAGCAGCGTCGGCAGCGTGTAGGCCGGCGTGCGCGACAGGTTCAGGAACTGGGCGCGGATCAGTTGCATCCAGGCGCCGGGCAGCGTGCGGATCGCGATGTTCATGCGGTTTCCCTCTCTTCGAGCGACGGGTGGTCTTCGCGAACGGCGCAGCCGGGACGTACGCCGTCGTCGGTCGGAGCATCGCCCGTCAGCGCGAGAAACGCGGTCTCCAGGTCCGCGCCGCGCACCTCCAGCTCCGCGGCGTCGGGATCGGCCTCGAGCAGCGCGCGCGTCGTCGCCACGCCGTTGCCGCTCAGCAGCGTCCAGCCCTCGCTTCCGTCGCGCACCTTCACCACGCCCGGCAGGGCCGACAGGCGCTCGGCGCCCAGCCGGCTCCGGACCCGGATCGTGTCGCGCGGCACGCGGCGGCGAATCTCGGCCGGCGTGCCACGGGCCAGGACGCGGCCACCGTCGAGCACGACGACGCGGTCGGCGAGCCGATCGGCCTCCTCCATGAAGTGCGTGCTCAGCAGGATGGCGTCGCCGCGCGCCCGGCGCGCCTCGATGGCCGACCACAGCCGGCGCCGGGCCGCCGGGTCGAGTCCCGTCGTCGGCTCGTCGAGAACGAGCAGGCCCGGCCGCCCCACGGCGGCCAGCGCGAACAGCGTGCGCTGCTTCTGGCCGCCGCTGAGCCGGTCGAAGCGCCGACCCTCGAGGCCGGCCAGGCCGCATTCCTCGACCAGATCCGCGACCTCGGCGGGGTCGGGGTAGAAACTCGCGAACAACTCCACGAGTTCGCGCACGGTCAGGTTGTCCTGGACACCGCTGATCTGCAGCATGGCGCCGATGCGCGACCGCGCGCCGTTCGCTCCCGGCGCCCGGTCGCCGAAAAGACGGATCGTGCCCTGCCGCAGCGGCAGCAGCCCCAGCAGCAGGTGGATCAGCGTGGTCTTGCCGGCGCCGTTGGGCCCGAGCAGCGCGGTGACGGCGCCGGCCGGCAGGTCGAGATCGACGCCGGACAGGGCGTCGGTCGAGCCGTATCGGTGGGCCAGACCCCGGCAGGTGGCGATGGGCTGCGAAGACATGGATGCACTCCGGTGGCGGACGATGCAGCCAGTCTGGTTTCACGGACGGAGTCGCGGTAGTGGAGAACCTCAGGCCCCGGGCATGACATTCGTCAGCCGTGCCTCAGCGCCTCCGTGCCGGCCGCATCCACCAGGGCAGCAGCCCGGCGACGAGGACCAGGGCCGTGGCGGCCACGGCGTCGCGATCGACCTGGATCAGCAGCAGCAGGCTGGCCGAGAACGCGATCAACGGGATCGTCCAGCCGCCCGGCAGGCGCAACCCGGCCGGGCCGGTCTCCCGGCGAAGACGAGGCATGGCCGCGATGCAGCCC
>JAWVZQ010000190.1:0-5008 GCA_033722095.1 Wenzhouxiangellaceae bacterium | reverse complement strand
GGCCCCCCACCCCGCCCCCCAACCCCACCCGCGGGGGGCCGCCGGCCACCGGGGCCCGGCCCCCCCTCGCCGGCGGTTGGTACGGCGAGGCGTTCGTCCAGTATCACAGCCGCGAGGGCAACGGGTTCGTGACGCGCGGGCCGCTGGCCTTCGACGACGAGGACAGCCGCATCGGCTACTTCGGGGCGCTGGCCAACGAGCAAGAGTTCGGACCGATCTTCCTGCGCGCACTGACGGTGACGATGTTCCCGGATACGCTGGCCGACAACGGCGTGGCCGCGGCCGAGCGCAGCGACTACGTCAACGCCACGGCCAAGCTGGCCGCTGGCTGGGACCTCGACGAGCAGGGCCGCCGCCTCATCGTGGCAGGCGAAGTGGGCCACGCCTTCGATACACCCGAAAGGACGGTGCTGGGTCTGCCCGGCTCCGGCGACGCCGGTGGCTGGGCCTGGCAACTCGGCGCCGACATCGAGGAGTTCCTGCCGAAACAGACCATCGGCATCGTCTACGGCCAGGTCGATGGCGGCTGGCTGATCTCCAACGACTACCGCCAGAACAACGAACTGGCCGAGCTGCGCTGGCAGTACCAGTTCACGAAGGAATTCCGTATCCAGTTCCGCGCCCGCTGGCGGCGCGATCTCGAGCGCCGCGCCGGTGCAGCGTTCCTGCAGCGCGACCGGGACATGCGGATTCGCGCGACCTGGAAGTTCTGATACCGGTCCTGACCGCCCCCTATTCGACGCCCCGGCCGTCCGGGGCGTCGTCGTCTCCGCGGTCCGGAATCGTCGGCGGCGCTGTGCGATCATGCCGCCATGCTGACCGCGACGATGGCGCTCTACCTCGTTGCGCTGCTGGCCATCGGGGCCTGGGCGCAGCGGCGCACCGCCGACACTTCCGACTTCCACCTGGCCGGCCGCGACATGGGTGCGTTCGTGGCCGCCCTCAGCGCCTCGGCCAGTTCCTCCTCGGCCTGGACGCTGCTGGGCATGAGCGGGGCGGCCTACGCCTGGGGCCTGCAGGCGATCTGGCTCGTGCCGGCCGTGGTCTCCGGCTTCGTCATCAACTGGTGCTTCGTCGCGCCGCGCCTGCAGCCGGCCAGTCGAGCGGATGGCTCGCTCACGCTCGTGGAATTCCTGTCCAACGGCATGCCGGAGCGTTCACGCCGCTGGCTGCGCGCCGGCGGGGCGGCGATCATCCTGTTCTGCTTCACCTTCTACGTGGCTTCACAGTTCCAGGCTGCCGGCGATGCGATCGGCACCGCGCTGGAGATTCCGCCGTGGACGGCGCTCGTCGGTGGTGCGGCCATCGTCATCGCCTACGTCTTCCTCGGCGGCTTCTGGGCCGCCAGCGTCAGCGACGCGCTGCAGGGCCTGATGATGCTGTTCGTCGCGCTCGTGCTTCCCGTCGTCGCCGTCATCGCGGTCGGCGGCCCGGGCGCCGTCCTCGACGGCCTGGCCGCGCTCGACGACCCGTCGCTGACGCGCTGGGTCGACCAGCCGAACGGCCTGCTCGCCCTGGTCTTCGTCGCCGGACTCTTCGGGATCGGTCTGGGTTATCCAGGGCAGCCGCACGTCGTCAACCGGTTCATGGCGCTGCGCGACGAGCGCTCGCTGCGCGCGGGACGGATCATGGCCCTGACCTGGGCGGCGCTGATCTACACCGGCATGGTCGTGCTGGGCTGGGCGGGGCGGGTACTGATGCCCGAACTGCCCGACGGCGAGCAGGTCCTGCTGATGCTCAGCGCGGACCTGCTACCGGCCGTGCTCGGCGGACTCATCATCGGCGGCGTGCTGGCCGCGATCATGTCGACTTCCGACAGCCAGCTGCTCGTGGCCGGCTCGGCAGTCAGTCACGATCTGCGTTGGCAGGGCCGCTATTCGCTGGCGCTGGATCGCCTGGTCGTCGTCGTCCTCGGGATCGCGGCGGTGCTGCTGGCGCTGTACTTTCCGGCCAGAATCTTCGACCGTGTGCTGTTCGCCTGGCAGGCGCTCGGCAACGCGTTCGGCCCGCTGCTCGTCGTGCTGCTGTTCGTCGGGCCGGTACGACCGGCTTTCCGGCTCGCCGCGATGGGGGTCGGGTTCGGCCTCACGGTTGCCATCAGCCTGCTGGCCTTCCAGGCCCCCGGCAACGCGGTCGAACGCCTGCTTCCGCTCGTCTGCTCGCTGCTGCTGGCCTGGGCCGGCTGCGAGCGCCGGCACCGCCAGCCTTGATAAAATGACGGGCTGACCGGGCCGAGCGGCCCGGGCGATCATTCCGTACCGAAACCATCCAGGAAATCCGAACACCATGAGCGCACCGACCGACGCCCGCGCAGCCAAGCGCCCCGAGCCCGATCCACTCATCCAGGACATCGCCGACTACGTCTGCGGCCACGAGATCGATTCCGACGAGGCCTGGAAGACGGCGCACTACTGTCTCAAGGATTCGCTGGCCTGCGCGATGCTGGCGCTGAAGTTCCCCGAGTGCGTCAAGCTGCTGGGGCCGGTCGTGCCCGGCGCGAACCTGCCCGGCGGTTGCCGCGTGCCGGGGACGAGCCACGAGCTCGACCCCGTCCAGGGCGCGTTCAACATCGGCGTGCTGATCCGCTACCTCGACTTCAACGACACCTGGCTGGCCGCGGAATGGGGCCATCCGTCGGACAATCTCGGCGCGATCCTGGCCGTGGCCGACTACCTGGCCCGCACCGAGGTCGCCGAGGGGCGCGCCGCGCCGAGCGTCGAGGAAGTGCTCGAGGCCATGATCAAGGCCCATGAGATCCAGGGCGTGCTCGCGCTGAAGAACTCGTTCAACCGCGTCGGCCTCGACCACGTGCTGCTCGTCCGCGTCGCGTCCACGGCCGTGGTCACGCGCATGCTCGGTGGATCGCGCGATGACGTGGTCAATGCCGTCACCCAGGCCTGGATCGACGGCGGCGCGCTGCGAACCTATCGCCACGCCCCGAACACCGGGCCGCGCAAGAGCTGGGCGGCCGGCGATGCCTGCCGCCGTGCGGTGCAGCTCGCGCTGCTGACGCTGAAGGGCGAGATCGGCTACCCGTCGGCGCTGACGGCGAAGGGCTGGGGCTTCCAGGACGTGCTGTTCAAGGGCAAGGACCTCGTGCTCGAGCGCGATCTCGGCAGCTATGTGATGGAGAACGTGCTGTTCAAGATTTCCTTCCCGGCCGAGTTCCACGCCCAGACCGCCGTCGAGTGCGCCATGAAGCTGCACCCGGAGGTCGTCGACCGCATCGGCGACATCGAGCGCATCGAGATCGAGACGCAGGAGGCGGGCTGCCGGATCATCGACAAGACGGGCCCGCTCGACAACTACGCCGACCGCGACCACTGCCTCCAGTACATGGTCGCCGTGCCCCTGATCTTCGGTGAACTGACGGCCGAGTCGTACACCGACGAGGTTGCCGCCGATCCGCGCATCGACGAGCTGCGCGAGAAGATGACGGTCAAGGAGAATCCGCGCTTCACCGAGGAATACTTCGACGCCGACAAGCGCGCCATCGGCAACGCCCTGCAGGTGTTCTTCACCGACGGCAGCAGCACCGAGAAGGTCTCCATCGACTACCCGGTCGGCCACCGCCGCCGCCGCGACGAGGGCATTCCGCTGCTCGAGAAGAAGTTCGCCTCGGCGATCCGCGGGCAGTTCGGCCGGCGCCAGGCCGAAGCCATCCTGCAGGCCACCGAGCGCTTCGAGGACGTGCGCGGCATGGACGTGCACGAATTCGCCGCGCTGTGGTCGCTGTCCTGAGGCCGCCGGCGCCGTGAACCCGGCGCAGCGCCATCCCCGGACGCTCAGGCGCCTGCACTGGATCATGGCGTTGCTGCTGCCGGCGATGGTGCTGTTCGGCCTCTGGATGGCCGGCTACGAGCGCGGCCATCCGCTGAAGCCGCTGTTGCTCGGATGGCACGTGGCTGCCGGCCTGGCGCTGCTCGCGCTGGCCGCGGCCAGGCTGGTGCTGCGCCTGCGCGGAGCGGCCGCGCCGCGTCCTGGCCGCGGGGGTGCACGTCGCGTTCTACGTGCTCATGGTCGGGTTGCCGCTCATGGGCCTGGCGGTCTGGCTGCTGGACCCGCATCTGGGCGGTCCCGCCTTGCTGGGGCCGGGTCTCTGGCCCGGCCGGCTCGCGGACTGGGCCCACAGCGTGCACTACCTCGCCGCCTGGCTGCTCGTGATGCTGCTGGGGCTCCACGTCGCTGCCGCGTTGATGCCTGACGGCACGCGACGAAGACCGTTGTCCAGGATGCTTCCGGGGGGCGGGGAAGGGCGTCAGTGAATGGCGTCGTGCGCGGTCCGCACGAAAAAGCCGGCCAGTGGAAGATGTTCGAACAATCCGCCCGCGCTGTCCCAGAAGTCCTGATGAAGCACCACGCGCCCCTCCGCGTCGAAACGCAGGTGTGTCAGACCGATGGATTCCGATTCCACGCGTCGACCGAGCGTCCGGAACGCGAACGACATCCGCCACCGGACGAAGACGTCCGGATCGTCGCGGACGACCTGCTCGATGACGACGCTTCCGTGATCCAGCAGGCCGGCCATCGATTGCATGTACCGTGCGATCGCGTCGCGGTCGTCGAGCGTGACGAGCGTGTCGTCGAAATGCGGTGCCGGTGCGTAGAGGGCCCGGATCTCCGTCGCCAGGTCCTCGCGGGCGAGGTCGGCAAACGTGCTCCGGAAGGCCGCCAGACCCCGGTCGACGGCGACCGTCGAGCCGGGGTGCCGCTCGAGCGCGGCACGATAGGCCGCGGGCGTCGGATCGGGATCCGGCCCGTCGAACCAGGCCCAGGTCAGCAACGCCAGCAGCAACAGGTTGGCGACGAGTAGGAGCGTTCTGAACATCGGCGCAGTATCGGGCCGAGCCGATGAACCGCCGGTGAACGCGCGCTCGCCGGTTCACGGCAATTTCACCGGCGACGACGATTCTTGCGCGCATCCGGAACCCGGCAGTTGCTTCCCCCGATGAGCGCCGTCAGAAGAATCCGCAGCTGGTTCGACAATGCCAGCGTCGAAGGCGACGAG
>JAWVZQ010000189.1:0-5020 GCA_033722095.1 Wenzhouxiangellaceae bacterium | reverse complement strand
CGAGGGCGCCGTGGCGCTGCCGCTGGAGCGCTGGCTGCCGGCACCGGGGCAGGGCGTGGTGACCGTCCAGGGCCGGGCCGATGCCGCGTCTCTGGCCCCGCTGTTCGCCGCGCTGGACAGTGCGACCACGCGATGCCGGGTCGAGGCCGAGCGCGCCGTCGTGGCCGCGCTGGGTGGGGACTGCCGCATGCCGCTGGCGGCCCATGCCGTCGAGCGTGACGGGCGCCTGCATCTCACGGCACGGCTCGGCAGCCGTGCCGGCCGGCTCGTGGATGCCGGCGGCGATGCGCCGCCGAGCGAGGCGGCCGTCCTGGGTGCCGACGTGGCGAGGCGGCTGCTCGATTCCGGTGGCCGCGAGATTCTGGCCGAACTCGAGGACAACCCGTCCTGAATCGGGCCGGAAGCGGAAGTGGAGCCCAATTGATAGCGCTGGACAGTTCCGGGTAACGGGTGTACGATGAATTTCACTGCTTCAGGGGGTGGATGCATCAGTTCAATATCCGGGTGTCGTCCACGACGTGATCGATTGATGTGCGTCCCCCTACTGCCAACGCCAACACGCAAGCCCCCTGCACGTTGGTCGGCCACGTCAGACACCCGGATACCCATCGATGGCTCGTCGCACTCGCGACGGGCCATTTTTCATTGCGCGAATCGTCAGTGCACGACCCGCGTGCGCGCCCAGCGATCGTGTGCTCCTGCCGGCCAGGGTCCCGGGTCCGGTCCGTGCTGAACCGGGACGCTTCCGGAGCCGCCTCCGCCCGTTTCGTGGTCACGAGGCCATCGCCGTCCGACGCGCCCCTCGCGCGAGAGCTCGAACGAGCCGGCCTGAAGGTGATCCGTTCCCCGGCGCTGGATCTCGTCGCGTACCCCGACGAGGGGATTCGCGAGCGATTCCAGGAGGCCGGGCCATTCGACGTGCTCGTCTTCGCCAGTCCGTTCGCCGCCGAACTGGCGCTGCGCGCGGCACCGAGACGGACGCTCGAACGCGCCGAGCTCGTCGCGCCGGGCCCGGGTACGGAAACCGTCCTGCGCGATGCCGGGCTCGCCGCGTGCCGGCCGGACCGCCAGTTCTCCACCGAGGGAATGCTGGAACTGGAAGTGCTGCGCGACCCGCGCGGCTGCAGGGTCGGGCTCGTCGGCGCGCCCGGCGGCCGGAGCACGCTGGAAGAGGCGCTTGGCGACCGCGGCGCGAAGGTCGTGCGCCTCGATCTCTACCGCCGCATTCCCGCTGCACCGTCGGAACCTCTTCTCGATGCGCTGTCGGCCGGCGTACGGCTGGCCGTCCTGCTGAGCAGCGCGGCCGGTGCCGAGGCCATGGAAGCGGGCCTTCCCGAGAGGCTGCGGAAGACATGGCGATCGGCGACGTTTCTCGTGCCGTCGGAGCGCATTGCGGCCCGTCTGCGCCGGTCCGGTGTCCGGGACGTTGTCGTGACGGGCGGTGCCGACGCGGAGAGGACGATCGAGGCGGCCCGTGCCTGGGCGTCCCGCGATCGGCCGCGGACATGAGGCTTCCCCGAATCCGGTAGCATGCCCGCATCGACCGAATCGACGCCGGAACCGATGAGCGAGAGAAGCGAGAAACCGAACGAAGAGGCCTCTTCCGAAGTGGAGGCCGGCCCGGAAGAGGGTGCGCGGCGAGCCGACGCGGCTGCCGGGTCTGCGGAGGACGACCGGGCCTCCCCCGGCTCCTCGACGGAATCCCGTTCCGCGCGGGACGGGGGCCGTCGATCCGGACTCGTGGCCTGGCTGGCGCTGCTCGTGGCGCTGGCGGCACTCGCCTTCGCGACGCGTGCCTGGTGGATGCCGAGGTTCGGCTGGGACCTGCCCTCGACGCCGTCAGCGGAAGTCGTGGCGCTGCGCGACGAGCTCGATGCGATCGCTGCCCGGATGGACGAGCTGACCACCACGGTCGAGGATCTCGAGACGCGTGACGACGGACTGGCCGAGCGGCTCTCGTCGATCGAGGCGGCACGCGAAGCGACGCCGTCGCCCGGCGACCTGGCCGGGAGCGTGGGGGCGCTGCGCGACGAAGTCGGCGATCTCTCCTCGGCGCTGGCCGCCGTCCGGGATCGCGAGCCGGCGGGCCCGGATCCGGCACTCGTCGAGCGTCTGGATCGCCTCGAGAACCGCATCGGCGACCTCGCCAGCGATGCCGATCGAACCGCCGATCGGATCGCCGCCCGGATCGGCGACTCGCTGGACGGGCGCATCGAGAATGCCGAGCAGCAGGCCCGGACCAACCGCGATCGCCTGGAGTCCCAGCAGCAGTCCCTGGCGGACCTGCAGCGTTCGATGCGCGATCTCGAGCAGGATCTGGCCGGTGCCGTCGACGGGGTGGGGCGACGGCTGGCCATGACACGTGTCGAGGCCCTGCTTTCGTCGGCGCGGCAGAGACTGCATGCCTTCGGCGACGTCGAGGCCGCAACGAGCGCCTGGACACTGGCGCTCGACGACATCGCCGCCCTCGACGGACTGGACGCGATCGAGCGCGCGCTGGAACGCGAACTGCGCTCGCTGCGCGCGCTGGATCCCGTCGCACCGGCCGAGGTGGTGCGGGACCTCCAGGCCGTGGCCGCCGAGATCGATGACTGGCAGGTTCCGGGCATGTCTCGCGAGACGACCGCCGCGCAGCCCGGGGAGGGGCCGACGGGCTGGCGTGCGCGGATCGGCGCCGCCCTCGACGGGCTCGTCGACGTGGAGCGGGTCGAGAAGGCCGGGCCCTCGCGAGCGGAGGTCGAGGGGGCGAGGCGCGATCTCGGCGCCGCGCTGGACGCGGCCTCGCTGGCCGTCGCCCGGGGGGATCGTGAACTCGCGGTCCTGATCGTCGAGCGCGTCCGCGAGCGGACCGCACGGATCTTCGGCTCCTCGGCGCCCGAGGTTCGCGAGGCGCTGGCCATGCTGGAATCCGTGCCGGGCCGCCTGCGGGCGCCCGATCCCCCGCCGCTCGACGATGCGCTGAGCCGCCTTCGCGAACGCCTGGATCGCCCGGAATGAGGCGCCGCTGGTTCATCGTCTTCCTGCTGCTGGTGCTCGTCGCTGCAGGAGTGTTCGGCGCCTGGCTGGGCCCGCGTCTGCTGGCCGACCCCGGCTACGTGCTCATCGAGATCGCAGGCTGGCGAATGCAGATGTCGGTCGTGGTCCTCGCCGGTGCCGTGCTCGTTGTCTGGCTCGCGGTTTCGCTGCTCGTCGGCCTCTTCCGTGCGCCGGGAAGGGCGATGCGGGCGCTGCGGCAGCGACGCGACCGGCGCCGCCTCGACCAGGGCCTTCTGGCGCTTTCCGAGGGCGACTGGGAAGGCGCGGAGCGGGCTCTGGCCCGGGCCATGGGCCACCGGTCGTCGACGGCCGGCTACCTCGCCGCGGCGCGCGCTGCGCAGGGCCAGGCAGCCACCGAGCGCCGCGACCGGTACCTGGAGCTCGCCGACCGCGGCTTCGGGCGCCGGCACTTCGTTACCGCGCTGGTCCGTGCGCGCCTGCTGCTCGGCGAGGGGCGTGCCGACGAAGCCGTGGCGCTGCTCGAGGATCTGCACCTGAAGAAACCGCGCCACGAGGGCGTCCTGAAGCTGCTGCTGCAGGCCTACCAGCAGGCCGAGCGCTGGCACGAGGTCCGCCTGCTCGTTCCGTCGATCCGGCGCGCCGGCATCGTCGATGCCGAGCGGGCCGCGGAACTCGCGCGGCTGGCCGCCGCGCGCGAACTCGCCGCCGCGCCCGACGTCTCGTCACTGCAGGAGATCCACGGCCAGTTGAAGCGGTCGATGCGTCTGCACGAGGAAATCGTCGCCGCCTATGCCCAGCGGGCGCTGGAACTGGATCGGCCAGAACTCGCCGAGCCCGATCTGCGCGCCGCGATCGAAGCAGGGCCGACGCCCGAACTGCTCGCGCTCTACGCCGACTGCGATGCCGACGATCGCAAGGCGCGGATCCGGCACTGCCTGAGGTGGCTGGAAGCGAATCCGGAGTCGGCCGGGATCCATCTCGCGCTCGGCCGCATGTACCTGGCCGAACGCGACGACGATCGGGCTCGGCGCCACCTGGAGTTCGCGGTGCGGCACAGCGCCGATCCGGCGGCGTACGCCGCGCTGGGCCAGGTCCTCGATCGGGCCGGTCATCTCGAGTCGGCCGCGCAGTGCTATCGGAACGCGCTGCGCCTCGAGCAGGGACGCGTTCCCGACCCGCTGCCGCCGCCCGGTTCCGACGACGGCTGAGCTCGACCGCGCGCAGCCATTTCCGGGACGCGGATCCAGCCTGATTTAACGGAATTTTTTCCCGAAAAGTGAGAACCTGCGGTATATTCGTCGCGCGCGTCGGGCTTGCGTGGCCCGGCCCCGATCGAGGGCGGAAAAATTCCAGTGCGAGTCGTCACAACATTGCAGGAAGACCGTGATGGTTTTCCGCTTCGCGACCGCGCATGGTTTCCGAACGCCGACTACGCAACGAGGCCGCCCTCGTTCCGCGGAACATTTATGACCCTGCGGCGTCAAAACCCCAATGGCTGTTGCTCGTCGCCGAATGCGAGCCGAATCCAATCAACTCGAACCCATTCAAATCGTCGGAACCTGGTGAATCACGAATGAAAGCCCGAATCCTGAAGGCGGCGCTCGTCGCCGTCCTCGCCCTGCCGGCCGCGGCCGGTGCCCAGTCGGTCCAATTGATGATCGACGAGCAGCCGCTGTCGGACTTCGATGTCGCCGATTTCGCCGCGCAGGCCGGATTGGAAAGCATCGCGTTCTTTCCCTTCCAGAGCCGCCTGTCCCTGCAGACCCACTTCGCGGACCTGACCTGCGAGTTCCGCGATTCCACGGGCACGATCGTGGCGCCGCCGTTCGATCCGGGCAGCGCCACGCTGGAGATCGACCGGATTCCGACGCCGGTTGGCGAACCGGATCCGAACGTCGATTACCTTGGCAACCCGATTCCACGCAGCTACCCGATCGATCCCACCCCGGCATCGGGCACGATCAGCCAGATGATGCTGAGCGGGCAGACGGTCCTCGACGTCTGTACCTCGGATTCCGGCTGT
>JAWVZQ010000188.1:0-5026 GCA_033722095.1 Wenzhouxiangellaceae bacterium | reverse complement strand
CGCTGCAGCAGCGGCCAGCGCGCATAGGCCTTGCGTCGCCAGCGCGGGATCGCGCGATCGTGCCGCGGCAGGATCCACTGGGCCGAGCGCTGGTAGACGTCGACGTGCTTCGCCCTGCCGGCGATGGCGGGCACGAACTGCACGGCCGAGGCGCCGGTGCCGACCACGGCCACGCGCTTCCCGTCCACGTCCACCGACTCGTCCCACTGCTGCGAGTGGACGATTCGACCGGCGAAATCCTCGAGGCCGGCGAGGTCGGGAAACGCCGGTCGCGAGAGCCCGCCGATGGCCGAGACCACGAAGTCCGCCGTCCAGCTCCGCCCGCGCTCGTCGTCGATGTCCCAGGCGCGGGCTCCGTCATTCCAGGTCATGCGCGTCACGCCGCAGCCGGTCTCGACGTGTCCGGCGACGCCGAACCGTTCCGCGCAGCGGACCAGGTACTCCTGGATCTCGGCGCGCGGGGCGTAGCGCCGCGTCCAGCCCGGGTTCGGGGCGAACGAGAACGAATAGAGATGCGACGGCACGTCGCAGGCGCAGCCCGGGTATCGGTTCGTCCACCACGTGCCGCCGATGCCCTCGGCCTTCTCGAAGACGCGGAAGGGCCCGAGGCCGCATTCGCGCAGCCGGATGGCCATGCCGACGCCGCCGAATCCGGCGCCGATCACGGCCACCCGCAGTCTTCGATCGTCACTGGACATCGGTGGTGGAGCCCCGGGAAAATCGGCATTGTACGACCCGGTTCGACGCGACCCGGCGGCGGCGCGGGGACCGGACTATCATTCGCGCTCGTCTCGTTTACCGGGGAGTCCGTCCCGTGTCCATCCGTTCGCTGTCCCTGTCCATCCTGCTGGTCATGGTGTTCGCCGCGGGCTTCTCGCCTGCCACGGCGGGAACGCTCGTCGTCGTCGTCCGGCACGCCGAGAAGGCGGCGCCCGAGGGCGACCCCGAACTCACGCTCGAGGGCCGCCGGCGCGCCGAGGCGCTGGCCCGTACCGTCTCCGGCCTGGAACTCGATGCGATCTACTCGACGCCGTACCGCAGGACCCTGGACACGGCGGCGCCGGCCTCGTCGCAGACCGGACTGCCGATCCGCGAGCAGCCCATCGGCGATCGCTCGCTCGAGGAATGGGTGGCCGCCGAGGCCGAACGCATCGTTGCCGAGAATCCGGACGGCAGCGTGCTCGTCGTCGGACACAGCAACACGGTTCCGCTGATCGTGGCCGCGCTCTGCGGCTGCGATGCCGGCTCCATCGCCGACGATGAGTACGACGCCTTCTTCGTCGTGCACGCCGAGACCGTGGGCCGCGGCGAGATGATCCGGGTGCGGTACGGCGAATAGGCAGGGATAACGGATCGGGGGAGCAGGGAAAGGGCGCCGGCGCCCAGCCCCGGCTCCCGGTCGCTCGCCGGGTTGCGCCCGGCCGTGCCAGCCGATAGGCTTCGGCGAACCCGGCCGGGCCGGGGATGGCCGTCGCAAGGCAGGCGGCATCGCTCGCGCGCCGCGGGCCGGCCGACGCACCGCACCGCGTCCAGCAACGTCCAGGGAGCCGTCTTGAACACGACATCGAACCCCGCGGTCCATCGCGGACCCTACCCGGAACTGACCGTCACCGCGGTGCTGGTCGGGTACTTCCTCGGCGCGATCATCGCCATCAGCATCGGCTACGCAGCGCTCATCCTCGGCTTCTCGATCGAGGGATCGGAGCTCGCCGCCATCCTCGGCTTCGCGATCCTGCGGGGCATGCTCAAGCGCAACTCGATCATCGAGAACAACATCGTCCAGACCGTGGCCAGTGCCGTCAACGGCGCGGCGTCCGGCCTGATGTTCTCCGTGCCGGCCTTCTTCATCCTCGGCGAGACGGGCTTCGATCCGTATCTCCTGACCTTCGGCTGCATCGCCGGTGCGTTCCTCGGCATCGCCTTCATCATTCCGCTCCGCAAGCAGATGATCGACTACGAGCGGCTGACCTATCCCGGCGGCGTGGCCGTGGCGACGATCCTGAAGTCGCCGGGGGCCGGCATGCGCAAGGCCTGGCTGCTCATCGGCGGCGCGCTGCTGTCGGCCGGCATCCACGTCATCGTCCAGCTTTCGGGCCAGAGCTACTTCGACCTCGGCTCGCGCATCGGCATGCCCGATTACATGAACGGCGTCTGGTACCTGTCGCTGCTGACCATCGGCGTGGGATACATCGCCGGGAAGGGCGGCGTGGCCTTCATCATCGGTGGTTTCCTCTGCTACTGGTTCCTCTCGCCGGTGCTCGACCTGACGGGATGGATGCCGGCCGACCCCGCCACGGGTCAGCCGCTTTCCGATCCCGGCAGCCTGCAGGGACTGCTGTATCGGCCCGTGGGCATCGGCATGCTGATCGGCGGCGCACTGGCCGGCGTCGCGCTGGCCTTCCCGCTCATCGTCACGGCCATCCGCAGCATGCAGAACGCGCAGAAGGCCGAGGCCGCGCTGGCCAGCGACGAGATGCCGATCAAGCTGCTCTACGTGGCCGTCGCCGGCGCCGCACTGCTGCTCATAACGATGGCGATCCTCTCGACGTCGGAGACCGGCTGGATCCGCGGCATCATCATGGGCTTGGCCGGCACGGCCTGGATCTGGATCGCCGGCGTGATCCTGTCCGAGGCGATCGGGCGCACGAACTGGTCGCCGCTTTCCGGCATGACGCTCATCGGCGTGACGCTGATGATCTTCCTGGCTCGGGGCATGGACGATTCGGCCGCCATCATCGCCGCGATCATGGTCGGCGGCGCGATGTGCGTGGCCATGTCGCAGGCCACCGACCTGATGCTCGACCTCAAGACCGGCTACCTCGTCGGCGCCACGCCGCGCATGCAGCAGGCCGGACAGTTCCTCGGGGCCTGGCTGGGACCGATCCTCATCGTGACGCTGATCTTCGTGCTGCACGAGGCCTACACGCTCGGCAGCGACAAGCTCCCGGCACCGCAGGGCCAGGCGCTTGCCAGCATGATCTCGGGCATCCTCGGCGGCGACGTGCCCGTCGAGAAGTACCTCGCCGGCGCCGGGCTCGGGGCGCTGCTCAGCGTCGCCAGTCCCGGACTGGGCATCACGGCCGGGCTGGGCTTCTACCTGCCGTTCGCGATCGTGCTGACCTACGCGATCGGCACGTTGCTGCGAGTGCTCAGCGACTGGAAGCGCGGCGCGGAGTTCGCCGACGACGTCGGCATCCCGGTGGCCGCCGGACTCATCGTCGGCGAGGCGCTGATCGGCGTCGGGTTCGCCGTGGCCAAGATCATCGAGGGGATGGGCGCATGAAGATCATCGGATTCATCCTCATCGCGGCGGGCTTCCTCGGCGCGGCCCTGGTCTCGGTCCTTCGGGTCGAGTCGGTGGCCTGGTCGATGTACCTGCCCATCCTCGCCGTCGGCGTGGCCGGGCTCGTGCTGTTCCGTCGCAGTCACCACGCCAGCAGCAGCGACCTCGAGCGCGTGCGCGACGATATCGGCACGCTCGGCGACGCCCTGCACCGCATCCGCGAGGGACTCGACGAGTTGTCGCGGGATCGGGACGCGCTGCCGGCCCACGAGGCGCGCTTCGAGATCGACCGGCGATTCCGCGACGATCTGCAGGCCTTCGCCGAGGCCCGGCACTCGATGAAGCACGCGTTCGGCCTGCAGGCCTACGCCGACATCATGAGCGCCTTCGCCGCCGGGGAGCGCTACCTGAACCGGGTCTGGACAGCCTCCGCAGATGGCTATGTCGACGAGGTCCGCACCTATATCGCCAAGGCCGATCGGCAGTTCGCCGAGGCCGACGATGCATTCCGCGAGCAGCGGCAGGCGGCGACCCGAACGGGCTGAGCAACCTGCTTATACTGGTCGATCGACCCCGAGGCGAGGCCGACGGTTTCGGTTCCTCGTTACCCATCCCACATGCAACAAGCCGACGCCGAAAACCGAGCATCGCGCCACGCCCGGCCCGCCTCGACGTCGGCGGAAGCGCCGGGCGGCCTGGCGGCGCAGGTGCGCCTGGAACAGACGCGGCAACTCTACGACGCGCTCCCGCTCGCGCTCTGGGTCGCCACGACGATCTCGGCGCTGGTCGCTGTCGTGGCCTGGAGCCAGCAGCCGGATCCAGCCGTCCTCATCTGGTTCTTCGTGCTGCTGGGCGTGACGCTGGCGCGCTGGGCAATGCTCGCGTCCTGGCGCCGCGCAGCGCCGGGGGTGGAGCGTGCCGAGACCTGGTATCGGACTTTCTGCTGGGGTGCGTTCGTCTCGGGGCTGGTCTGGGGCAGCAGCACGATCGTGCTCGTCGAGCCCGGCGCGCCCTATCTGCAGGCCATCCTGGCGTTCCTCGTGGCCGGCCTCGGCGCCGGCGCGGCGATCAGCCTTTCGGCCACGTGGACGGCCGCCTGCTCGTTCCTGCTGCCGGCGCTGGTCCCCTATGTGGCGGCCTTCGCACTGCTGCGTCAGGAGCTTTCCGGCGTCATGGCGCTGATCATGGCGATCTTCGCGTGCTTCATGCTGCTCATGAGTCGCCAGTTCGCCAGGGCCCGCTCGGCACAGATCCGCAAGCAGCTCGAGGCCGATCGCCGATCCGAGATCTGGCGAATCGAGCAGCAGCGTTACCGGACGCTCGTCGATTCGACCTCGGCCATCATCTGGGAGTGCGAGCCGGAGCGCCTGGAATTCCTCTACGTCAGCGCCGAGATCGAGCGCATTCTCGGCGATGCGCCCTCCGACTGGGTCGGGAGGCAGCGTTTCCACGCCGAGCGCATTCACCCCGACGATCGCGGCGATGCCCTGGACAGGCTCGAGCAAGGCGCCGTGAACGGGCGCCGCTGCAGCTTCGACGTGCGCGTGCGGACCGTCGACGGCCGAGACGTCTGGCTCCACAACGACGTCAACCCGTACCTCGTAGAGGGAGAGGTGGTGCGCCTCTTCGGCGTGATGGTCGACGTGACCGAGCAGCGTCGCGCGAGCAGGACGGTGGAATATGTCTCGGGACTGCAGCGGCTGCTCGTCGAAGCCTCGCACGCGCTGATCCATCCCGTCGAGG
>JAWVZQ010000187.1:0-5037 GCA_033722095.1 Wenzhouxiangellaceae bacterium | reverse complement strand
CATCTCCTGGGTTTCGGGGATGCCGCCGATCAGAGAGCCGGCGAGACGCTTGCGCGCGAACACGATCGGACCGGCGTCGAGCGGCGGGTCGACGGACTCGAGCAGGCCCACGAGGATCAGCGTGCCGTCGATGGCCAGGGACGCGACATACGGGTTGAGATCGTGCTGGACGGGAACGGTATCGAGGATGAAGTCGTGACGACCGGCCTCGGCCTCCATCTGTTCTTCGTCGGTCGATACGACGACGCGATCGGCGCCGTGGCGCCGGGCCTCCTCGGCCTTGCCGGGCGAGGTCGTGAACAACGTGACTTCCGCGCCCAGGGCCTTCGCGAACTGCAGGCCCATGTGCCCGAGGCCGCCCATGCCGACGACGCCGACGCGGTGGCCCTTGCCGATGCCGAAGTGCTTGAGCGGCGAATACGTCGTGATGCCCGCGCACAGCAGCGGTGCGGCCGAGGCCGGATTCAGCGACTCGGGAACGCGCAGCACGAAGCGGTCGGAGACGACGATGCGCTCGGAATATCCGCCGTAGGTGCGACGACCGTCGTGGCGGTCCTCGCCGTTGTAGGTGGCCACGAAGCCCTCGTGACAGTACTGCTCCAGCCCGTCGCTGCAGGACGGGCAACTCCGGCAGGAATCGACGATGCAGCCCACGCCGACGCGGTCGCCGGGTTCGAAACCCTTCACGTCCGGGCCGGTCTCGACGACGTGGCCGATGATCTCGTGGCCGGGCACGACGGGATACTCGGTCCGGCCCCAGTCGTCGTGGACGAAGTGCAGGTCCGTATGGCAGATTCCGCAGTAGTCGATCTCGATGACGACGTCGTCGGGTCTCGGCTCGCGGCGATCGATGGTCATGGGCGCGACACCGGAGTCCGGGGACCCTGCGCCGTAGGCTCGCGTGGATGTCATGTGCGTCTCCGTCCGGATGGGGTTCGACTGGCCGTGCGGCCGCCGGGGACGTATCATGCCAGTGGGGCTGGCGGAACCCCGCCGCGGCCATCGCGCCGCCGGCGAGCTGGCCGCTGCCGCACTTCGAGAATTCCGCGACCCGGCACTCCACCGAGGCAGCATGACCGACCCGAATCGTGATGTACCGTTCCTGATCGTCAAGACCGGCCGTGCCGTGCCCGAGGCGCGCCGCGGCGGCCAGGACTTCGAGGACTGGTTCGCCGACGGGCTGGGCCGGGAACGCTTCGAGTTCCGCACCGTCCGCGTCGACGAGGGGGAGACCCTGCCCGAACCGGACCCGGCGCGCCTCGCCGGGGCACTCGTGACCGGCTCCCCGGCCATGGTTTCCGATCGGGCCGACTGGTCCGAGGCGACCGCCGCATGGCTGGCCGAGGCCCACCGGGGAGGACTGCCGCTGCTCGGCGTCTGCTACGGCCACCAGTTGCTGGCGCATGCGCTCGGCGGCGAGGTCGGCCCGAATCCGGAAGGCCGGCGCATGGGACGCTTCGAGACCCGCGCCATCGATCCCGACGATGCGCTGCTGGCTCCGTTCGCACCGGCCTGCGCGTTCCACGTTTCGCATTTCGAGGCCGTGCTGCGGCTTCCAGACGGCGCGCGAGTGGTCGGCCGTGCCGATCACGACCCCCATCATGCCCTGCACTTCGGCGGAAACAGCTGGGGCGTTCAGTTCCACCCCGAATTCGACCGCGAGACGATGCGCGCCTACATCGAGGCGCGCGCCGAAGTGCTCGATGACGAGGGCCAGGATCCGGTCGCGCTGCGCGAAGCCGTGGACGGCCCGCACCACGGACCGAAGCTGCTGCGCCGCTTCGGTGATCTGGCGATCCTCGCGCATACAAGCGCCAACGCATGATGTGTCGGTGGATCCTGCTCGCGCTCGTCTTCGCCGCCGCCGTGCCGGCGGCGGCCGAGATCGTCCGCGTGCCCGGCGCCACCGGTGCCGACGTGCCGGCACTGCAGAGCCGGGTCGACGTGCTCGGCGTCGACTGGCGTCGCCGCGAGGTCATCCTGCGCGTCACGCCCGCGGGACGCGCGGGCCTCGAGGCCGCCGGATGGACGCTGCTGCCCGACCCGAAGCGCGGTGCGCAGTTCGATCGCTGGCGATCCATGGATCACGCAGCGCGACTGGCCGGCGACCCGGACACGATTCCGGGCTTCGGCTGCTACCGGACCGTCGCGAAGACCCACGCCGACCTCGCCGGACTGGCCGCCGCGCACCCGGATCGCGCCCAGTGACTCGACATCGGCAACTCCTGGCAGGCCGACAACGGAAGCGAGCCCGGACACGACCTGTTCGCGCTCGTGATCACGAACCCGGACTCGACGTTCCCCAAGGCGCCGATGGTGCTCATGGCCGCCCAGCACGCCCGCGAACTGGCCACGGCCGAGATCGCGACGCGCTTCGCCGAACGGCTCGTGCAGAACCCGGACGGCGACCCGGACATCGAGTGGCTGCTCGACCACCGCCGAATCCACGTCATCGCGCAGCAGAATCCCGACGGGCGCCGCCAGGTCGAGCTCGGCGACGCGTGGTGGCGCAAGAACCACAACGCCACGCACTGCCCGTCCACGAATCCGGGCGTGGACCTGAACCGCAACAGCTCGTTCCTGTTCGGGCCGCCGAGCTCCTCGGGCGATCCGTGCAGCGATGTCTTCCGCGGCCCGGTGGAGGTTTCCGAGCCCGAAACGCAGGCGATCGAGGCCTACCTGGCACAGGTCCTTCCCGACCACCGACCCATCGAAGACCTCGGCACGCCCGTGCCCGACAACGCTGACGGCCTGTTCGTCTCGCTGCACTCGTTCGGCGAACTCGTCCTGATTCCCTGGGAGGGGCTGGGCGGACAGAACGAGAACAACGTGCCGAACCACGACGCGCTGACGATCCTCGGCCGGCGCATGGCCTGGCACACGGACTACGAGGTCAGCCGCTGGTTCTCGCTCGGACCGGCGAACGGGACCGCGGTGGATTACGCTTACGGCCGGCTCGGCGTGGCGGCCTACACCTTCGAGGTGGGCACGACGTTCCAGCAGTCCTGCTCGAGCTTCGAGAACACGGTCTGGCCCGACAACCGCGACGCGCTGCTGCTGGCCGCCAAGGCCGCCCGCCGCCCCTATCTCGAACCGGCCGGTCCGGCCGTGGACGCGCTGCGCGCCGATCTCGTCGACGGCCGCGTGGCCGTGTCGGGATGGGCCGACGACACGCGCTACTTCCGCGGCGGCTCGCCGGAACCCCCGGCGGCCGATCCCGTCGCCGACGTCGTCGAACTCCGCGTGTCGCTGGGCGCTCCGCCCGATGCCGCAGCGACGGTCGAAGTGATTCCGCTGCCGGCCATGGGCCAGGCGGCGCTACGTGGCTTCGACGTGATGCTGCCGGACGGCATCGTGCCGCCCGCGAACGGGCGCGTGTTCGTCCAGGCCGTCGACGCCGAGGGCCGCGCGGGTCTCCCGACGATGGCCCGGCTGCCCCTCTTCCAGGACGGATTCGAATCATGAAGACACGCGTGACGCTCACGACGCTGCTGCTCGTCGCACCCATCGTGGCCTGGGCCTGCTTCACGCAGGACCGCGCGGCCGTGCTCGGCGTGCTGCACCCGGACAGCGACTTCGAGAACCTCGCCCACCGCATGCACGGCGTCGAGACCATCGAGTACGCCTACCGCGGTCCGGCCGGTTGCGTCGACGGCATGTCGGACATCTTTCCCTGCCAGGGAATGGAGCTGGCCGGCTGGCTCGAGCTCTCCGAGATCGGCGGCGGCTCGGGTTCGGATTCCTGGGGCTGGACCGACCCGCTGACCGGTCGAGAGTACGCGCTCATGGCCCGCTCGAACGGTGTCGCTTTCGTCGACATCTCCGACCCCGCCGGGCCCGTCTACATCGGCAACCTGCCGCGGCCGGACGGCGTGGGCACCAGTGTCTGGGCCGACATCAAGACCTACGCCGACCACGCCTTCATCGTCGCCGACGCCGTCAGCGATCATGGCGTGCAGGTCTTCGACCTCACGCGGCTTCGCGACGTGGCCTCGCCACCCGTGACCTTCACGATGGACGCCCACTACCTCGATTACTTCGACGGGACCGGCACGCCGCGCAGGCACCACGAGGCGCACAACATCGCGGTCAACGAGGAAACGGGCTTCGCCTACACCACCGGCGGAAATACCTGCGCAGGCGGGCTGCACATGATCGACATCCGCACGCCGACCTCCCCGCAGTTCGCGGGATGCTTCTCGGCCGACGGCTATACCCATGACGTGCAGTGCGTCGTCTATCGCGGACCGGATTCGCGCTACGCCGGCCGCGAGATCTGTTTCGCCAGCAACGAGGACACCGTGACCGTCGTCGACGTCACCGACAAGTCGGCGCCCGTCCAGATCGGCGAACACGGCTACAACCGGACCGGCTACACGCACCAGGGGTGGCTGACCGGGGATCACCGCTACTTCGTGACCGACGACGAGCTCGACGAGCAGAATTTCGGCCTGCCCGGCACGCGCACGCTCGTCTTCGACCTGCAGGCGCTGGACGCGGCGCCCGAGCCGGCCGAATACATCGCCTCGGACCTGTCCATCGACCACAACCAGTACGTCATCGGAGGCTACGCGTTCCAGGCCAACTACAAGCGTGGCCTGCGCGTGCTGCGCATCGACGATCCGGACACGGCGGCGATGACCGAGGTCGCGTACTTCGACACCTATCCGTCGTCGAACGGAACCGGGTTCAGCGGCGCCTGGAACGTCTACCCGTTCTTCGAAAGCGGCATCGTGCTCGTCTCCGACATCAACCGCGGCCTGTTCGCGGTCCGCGTCACGGATTCCGACCTGCTCGCGGCCATGACCCAGATCGTCTTCGCCGACGGCTTCGAATGAGCGCGGCAGTCCGCCTGCGTTTCCTCGGAGCGGCCGGCACCGTCACGGGATCGCGCTTCCTCGTCGAGACCGGGCGCGCACGCGTCCTCGTCGATTGCGGATTGTTCCAGGGCTACAAGCAACTGCGCGAGCGCAACTGGAGCCCGCTGCCGGTGCGCCCGGCCGACATCGACGCCGTGGTGCTGACCCACGCCCACCT
>JAWVZQ010000186.1:0-5042 GCA_033722095.1 Wenzhouxiangellaceae bacterium | reverse complement strand
CCATCGCTACGAGTTCAACAACAACTACCGTGAGGCGCTGACCTCGAACGGCATGACCATCGCCGGGCTCTCGGTCGACGAGCGGCTCGTCGAGATGGTCGAGATTCCCGACCACCCGTGGTTCGTGGCCTGCCAGTTCCACCCCGAGTTCACCTCGACGCCGCGCGACGGACATCCGCTGTTCACGGGCTTCGTTCGCGCCGCGCTCGAGCATGCGGGTGCCGGTGCGCGCGTGGCCGAGGCGGCTGCATCGGGAGCGGCATCATGAGGATCGCGGACTTCGAGGTCGGCCTCGACCGGCCGTTCTTCCTCATCGCCGGTCCCGACACGCTGGAATCGATGCAGCTGTGCCTCGACGTGGCCGGTCACCTGCGCGAGGTCACCGAGCGGCTCGGCATTCCCTACGTCTTCAAGGGCTCGTTCGACAAGGCCAACCGGACCTCGGTCAAGAGCTACCGCGGTCCCGGGCTCGACGAGGGCCTGGAGATCCTGTCGGCCGTCCGCGACCAGGTCGGCGTGCCGGTCCTGACCGACGTCCACGAGGACACGCCGCTGGACGAGGTGGCCGACGTCGTCGACGTGCTGCAGACCCCGGCCTTCCTGTGCCGCCAGACCAATTTCATCCAGAACGTGGCGCGCTGCGGCAAGCCGATGAACGTCAAGAAGGGCCAGTTCCTGAGCCCGTGGGAGATGGCGACCGTCGTCGAGAAGGCCCGCGCGGCCGGCAACGACCAGATCATGTGCTGCGAGCGCGGCTACATGTTCGGCTACAACAACCTCGTTTCCGACATGCGCTCGCTGGCGATCATGCGGGAGACGGGCTGCCCGGTCGTCATGGACGCCACGCACTCGGTGCAGCTGCCGGGCGGCCAGGGCGACAGTTCCGGCGGTGCCCGCGAGTTCATCCCCGTGCTGGCCCGGGCTGCGGTCGGCGTCGGCGTGGCCGGGGTGTTCTGCGAGACGCATCCCGAGCCCGAGAAGGCGCTCTGCGACGGCCCCAATTCCATGCGGCTGTCGGACATGGAGGCGATGCTGGAGACGCTGGTCGGGATCGACCGCGTGGTGAAGAAGGCCATCTGAATCACGGCTGACCCCGGCGGACGCAGGCCGGAACGGCGGATGACTCCCGCTTCGTCCTGCATTGCCGCGGCGGCCCGGCGGCAGCGGATTTGCGCAGGATCGCCCGCAGTTCGGCGCGGTCCCGGCAGGAATCGAACCGAATCAAGAGGGAAATGAAATGAAGATCGAGAAGATATCCGCTCGCGAGATCATCGATTCACGCGGCAACCCCACGCTGGAGGCCGAGGTCGTGGTCGAGGGCGGCGTCTCCGGCCGCGCGGCCGTGCCGTCCGGCGCGTCGACGGGTTCGCGCGAGGCCGTGGAACTGCGCGACGGCGACCCCGGCCGCTACGACGGCAAGGGCGTGTCGAAGGCCGTGGCGCACGTCAACGGCGAGATCGCCGAGGCACTGGCCGGCCGCGACGCCGCGGACCAGCAGGCACTCGACGAGGCGCTGATCGATCTCGACGGCACGGAGAACAAGTCCCGGCTCGGTGCGAACGCCACGCTCGGCGTCTCGCTGGCCGCGGCGCACGCCGTGGCCCACGCGCGCGGCGAGTGGCTCTACGAGACCATCGCCGAGGTAACGGACTCCGACCTCACGCTGCCCGTGCCGATGATGAACATCCTCAACGGCGGGGCGCACGCCGACAATCGCGTCGACATCCAGGAGTTCATGGTCATGCCGGTCGGGCTGGAGGACTTTCCTTCGGCGCTGCGCGCCGGCACCGAGATCTTCCACGCGCTGCGCTCGGCGCTCAAGGCCCGCGGCCTGAACACGGCCGTCGGCGACGAGGGTGGATTCGCGCCGGACCTGAATTCGAACGAGTCGGCGCTGGAGCTGCTCATGACGGCCATCGTCCAGGCCGGCTACAAGCCCGGCGAGGACGTGGTGCTGGCGCTCGACGTCGCGTCCAGCGAGTTCTTCGAGGACGGTCACTACTCGCTGAACTCCGAGGGTCGCCGCTTCGATGCCGAGGAGTTCGTCGAGTACCTGTCGGGCCTGGTCTCGCGCTTCCCGATCCTGTCCATCGAGGACGGCATGGCCGAGGACGACTGGGACGGCTGGAAGGCGCTGACCGAGGCCGTCGGCGGCGCCGTGCAGCTCGTCGGCGACGACCTGTTCGTGACCAACACGGACATCCTCGGGAGAGGAATCTCCGAGGACGTGGCCAACGCCATCCTGATCAAGCCGAACCAGATCGGCACGCTGACCGAGACGCTGCGCGCGATCGCGATGGCCAAGGGCGCGAATTTCGGCACCATCATGTCGCACCGCTCGGGCGAGACCGAGGACGTGACCATCGCCGACCTCGCCGTCGGGACGAACTGCGGGCAGATCAAGACCGGCTCGCTGTGCCGCTCCGATCGCGTCGCGAAGTACAACCAGTTGCTGCGCATCCACGAGCGGCTCGGGGACCGGGCCCGCTACGCCGGCCGCGATGCCCTGCCGCGCTGATGCGGTCCGGGACGGCCTAGGCAGCAGCGGACCGGCAGCGACGACATGAGCATCCTCGGCCAGAGCGTCATCTTCCTCGGCAGCGCCGTGGTCATGGTGCCGCTGGCGCGCCGGCTCGGGCTCGGCGCCGTGCTCGGCTACCTGGCTGCCGGCATCCTCATCGGCCCCTGGGTGCTGGGGCTCGTCGACGACGTCGAGACCATCCTGCACTTCTCTGAGCTGGGGGTGGTCCTGCTGCTGTTCGTCATCGGGCTCGAACTGCGCCCGAGCCGCCTGCAGGTCCTGCGCAGGCTGATCTTCGTCGACGGCTCGCTGCAGATGGCGCTGACCAGCCTGGCGCTCTGGCCGCTGGCGGCCTGGTACGTCGGGAATGCCTGGAGCGGGCTGCTGATCGCCGTCGTGCTCTCGCTGTCCTCGACGGCCATCGGCCTGCAGATGCTGGCCGAGAAGAAGCAATTGTCGTCGACCTACGGGCGCCAGGCCTTCGGCATCCTGCTGCTGCAGGACATCGCCGTGATCCCGCTGCTGGCGCTGATCCCGCTGTTCTCGCCGGTCGGGAGCGGCGAGGAGGCCGGCGGGACCGCACTGCTGCAGTCGGCGCTGCAGTCCGGGCTGCTTATCGTCGGCATCATCGTCGGCGGCCGGATCTTCCTGCGGCCGCTGCTGCGCATCATCGTGCTGGCCGACGTGCGCGAGGTCTTCCTGGCCGCCGTGCTGCTCGTCGCGCTGGGCACGGCCATGCTCGCCGACTGGGCCGGGCTCAGCATGGCACTGGGCGCGTTCCTGGCCGGCGTGCTGCTGTCGGATTCGGAGTTTCGGCACGAACTCGAGGCCGGCGTCCAGCCGTTCAAGGGCCTGCTGCTCGGGCTGTTCTTCATCGCAGTGGGCATGACCATCGACTTCGGTCGCGTCATCGCCGAACCCGGCACGGTGGCCGCCATCGTCCTCGTGCTCATGACCGTGAAGTTCCTGGCCCTGCTCGTCGTCGGCCGCATCGCCGGGCTCGACGGACGCTCGGCCTTCTCGCTGGGCTTCGCACTGCCGCAGGCCGGCGAGTTCGGATTCGTTCTGTTCGGGGTGGCCGTCGACGAACAGGTGCTTTCGAGCGCGACCGTCGATCCGCTGATCGTCGCGATCACGATCTCCATGGCCCTGACGCCGCTGATGTTCCTTGTCAACGAACGCTGGATCCAGCCCCGCATCCCGCAGCCCGACGACGGTCGCGGCGAGTTCGAGGGCATTCCCGACGATCACGGCGAGCCCCGCGTCATCATCGCCGGGCTGGGTCGAGTCGGACAGATCGTGGCGCGGAACTTCTCGATGCTCGGCATCCACTTCACGGCGCTCGACTTCGACCAGCAGCAGGTCGAGTTCGTGCGCAAGTTCGGCCACCGCGTGTTCTTCGGCAACGCGACGAATCCCGACGTGCTCGACGCCGCCGGCGCCGACCACGCGAGGCTGTTCGTGCTGACCATCTCCGACATCGACGTCTCGCTGAACACCGCGCGAATGCTCAGGCGCCTGTATCCCGAACTGCGCATCCACGCGCGTGCCCGCAACCGCCAGCACGCGCTGGAACTCAAGGCACTGGGCGTGGACTACGTCATCCGCGAAACCTGGCTGTCGAGCCTCGACCTCGCGCGCGAATCGCTGCGCGCGATCGGCGTGCGCAACCCCGGCAAGTACGTCGACCAGTTCCGCGATCACGACGAGCACGTGCTCGACGAGCAGGTCGAGCACAAGGACGACCTCGAACAGCTGCTGCGCATCGACCGGCGCTCCAGGGAGCAGCTCGAGGAACTGTTCCTCGAGGACCGCGAGATCCTGCGCGCGGGGCGCGAGGACGCCGGCGAAAGGGAAGACTGAGCGATCGCCGGCGCCGGATCGTCCGGTCCGGAAATTCCGGCCGTGAATCAGGGATCTGGGGGCTGTTCCCGAACGGGGCGGTCGAGTATCATCGATGCGTTGTCCATCCGGCTGGTGGTATCCCGATGCGAATCTCCCTGCTCCTGCTTGCGGCCGCGGGCCTGGCGCTCTCGCCGACCTGCCCGGCCGCGCAATCCGGCGGCGCCTCGATCGCCGACACCACCGAGATCTGGTCGACTTGGAGCGGGGCGGGGCGCATGGAACTGCGCGCCGATTACCTGCCGGGATACGGGCTCGAGATTCTCGTCGACGGCCGTGCCGCCGACGATCGCACATCGAACACGCTCGCGATCCGCGACCTGGGCTCGCTGAGCTTCCACGCCGTCGGCGGGCAGTTCCAGGACTTCATCGACGGCCGGCTCGACCTGGTCACGAACGTCGTGCTCGCCCACGGCGATCGGCGCGTCTCGCTCGAACAGCTCGTCGCCACGCCGGGACACGATCCGCGCAACGGCCACCCCGCGCTGCTGCTGACCGATCCGCAGGGGCGCCACCTGCTCACGCTGACCCACCTGCACATCATCGCCGACGCGAAGACCGAGGTCCTGACCATCCACAATGCCGAGGTGCTGGCCATGCCGGCGCTCGCGCGTGCGCT
>JAWVZQ010000185.1:0-5108 GCA_033722095.1 Wenzhouxiangellaceae bacterium | reverse complement strand
GTTCGAGGTTCTCTCCCGAAGGCCGCTCCGGAACGAGCCGATGCCCGAGCAGCAGCATGTAGACGATGCCGACCACGAACACGACGAGCCCCATCGGCGCGAGCGTGAACATCGAAAATCCCGCCTCGCCGTTGCGCTGCGCGATGCCGCTGACGAGGAGGTTCGTCGACGTCCCGATCAGCGTGCAGGTTCCGCCGAAGATGGCACCGAAGGAAAGGGGGATCAGGATTCTCGAGGGAGCGAGCCCCGCCCGGCGCGCCGACGAGGAAACGATGGGGATGAACGTCGCGACCACGGGCGTGTTGTTGACGAACGCGGAGATCGCACCGACCGAGGCCATCATGGTGGCAGAAGTGCGCTTGAAGCGCGACTTCAGGTGTCCGCTGACGAGCGGCCCGATGGTCTCGATCACCCCGGTCTTCAGCACCGCCGCGCTGACGACGAACATCGCCGCGACCGTCACCGTTGCCGGATTCGAGAAGCCCGCCAGCGCCTCGGCCGGGGTCAGCACGCCGGACACGGCCAGCGTGACCATCGCGGCAACGGCGACGAGATCCGGCGGATAACGCTCCGTGACGAACAGCGAGATGGCTGCGGCGATGACCGCGACCGTGATCCAGGCCTCGATGATCACGCCGCCCGGCCTCCCCGCCCGCCGACGGAGGAGCCGCGTCGCGTCGACCCCGGTTCCGGACTTGGCATCGGCATGCTCGTTGCGTCGGACCAGGGTCTCATTCTGGCATGTCCCGTCGGCGCCGCCGGGCCGGCTTTTCGAAGTCGAGCCGGTAGACATGCACGAGCGCCTGCCCGCGGCCGGGCCGCGTGGTCTCGCCGGGCACCTCGCGATCCAACTCCATGCCGAGCTTGCGCGCCACCGCGATGGAGGCCGCGTTCCCCGGCGCGATGACGGCCACGCAGTGGTCCAGACCGAGCTCCTCGCGGGCCTGTACCACGTAGGGGGCGATGGCCTCGGGCGCAATCCCGCGCCCCCACCACGGGCGCCATGTCCACCAGGCGAGTTCGAACTCGCCGGTCGTCAGCGGCTGGAGGCCGGCAACGCCGATGACCTCCGCCGTCTCGGCCCATTCCACGGCGCCGATGCAGGTGCCGTGCAGATCCAGCCATCGGCGCTGCCTGTCGAGGAATCCGGAAACCTCATCGGCCGTCCAGGGGCGACCCGCGACGTGACGCATCATGAGCGCGTCTCCCGACATCCGCTCCAACGCCGGTCGGTCCTCCTCGGACCATGCGCGCAGAATCAGTCTCGCCGTCCGGAATCGATGGGTCATGGCCGGTTCCTCCCGCAGGTCCGTACCGCAGCGTAATCGAGATCCGGGACTCGAGTCGGCCCGGTGGCCGGTCTCACGTCGCTGGCCTAGACTGGAGCGCGAAGACGCCACTGCGGGACCAGCCGATGAACGATCGCGATGATTCTCAAGAACTCGACCTCGACGACTTCCTCGAGCGCGTGAGCCGACGCAACGCCGGTCAGGACGAATTCCTGCAGTCCGTTCGAGAAGTCGCGGCGGACGTCGTGCCGTTCCTTCGCGCGCACCCCGAATACGGCCGCTCCAAGCTGCTCGAGCGCATGACCGAGCCCGATCAGGTCGTTTCGTTCCGGATCTGCTGGCAGGACGACGACGGCACGGTCCAGGTCAACCGGGCCTGGCGCGTACAGTTCAACAACGCGATCGGCCCCTACAAGGGCGGGCTGCGCTTCGACGGCGAACTGACCGAGTCGACGCTGAAGTTCCTGGGGTTCGAACAGTGCTTCAAGAACGCGTTGACGGGCTTGCCGATCGGCGGCGCGAAGGGTGGATCCGACTTCGACCCCAAGGGCCGCAGCGACGACGAGATCATGCGCTTCTGCCAGGCCCTGATGAGTTCGATGTACCACTACATCGGACCCCAACGCGACATCCCGGCCGGCGATGTCGGCGTCGGCACGCGCGAGGTCGGATTCCTGTTCGGCGAATACCGTCGGCTGACCCACCAGTTCGTCGGCGCACTGACCGGCAAGGGCGTGACCTTCGGAGGGTCGGAACTGCGCGTCGAGGCCACGGGCTATGGCGTGATCTACATCGTCGAGGAAGTGCTGGATCGGCGAGATGAATCGATCGAGGGCAAGCGCATCGTGATCTCCGGGGCCGGCAACGTCGCTCGATATGCCGCGGAGAAGGCCATCGAGCGCGGTGCGCGCGTGGTCGCCATGTCCGACTCGAAGGGCTTCATGCACTCCGACGATGGCCTGACGGCCGACGAACTCGAACTCCTGCACGAGGCCAAGGAGGGTCGCGACGGCACTGTCGAGGAAGTCGCCGAAGAGATCGGCTGGCGATACGAGTCCGGCCAGCGTCCCTGGAACGTGGCCTGCGACATCGCCCTGCCCTGCGCGATCCAGAACGAACTGCACGGCGATGACGCCGAGCGACTGACGGAGAACGGCTGCCGCCTCGTCGCCGAGGGAGCCAACATGCCCTGCACCGAGGCCGCCATCGAGCACTTCCAGCAGCACGACGAAGTGATCTTCGTGCCGGGAAAGGCTGCCAATGCCGGCGGCGTGGCCGTATCGGGGCTCGAGCGCACGCAGAATGCCCAGAACATGCCGTGGAGCAAGGAACGCGTCGACAGCGAACTCGTCGACATCATGAAGTCGATCCACGCGCGCTGCCTCGAGCACGGCCGGGATGAGAACGGGTCGGTGGACTACCGGCGCGGCGCGAACATCGCGGGTTTCGTGCGCCTGGCCAATGCGATGCTGGCCCAGGGCGTCATGTAGCGGTCAAAGGCAGGGAGAATCGAAGCCGGGCGCCGCTCGGCGCCCGACCGGACGTCCTGGAGTCAGTAGTCGACTTCCAGCGACTCGACGTCCACATCGTCGACACCATCGACGCCGTGCACGACGTCATGGATCAGCGCGGCCTGCTCGTGGGACGAAACGACGCCGTCGATGTAGACATCGTTGCCTTCCACGCGAATGTTCAGCTCGTCGGCGTCGATCTCGTCGTGGATGGACAGAGCCTGTCTGACGTCCTCGTAGATCTCCTGCTCGAGGTCGTCTTCGTAGTAGTCGTCATCCACGACGCAGCCTGCGCCCAGCGCGACGGCGAATACGGCAATCAACCACGTGATCTGGAAGCGTTTCATGATTCATACTCCTTGGAGCGCGTTATTTTCCGCTCTTTTTCTCGATGAATCAACACCTTATATCTTACCGAGCCGGAATTCAAATCGCCGGCGCGAGTCCGGCCCGCGGGGTTGACGTGCGATGGGTATCATGACGCGCTGATCGTCGGAAACCAGGAAAGCCAATGAAATCCTTCGCCTCTGCAGCACTTCTGGTGCTGCTTTCCGGGTCGGCCATGGCCGATGAATTGCTGCTCGAGGACGGCAGCCGCCTGACCGGCACCTTGAAGTCGCTGGGCCCGGACCGGGCATCGTTCGAGACGGCATTCGCCGGCGTGCTCGAAATCGAGCGCGGCGCGATTCTCGGCATTCGCAGTGATTCCGCGCTCGAAGTGACGCTGGCGACCGGAGATCGGCTCATCGGAACGCTGTCATGGAACGACGAGACCGGCCAGACGCTGGCCAGCGACCTCGTGGGAGCGATCTCGCTCGCGGACGGCGCGATCGTCGCCGCGGCCCGACCCGGCGAGTCGCCCGACCCGGCCGTGATCCGTGCCGAGATGGAAGAGCGCGTGGCCGCTCTGGAACGCGATCACAAGACGCAGATCGCCGAGATCGAGGCCCAGCGGGAGCCCGATCCTTCCGCGGTGTGGTCCGGAGATGTGGCCATCGGCGTCAACGGCGCGGACGGCAACACCGAGGAGTTCTCGTTCAACGGCACTGCCTCGGCGCGCCGCGAGACCGAATTCGACCGCCTGCTGCTCGGCTTTTCGGCCCGCTTCGCCGAGCAGGCCGGCGAGGAGACGGAGAACGAGTTCATCGGAACCGCCGGCCTCGAGCGCGACTTCGGCCCACGCTGGTTCGCGCTGGGCGCGCTGCGACTCGAGCGCGACGAGTTCGAGGACCTGGACCTGCGCGCCAACATCGACTTCGGGGCAGGCTACTTCCTGGTGCGAGAAGAGCACCACGAATTCAAGCCGCGGATCGGGATCGGCTACCAGGTCGAGGCCTACCAGGACTCTTCGAACGAGGAGGACCTCGTCGGTCTGGCCGGGTGGGACTGGCGCTACGAGATGACGGATCGCTGGAGGTTCAAGCACTCCCTGGACTGGCGACCGACCTTCGACGACCCGACCGGGGACTACCGGCTCGACAGTCGCGCCGAGTTGATCAGCCTCATGAACGGAACGCTCTGGAACCTGCGTCTCGGCCTGCGCAACGAGTACAACGCCGCACCCGAGCCCGGGATCGAAAAACTCGATACGACCTACACCGTCAGCCTGCAGCGCGTGTTCGAGTAACAGGTTCGTCCAGGGTGCGCCCTCGGTGAGGGGCACATCGCTTGACTTCGACGGTCGGCATGAGCGAGGGTGAAGCCGGATTCACGCAAGGAGCACCCGATGACCCTTCACCTGCAACTCGCGCCGCTGCTGGCGCTGATCGCCGGCATTCTCGTCCTGCTCGTACCGAAGCTGCTCAATTACATCGTGGCGGCCTACCTCATCATCATCGGCATCATCGGGCTCTTCAACATTCAGGTCTGAGCGAAGCGCAGCCGGCCTTCGTCCGGATGCGCGAGGGGTCGCTGTTCGTCGACGCTGGAATCGAGGTGAGGTCGTCGAAGCCCGGGCTCCCTGCCGGGATGCGGTCGCACGCCCGGGATCGACGTCGGCGCGGCCCTAGCGCTTCGCCCGCAGCAGGCGAAGGACCAGGCGGGTTTCCGGGGCCTCGACGCGCTGCATGTGTGACGCGGCGCAGGGTCCGGCGCCCTCGCGTGGCCGACCGTGGTCGTCGTAGCCCACGCTCCGGAACACCCAGCGCCCCCGCAGGTTCTTGATCACGCCGAGGTGCAGCCCGGAGGCGTCGAAGACCGCGTGCAGGTCGCGTCTCAGTCCCAGCAGCTCGACCTGGCCGAGATCGGGGGCGGCGGTGGCCGTCTGGAAGCGGTACCGATCCAGGGACGGGCCCCGTTCGCCGAACAG
>JAWVZQ010000184.1:0-5115 GCA_033722095.1 Wenzhouxiangellaceae bacterium | reverse complement strand
GCGAACGGACACTGCACGTATCTCAGGCGCACGCCGCGCGGCGTGAGCCGGTCGGCGCGGATCGCGGCCGGCGCGTTGTTGACCGCGCCGCCGAGCCGCTGCGCGGCCCGGTCGACGCCCAGCAGGGCGATCATGTCGTCCTGGTCGATGCCGTCGCCCGACACGCCGATGCCGCCGACGAGCGTCTCGCCGCGGTAGATCGGTACGCTGCCGGGGAAGATCTGGATGCCGTTCGCGATGTTGCTCCCCGGGGCCGCGGACGCCCCGGTCCCGAGTTCGACGCCGACGCAGTTGGCCGGCGTGTCGGCGGGGAACAGCCCGGCCACGAAGCCGATGTGCTGCACGATGCCGTTCAGCGCCAGGTCCAGCTGCAGCCCCGTGGAAAACACGCTCCAATTGCCCTCGGGCTTGCTGAACGGCCCGGCGTCGGTGCCGAGGATGCCGTCGGGAAAGAAGGGCCGCGAGAGATTTCCGCCCGCCCGATCCGAGAACGCCGTACCGTCCGACAGCGCGCCGGGCCCGACGAAGTTGCGGGCCGCGGCCACGTAGCCGGGGATCTCCACGAACCGGCGCGGTGCCAGGCTGGCGTCGAGATAGACCGTGGGCTCGGCGACGTTTTCGAGGAACGCGGCCGCGCCCGTCGACGAGAAGAAGGCGGCCGTCCGGGCCTTCTGCAGCGAGACGTCGGAGCCGAAGATCGGCGCATCGCGGTTTCGTGCCATCCCGAGCACGACGCCGTTGGAATCCACGACCGATACCGTGACCCGGGCCTGGCTGCCCAGCGGCCGACGGATCTGGGCGCGCGCCTCGTTGGCCACGCCGAGCGCCTAGTCGAGGATGACGCGGACTTCCTCGGCCGTCAGCGCCGAGGCGTCGGTGCCGGCCCGTGGAGGAAATCGGTTCTGGTCCGCGCTGTCGACGAACACGAACGCGTCCCGGCCCGGGAACACGTTCTCGTCGGCGCTGCGCACGCCCGACCGGGTCGAACCGAACACGGTGCCGTCGCGGATGGTGCCGTCGCTGTAGCCGGGAACCGGGATCAGCCCGCCGTCGCCGGGGCCGAGCGTCGAGAAGGCCGGCGCCGAGGCCGGGTCGGCGGCCAGGCGGCGGAACTCGATGTCGGTGAATCGCAGCGTCTTGCCCTCGACCGTGATCCGGTCCGAGCGGATGTCCTCCGGCGGGACGAAGCCGAAGGTCGCGGCCAGCGCGATCATCTCGTCGACGTCGCGATCGAAGTCGAGGATGTTGCGGTCGATGCCGTATTCGCCGTCGGCCATCACGCCGACGCCCCCGACCAGCGTGTCTTCCTTGTACAGCGGCAGTCCGCCCGGATCGGCCGACAGGCCCAGCGGCGAGCGCTTGGGCCCCGGCGTCGGGGCGCCGCCGGCGAAGGCGAGCGTGAAGTCCGAGCAGGCCAGCTGGCTGAACTGCACGCCGAACAGCGGTCCCGACGGCTGGTTGAACTCGCCGGGATTGAAGTGCTCCTGGACGATCTGGTTGGCCGTGCGCGTCGTGAACGCGTTGCCGTCGCTGGTCGAAAGATAGGCCCCGGTCACGGCCTTGGCGATGGCGGCCAGTGCGTCGCCGCCGACGGCGGCCGGCAGCACGATTCCCTCCAGTCCTCCGTCGATGGGCGTCTCGCCGGGATCGGTCGTGGCGAGGCGGACGTCGGGGTTGGCACCGGCCATGCGGTAGACGGCCAGCACGTTGCCGACCCGGTCGGTCACGGCGACCGTTGCGACGGCGTCCAGCGCCTGCGCCTGGTGAACGGCCCGGGCAATGACGGCCCGGATGTCGGCGCCCGTGAGTCGCGGCCCTTCGACCGTGTGGTTCGTGTCCGGAGCCGGAATCGTGCGCGCGCAATCGCGGCAGAGCCGGGGTTCCAGGAGCTCGAGCCGGCCCAGGTAGCGGTCGGTGGAAAACGTGCCGTCGGCGAGCAGCGGTGCCGACAGCAGCAAGAGGAGCGTGAAGATGGCGCGCCGGATCGCGCCGGGTGACTCAGTCATGGTCGGTCCCTCGCTCGATTTGGGAGACCGTTCCGCCGAGCGCGGCATCCCGGGCGGCGTCGGGATCCTTCATCGCGCCGCGGAACGGCAGGTGGAAATCGTGGCAGCCGCGGCAGCTCAGGGCCACGGTGGTCTCGTGCGCGTCGCTCGGCCCGTGGCACTGAAGGCAGTTGTCGAGGCCGGGGATCAGCACGTCCTCGCTCGTCGACGAATCCTTCGCGGCGTGGCAGGACCCGCAGGCGGCCTCGCCGTCCATGCGCGTGCGGCTGCGCGTGAGGTGTACCTCGTGGTCGAAACCCGAATAAGGGTACCAGTCGTCGACGAGCCGGACCGGCTGCACGCTCCAGCGCTCGAGGTAGGGTCGCGACGCGTCCGCACTCACTTCGTGGCAGGTCACGCAGCCCGACCGCGAGAACTGGTTCATGGCCTCCTGCAGCGCCTGGCGGCGTCCGCATTCCAGCGCCGTGCCCTCGCAGGACTCGGCGCTCTCCGAGCGCCCGGGACGGCGGCGGCCTCGCTCGCGCATGCCGCCTCGAAGATCCGGGTCGGCGTACTTGCGGATGTAATGTTCCTCGAGCGCGACGAGCACCGATTCGACGTCGCCGTGCGGCAGCTGCTTGCGCGGGAAGTCGTCGTCGAACGACAGCGAGTGGCAATCCTGGCAGGCGGCTTCCATGCTCAGCGTCTCGAAATGCTCACCATCCTCGCCGAGCGCATGGCAGCTGGCGCAGTCCAGCGGCTCACCGGTGCTCAGCGACTCGACCTTGGTGGGGTCCAGGTGCAGGTCGTGCGGGAATTTGAGGTTCGAGGTCTCCACGACCCTCGAGTTCGACTGCGGCACGCGCTCCATGCGCCAGTCGCCGGCCGGTTCGAGCCTCAGCAGCGCGAGCCGGAACTCGGGATGGCTGGCCTGCGAGAAGCCCGAAACGGGATCGGGCAGCGGCTGCTCGCCGAGGGCCACGGCCAGCTCGCCGGGCGCACGGTGGCAGTCGACGCAGAGCCCGGCATCGTCGCGCACGAGACGCGCGGGCTCGAGGTGTTCCCGGTGACACGAGGCGCAGCGCATGGTCTCGAGCATCGGCACCGAGACTTGGGCCCGGTCCACATGGGCCGACACGGCGGCATGGCAGTCCAGGCAGCCCCGGTCGGGCGCGCGCTCGAAGAGGTTCAGATGGCAGGCCTGGCAGTCGAGGCCGATCTCGGGCGTGTGGTGAACGCTGGCCAGCGGTCCCGAAGACCAGACGTGATCCGAGGGCAGCAGCGGATTCTCCCGCAGTTCGTCGCCGAGGTCGGGCCAGAAGTATCCGGCCAGCGGCACGCCGAGGAAAAGCAGCAGCACCGCGACAAGCAGGATCCAGGACGGGCGCCGCATGCTCAGGCGCGTCTGGGCGAGGCTGATGCGATGGTGCGTGGCCGCACCGACCTGTTCCTCGCGCTCGACGGTGACGATCTCGAGCACGGCGTCGAAACCGGCCTCGGGCTCGCCGACGGCAATGGCCTGTTCCCCGAGTTCGAGACGATCTCCGGGCTCGAGGATTCCCCGGCTGCTCGCCTTGCCGCCCGAGACGGGCTCGGCACCGCCCACGGCGCGGTAGCGGAATCTGCCGTCCGGGGACGGGCGCAGTTCGAGGTGGCGCCGGGCGACGGCCGGGTCGCGCAGCTGGATGGACTGGTCGCCACCGTGGCCGACCGTGATCACGGACTCGCCGATCACGCGCTCGTCGAGTGCCTCGCGACCCTTGCGGTCCTTGTGGATGTGCCGGATCAGCGTCTGCATGCGCGCCTACCAGTAGACGAAGACGGCGAGAACGTGCACGACCAGGGCGGCCAGCACGGCCACCGTCAGCGGCACGTGGAAGAACAGCCAGATCCACATCCAGCCCTGCAGGCGGATGTCCTGGCGCAGGCGGCGAAGCACGGTCCGGCGGCGCCCGAACAGTCCCAGCAGTTCCTGCAGGACGAGCGCCTCCTCGCGCTTGCGGGCCCTCGGGATGCTCGCCGAGAGATGGTCGATGACGACCTCCTGGTCGGGATTGGCGACGAGCTTCGACTCGCCGCGGTCGCGATCCGGGTCGGCGACCAGCGAGCGGTCCCGGCCCGTCAGCTGCGCGAAGACGCCCCCGCCCAGCCGCGTGCGGTCCAGCGCGCTCTCGACGACGGCCAGCGTCCTGGCGCTGCAGCGCTTCGCGAGGTCGTGGATCCTGACGTCGATCCCGTTGAGTTCGGTGAGCCAGTCCTTGCGTCGCCGGCCTGAACGCACGCGCGCCAGTCGCCGTGGATAGCTCATGTAGACGAACAGGCCGAAGAAGCCGCTGAGGATCACGCCGACCATGAGCACGTAGAGCAGCGTGTGGACGTTGAAGCCGAACTGGAACGCGCTGTGCAAGGTCGCGATGACGAGCAGGCCGGCGCCGAGATAGACGTGCGCCGAGGTCCAGCCTTCGACGGTGCCCATCGTCGAGCGGTAGCTGCGCTTGCGGATTCCGAGCAGCGACAGCCAGACGATGAGCAGCGCGCCCACGATGCCGAGCGTGTAGCCCTGCCAACTGCCGCCGTTGGGCGGCAGGTCGCCGTCCTGCGTCAGGTAGAGGACGATGCTGGCGACGAGCAGCGCGACCGCCACCCAGAGGTAGCGGCTGCGCCGATATTGCAGGAGATTCTGATGCACGCCGTCAGCGCTTCATGATCAGTTCGGGAAATCGCTCCGGGCCGATGCGGATCGCCGCGCCCGTCGGGCAGGCGCGCACGCAGGCCGGGCCGCCCTTGAGGTCCATGCAGCCGTCACACTTGACGGCGACCGACCCGGACTCGTCCTTCGCCTTCTTCTTCTCCTGCTCGGACCGCTCCTCGCCCGGCGCCGGGCCGAGCCCCATGAGCAGCCAGGAAAGCAGGCTGCCGGACCTGCGCTGCTTCGGCGCCATGTGTATGGCGTCGTAGGGACAGTTCGTCTCGCAGTTCCCGCAGCCGATGCACGAGTCGTCGATGAACACCTCGCCGCTGCGCGCGCGGTGGATCGCGTCGACGGGGCAGTCCTTCATGCAGTGGGGGTGCTCGCAGTGCCGGCACGAGATGGGCACCTGCACCGAGGCGTACCCGGCGCCACTCTTGC
>JAWVZQ010000183.1:0-5119 GCA_033722095.1 Wenzhouxiangellaceae bacterium | reverse complement strand
CGATCGAACAGCCATTCGCGGTCTGCGACCGCTCACCCAAGGGGCGCGGCCCTTGGGCTACGACTTCATTGCCCCGTTCAGGGATTTCCCTCATTTCTTCGCGGCCTTCGCTCCCTGGCGCCTTTGCGTCCATCCTCTGGGGATTTCCCGGGTTTCGGGTCTGCCCCAAGGGGCGTAGCCCTTGGGCTACTCGGTGGCACCCAGTCCATCCGTGGCGCTGGTTTCGCCCGGGCACGGCTTTTCGGCTTATCCTCTGGACGAGGCATTCGAGACCCGCACCATGGAATACCTGCAGAAATTGCTGCTGTCGATCGCGTTGCCACCCGGCGGACTGATCCTGCTCGCGTTGCTCGGGTTGTTCCTGGCCTGGCGCGAATGGCGCGGCGGCAAGGCGCTCGTGCTCGTCTCGCTGGTCGGGCTGTGGCTGCTGGCCACGCCGGCGGTCTCGGACTGGTTGAGGCATCGCCTCGAGAGCGAGTTTCCGCCGCGCCCCGTCGAGGAGGTGCCGAACGCCGACGCCATCGTCGTGCTCGGCGGCGGACTGAATCCTCCCGACTCGCGAAGCCCGCTTCCCGACCTCGGCCGGGCCGCGGACCGCTACTGGCATGCCGCGCGGCTCTGGCATGCCGGCAAGGCGCCCGAGATCGTCGTCTCCGGCGGCGCGCTGCCGTGGCGGGATGCCCGCGGCAGCGAGGCCGAGGCCGCCGTGCGCTTCCTCGGCGATCTCGGCGTGCCGCCGGGCCGCATCCTGCTCGAACCCGACAGCCTCGACACGCGCGAGAACGCCGCGGCCACCGAGGCCGTGCTGCGCACGCGCGGGGCGCGCAGCATCCTGCTCGTCACCTCGGCGCTGCACATGCGGCGGGCGCTGGCTCGCTTCGAGATTCCCGGCGTCGAGGTCATCCCGGTCGCGACCGACCACGAGGTCGGCGACGACCCCCCGGGACTGATCCGCTGGCTGCCCGATTCCGAGGCGCTCGACGGCAGCCGCCGGGCGTTGAAGGAGATGATCGGCTACTTCGTGGCCGATTCGGGCGGCAGCAGCGCCCAGTAAGGTCGGCCGTCGAGCGTCCGCGAGCGGATATTGCTCCGCTTCTCGGCCGGAGTTCCGTGGAGCAGCGATTCGGCGAGGTCCGCGGCCACGGCCGGGTCGTAGAAGAAGTACTCGTGCCCGCTCGGCCGCACGCGCCCGAGTGCGGAGACGTCGATCGTGGTCATGCCGTCGAGCACGACGAGGTGTTCGCCGGCCTGGCCCAGCCGCGGATGATCGTGCAGTGCGGCCGAGACCTTCAACGGCGTGTCGTTGGACGAGGCATAGAGCGTGACCCGGTCCGCGCGGTGGCGGAATCGCGGCCACTGGTCGATGAACGCCTGGCGGTCGTAGTCGGGCGCCAGCAGCACGAGGTGTTCGGCGGCCGGTCCGTCGTCGCCGCGCAGCGCGAGCAGGTCCAGCGCGAAGAGCACGCCGCGCGTGCCCAGCGAATGGGCGAGCAGCTTCAGTTTCCTGCCGTCGTCGCGCCCGGCCAGTTCGGCGAGCAGGTCGGCCAGTTCCGGAACGCTCCATTCCATGTCGACCTGGTCGGCGACGTAGTCGACGGGATTGGCATCCGACGGCCAGGAGAACATCACGACCGTGGCTTCCTCGCCGAGCATGCGCTGCAGGTCCGCGCCCATCCGGCAGGTCCTGTCGAACCCGTAGGAATAGCCGTGGACGAAGAGCACGATCGGTCCCCGGGCGCGCTCTCCGATCGCCGCCTCGAAGGCCGGGCGGTCGAGCAGGGCGACGTCGCGGACGTCCTGCAGGTCGGTGGGCACCCAGAATTCCACCTCGCCGGCGATGCGCTCGGCCAGCGGCAGCGGCCGGTAGCCGACGCTGCAGCGTCCCCGGGACACCGATCCGCGCCGACCGTCGAAGCGCTCGGCGGGTGCCTTGTCGTCGTTCTCGGCGCGCGTGGTCACGAACAGCACGTCGCCGACCTCGGCCGGGGGCTGGCCGGCACCGTGCGGCGAAAAGGCCAGCCATGCCGCGACCGCGGCGAGGACGGCGATCGCCAGTCCGACGAAGAGGGCGGCCAGGCGCTTCACGACCGGCTCAGATCAGCAGGCCGGCCCAGGCCGCGTTGAGCAGGGAAACGATCGTGCCGCCCAGGATGGCGCGCAGGCCGAGCTGGGCGATGTCGGGGCGGCGGGACGGTGCGATGCCGCCGATGCCGCCGAGCTGGATCGCGATCGACGAGAAGTTCGCGAAACCGCACAGCGCGTAGGTGGCGATCAGTACCGATCGGTCGGACAGCTCGCCCTGGATCTCGGTCAGCGAGACGTAGGCGACGAACTCGTTGGCGACGATCTTCTGGCCGATCAGGCCGCCGACCGTGACGGCCTCGTCGAGCGGGACGCCGACGAGGAAGGCCAGCGGTGCGCAGATCCAGCCCAGCAGCAGCGCCAGGTCGATGGGCTGGCCCACGAGTCCCTCGAGCCCCGTGACTTCGCCGAACCAGCCGAGGGGGCCGTTGACGAGCGCGATCAGGGCCAGGAAGGCCAGCAGCATCGCGCCGACGTTGAGGGCCAGCTTCAGGCCTTCGCCGGCGCCGCCCGCCGCGGCCTCGATGAGGTTGCTGTGCTCGCGCTTGATCGTCGTCTTCACGAGGCCCATCGTCTCCGACGGCTCGCGCTCGGGCAGGATGAGCTTGGCGACGAACAGCGCGGCCGGCGCAGCCATGATCGATGCCGAGATCAGGTGCTTGGCGAAATAGGCCTGCGACTCCGGGTCCGGCCCGCCGAGCAGCAGCACGTAGGCAGCCAGCACGCCGCCGGCGATCGTCGCCATGCCGCCGGTCATGAGTGCGAACAGCTCCGAGCGGGTCATGCCGGCGATGAACGGCTTGACCACGAGCGGCGCCTCGGTCTGGCCGACGAAGACGTTGGCGGCCGTGGCCAGCGACTCCGAGCCCGAGACCTTCATGAAGCGCGTCATGACCCAGGCCATGATCTCGACGAGCTTCTGCATGATGCCGAGGTGGTACAGGCAGGTCATGAGCGAGGCGAAGAAGATGATGGTCGGCAGGACCTGGAACGCGAAGATGAAGCCGAATTCGCCGGAGTCGGCCAGGTCGCCGAAGATGAAGCTCGATCCGGCCTGGGTGTAGCCGATCAGGGTGACGAACAGGCCGCCGAGCGTCTCGAAGACCGTGCGGCCGAAAGGAACCCAGAGCACGAAGATGGCCAGCGCGAGCTGCAGCAGCACGCCGACGACGATGGTCTGCCACTGGATGTGGCGGCGGTGCGCCGAGGCCAGCCAGGCGATACCCAGCAGCGCGACGATGCCGAAGATTCCGATCAGGTGGGTCATGCGCTCCGGGCCGGGTTCGAGCAGCCTGCAAGTCTAGCCGCTACGGCGACGCGGGTTCAGAGCTTGATGTCCTCCCAGCCGCCGCGCTGCCAGGCCAGCGCGAACCACAGTGCCTGGCCGGAGCGGTGCAGGGCCTGCAGGACCCAGATCGTCATGAGGCCGGCGCCGAGCACGGGGCCGGCCAGAGCCGCCAGCGGCAGGAAGATCGCCCACTGGCTGATCACCGAGATGCGCATGACGCGTCCGGTCGCACCGGCCCCGAGCAGCGCGTGCATGAGTACGAGTCCGGCCGTGTCGATGCCGATCACGAGTCCCGAGAGGCGCATCGGCCAGACCGCGAGTTCCAGCGTCGCCGGGTCGGTCAGGAAGATCGAGAGGATGGGGCGGGCGAACACGATGACGAGCAGGCCCATGGCGGCGCCGATGGCGCCCGAGAACAGCGCGGCCTCCCAGCCCCAGTTGCGGGCGTCGGCGGGGTCGCGCCGGCCCAGCGCGTTGCCGACGAGCGTGGCCGTGGCCAGGCCCAGCGCGATCGCCGGCAGGATGATGACGAGCCCCAGCGTCAGCAGCACGTTGACGGCGGCCAGCTCGCGCGTGCCGACGAGCCCGATGATGACGATGAGCGCCATCATGCCGCCGGCGAAGAACAGTTGCTGGAAGCTCGAGGGCAGTGACAGCTTCAACTGGCGCTTCAGCGTCTCGACCGACGGCAGGCGATGCAGGAAGCCCTCGTCGCGCGCGAAGCGCAGCCCGAAGCCGACGTAGATCAGCAGGCCGATCCAGACCGACAGCGTGGTGGCCAGCCCGGCGCCCGTCACGCCCATGGCCGGCGCGCCGAGGTTGCCGAAGATGAGCACCCAGTTCAGGAAGATGTTGATCGCGTGCATGACCACGAGCGTGGTCAGGTACAGCCCCGTCCGGTGCACGGCCGACCAGTAGCCGCGGAACGAGAAGTTCATGCCCACGGCGACGAGCGCGAGCAGGCGGACCTGCAGGTACGGTGCGGCTTCCTCGACGACCTCGGGATCCGGGTTGATCCAGGCCAGCAGTTCGGGTGCGAAGCCGATGATGACGGCCGCCAGCGGCGCACCGAGTACCAGCGACAGCATGAGGCCGCCGTTCAGCGGCACGGCGATCTCGCCGTGGGAGGCCTCGCCGACGCGGCGTGCGCAGATCGCCTGGACGCCCGTGGCGAGGCCGAGGATGAACGCCATCGACAGCCAGTTCGCGAACGAGCCCAGCCCCGTGGCGGCCAGCGCCGTCGTGCCCAGCCGGCCCACCATGCCGATGTCGACGAGGTTCAGCACGTTCTGCGAGGCCATGCCGCCGATGATCGGCAGCGCAAGGGCCAGCAGCGGACGCCGCCGGTGGCGATCGGGGAAGTGCGCCCGGGCGGCGGCCAGGGCATTCATCGGGGCAGGGCGGCGTGCGGGTGCATCGGGGCATTGTGCCCGGTCCGGGTCGGCCTCGCGCGACGGCGGCGGCAAGGTCCGGCCTGGCCCGACGTCGTAGCCCAGGGGCTACGCCCTTGGGATGAATCCGAAAGGCGAACAACCTAGAGGATGGACGCGAAGACGCGAAGGCGCCAAGGAAATCGGAGGAACCTGGAACGAGGTACGGACAGTCGCCCACGGGCTACCCCTTCGAATGAGTGTTGGGTGATCGGTCGCGAGCCGCGAACGGCAATCGGTTTCGCCGGCACTCGGGCGCCTGGAGATGTTCTCGTTCTCGCCCCAACGGGCGTAGCCGTTGGGCTACTCCTCGTGCCTT